>DATLOL010000031.1:0-70216 GCA_035536275.1 Thermoanaerobaculia bacterium
TGGCGGGATTGACGGCGGCCGAAGCGGCCGCCGCTCCACGTTGCTTCCACATCAACGCCGCGCGCCACGTTCCGTTCGACAGCAGGGTCTCGCCGCGCGCGGACAGATCGAAGATGCGCACCGAGCCGGTGAGGCGCGTCACGAGCCGCATCGTGCTGTTCTCCACGTCCACGGCATAGAGCGCCGGCGGCGAGGCCGCGCTGTTCGTGCCCGAGACCCACACCTCGCGTCCGTCACGGCTCCAGGCGATGCCGGTCGCGCCGCGCGCCCATCCGCGCGCGATCGTCACCGGCGCCGCGTTGTCGATGATCGCGAGCGCCCATTCGCCCTGCAACTGCTCCAGGATCGCCAGGCGCTTGCCGTCGGGCGAAACGCGCACGTCGCGCACGAAATGCGCCGTGTCGTAGCGCACCGTGCCGATCGGATACTCGACGCGTGTCTTCCCGCCCTGCTGCCGGATGATCGCGAGCGATTGTCCGTCCGGCGCCCAGTCGGCCTGCAGGATGTCGTTCGCGACCTCCCGCGGCACGCCGCCGGCGAGCGGCACGCGCGCCAGCGTGCCGAGGTTGGTGACGCGATCGCGGCGGAGCAGGATCGCCAGCTCGGCGTCGGGCGACACGGAGAGGATTTCGCTGTCCGGAATCTCCAGCGGACGCGCGTCCGTCGATCGCCTGCTCACGACGAACACCTCGGACGGCCGTCCGTCCCAGGCCGCGGTGTAGACGATCGTCTCGCCGTCCGGCGAGAAGCGCGCGGAACGCACTTCGCCGCGGCGGAAGGTCAGGCGGCGGAACTGCGGCTCCACGATTTCCTGCTCATTTCGCCGCGACCACCACCAGGCGCCGTACGCCGCGCCGGCGACGGAGACGAGGTAGAGCAGCGCGAGGAGCAGGGGAGAGACGCGACGCGCGGGTTTCACCGCTGGCCGCGCCACGGTGCGCGTCGGCACGGGTACCGCCGCGGTGCGCTGCATCGGCGGCGCAGGGGAACCAGGCGCGGGTTGCGTGACCGCTGGACGCGCCACGCCGGAAAGCGTCGACGTGTGCGACATCGACGCGAGGGTCTCGAGGTTGAACGACAGATCGAGTGCCGACTGGAAACGATGATCGCGGTCTTTCTCGAGACAACGTCGCAGCAGCCGCTCCAGCGGAGGCGGCGCGGTCGGCAGCAGCTCGGTGAGATCGGGCGGATCTTCCTTGAGGATCGCGGAGAGCGTCTCCACGGCGGAGTCGCGCTTGAACGCGCGCGTGCCGGTGAGCATCTCGAAGAAGATCGTGCCGAGGGAGAAGATGTCGCTGCGGGCATCGACGGATTCGCCGCGCACCTGCTCGGGCGACATGTAGCCGACCGTGCCCATGACCATGCCCGGCTCCGTCGCCGCCATCTCGAAGGTCGGGCCGTCCGCTCCGGCACGCGAGGTCAGCTTGGCGATGCCGAAGTCGAGGATCTTCAGACGGCCGTCGCGGGTGAGGAAGACGTTGTCGGGCTTGAGGTCGCGATGGACGACGCCTTTCTCGTGCGCGGCCGCCAGTCCCTGGGCCATCTGCAGCGCGGCATCGACGGCCTTGCGTGGCGAGAGCGGCCCGCGATCGAGCCGCGACCGCAGCGGCTCGCCTTCGAGCAGTTCCGTGACCAGGAACGAATTGCCTTCCTCGTCGCGGCCGACGTCGTACACGGTCAGCAGGTTGGGATGGTTCAGCATCCCCGTCGCGCGCGCTTCCTGCTCGAAACGCAACAAACGCTCGCGATCGCTGAAGGCGAGGTTGGTCAACACCTTGACCGCGACGTCGCGCCCGAGGCGCGTGTCCCGGGCGCGATAGACGGCGCCCATCCCGCCCTCGCCAATCAAAGTGACGATCTGATAGGGGCCGAGCATCGTGTCCTGCTGCAGCGGCATGCGCACATTGTAGAGGTCGCGGGAATTCGGCCGTTCGGGAATGACACCTATCCGCTACTTCTTCTGACCGGGTCCACACACACCGGCAGTCCATCCGGCCAACAATCCAGATCTTCCAGGAGAACGTACTGTCCTCATCGCTAGAGCTGCATTCACCCGCCTCCGAAGCCTTCACCAGACACCTCGGCAACTTCGCCAGCCCTCAGGGCGCGCACCTGCTCGATCGCACGCAACCTCTCGGTGACTGGCTCGATCTCCGCGCGGAGCTGAACACCTGGCCCTACGCGCGCACGTTGCAGGGCCGCCCCGCCACGGAAGCCGTGCTCCACTCGCAGAACCGCCGGCGCGTGGCCGGTCTGAATTTCGGCTCGCAGGATTACCTCGGCCTCTCGCAGCATCCGGCCATCCTCGCCGCGGCGAAGGATGCGCTCGACGAGTTCGGGCCGCACGCCGCGGCCTCGCCGATGCTGCAGGGGAACACCATCCCCGGACGCCGTCTCGAGAACGCGCTGGGCGACATGCTCGAGACCGAGCACGTGCTCCTCTTCCCGACCGGATGGGCGGCGGGCTTCGGCACGATCACGGGCTTCGTCCGCCCGAGCGACTCGATCGTCATCGATCAGCTCTCGCACGCGTGCCTGATGCAGGGCGCCCGCGCGGCCACGCAGAACGTCTATCTGTTCCGCCACAACGACGTCGCGGCGCTGCGCCAGCGCCTCGCGCGGATCCGCGCGAAGGACGGCGTCAACGCGATCCTGGTCGTGTCTGAGGGACTCTTCTCGATGGACGCGGACAGCCCGGAGATCGAGGCCATGCAGAACGTGTGTCGCGAGCTCGGCGCGGTGTTGATGATGGACGTCGCGCACGACCTCGGCGCGACCGGTCCCGGCGGGACGGGCCAGATCGGCATCCAGCACATGCTCGGCAAAGTGGATCTGGTGATGGGCAGCTTCTCCAAGACCTTCTCCAGCAACGGCGGCTTCGTGGCCACGAAGAGCCGCGCGGCGAAGCAGTTCCTCGGCGTCTACGGTGGCTCGCACATGTACTCGAACGGTATCTCGCCGGTGCAGTCGGCGGTGGCGCTGGAAGCGATGCGCATCGTGCGCAGCGAGGAGGGCGACGCGCTGCGCCTGCGCTCCTTCGACAACATCCTGCGCCTGCGCGCGGGGCTCGAGTCGCGCGGCATCGAGTGCCTCGGCAATCCCAGCAATGTCGTGCCGGTCATGTGCGGCGACGAGACCGTGGCCAAGATCACTTCGCGCCTGCTCGAGGAGCAGGGACTGATCGCGAATCTTGTGGAGTTCCCGGCCGTGCCGCGCGAGCGCGCGCGCTTCCGCTTCCAGATCATGGCCTCGCATTCTGAGGAGCAGATCGACCGCGCGGTGGACCTGTTCGAGCGCTGTCTGCACGAGGCGCGCGTGCTAACCTCCGCGGGTTGAACGGGCTGTTGAAAATCTGGCTCGCCTTGGTGGTGGTCGCGATCGGCCTCCGCCTCGGCGAGCCCCCGCTGCTCGACGCCGACGAGGGCCGCAACGCCGAGGTGGCGCGGGAGATGGCGGAGACGAACGACTACGTCATGCCCCGCCTCAACGGGCTGCCGTACCTCGACAAACCGATCGTCTACTTCGCCGCTGAAGCCGCCTTCATGGAGGTCCTCGGGCCGACCGAGCTCGCGGCGCGCTTGCCCGCGTACCTGTTCACGCTGGCGACGGCGGCGGTGCTGTTCTGGTTCGCGCGCCGGGCCGGCTACGACCCGTGGGTGACGGCGATCGTGTTTCTGACGATGCCGTTCGTCGTGGCCTTCGCGCGCACGGTGATCTTCGACAGCGCGCTGATGTTCTTCGTGGTCGTGGCGCTGGTCGCGTTCTGGTGCGCGGTCGAGGAGCGCAACGGGCGGTGGTCGATGCTGGCCTGGGCGGCGATGGGCCTGGCGATGATCACCAAGGGACCAGTGACGTTCGTGCTGGTGCTGTTCGTGATCGTTCCGTACGCGTGGCGTCGCAAGGCCCTCGGCGTGGTCTTTCCGCTCCTCGGGATCGTGCTCTTCGCGGCCGTGATCGCACCGTGGGTGTGGGGTGTGACCCGGGTCGTGCCGGAGTTTCTGCGCTACGTGCTCGTCACCGAGACCGCGGCGCGCATGGCCACCGACGAGCTGCAGCGCACCGGACCGCCGTGGTACTTCCTGCCGTATCTGATCGGCGGCGCGCTGCCGTGGTCGATCGTGGCGCTGTTCTCGTGGCGCTCGTCGAAGAAGGTCGATCTCTTCCTCGTGCTCTGGCTCCTCGTTCCCTTCGTCTTCTTCTCGATCTCGCAGTCGAAGCGGCCGCAGTACATCCTGCCGCTGATGCCGGCCGTGGCGTTGATGGTCGGACGGATCTGGAGCGAGGCCCGGACGCGCGTCGCCGCGATCGTGCTCGCCGTCTTCGGCGCGATCTTTCTCGCCGCACCGCTGATCCTGCCGCGGGTGAAGATGAAGGCGGAGATCGCATCCGCCGTTCCGCGTGCGGCGCTGATCCTCGGGATCGCATTCGCGCTCGGAGGCATCGTCGCGCTGCTCGCAAAGCGGAAGGAGCTGGTGCTCGCGGCGCTGACGCTGCCGATCATCGTGATGCCGATCGCCACGGAGCCGCTGCTCGGCGCGATCGCCGAACGGCGCTCCACGAAGACCATGGTTGCGGAGATGCAGCCGCACCTCACGCCGCAGACGGAGATCATCGGCGTCGAGGCCTACGCCGGATCAATGTCGTTCTACCTGCGCCGGCCGATCGTGGTCGTCAGCGAAGACGCGAGCGAGCTGACGAGCAATTACCTCATCCGCCGCTACGGCCATTTCTCAAGCAACCCCGCGGCGCCGCTGAAGCCTCTCTCGTACTTTGACCGATCGCTCGCGACGAACACGCCGCGCGTGTACGTGCTCCGTGTGGGCGACAAAAAGCGGCGCGCTTTGCTCGAGTCGCGCGGGTGGCGCGTGATCGGGGATGGCGCGCGGCACGTGGCTTACGCACCGTAAGCTTGTGGAGCGGCGGCCGCTTCGGCCGCCGGATCGCCGCTACGCTCGGCAGCCGAGAGCGGCCGCCGCTCCACAGGCGTTCCGCCGCAAGTACAATCCGCGCCGGTGTGTGGAATCTATGGCATCGTCGGCACGGCCGAGCTGCGTCATCCCCAGGTCGTCGACCTCATGGGCGAGGCGCTCCGCCACCGCGGGCCTGACGGACGCGCGACGTTTTCCAAGCCGCACGCGCGCATCGGTACCGAGCGCCTGCGCATCATCGACCTCCACGAGCGCGCCGACCAGCCCTTTGCCTCACCGGCCGACGACGTCTGGCTGCAGGCCAACGGCGAGATCTACAACGCCGCCGAGCTCCGCGCGCGGCATCGCGACTTTCCGTACCGCTCCCACTCCGACGTCGAGACGATCCTGCCGCTGTATCTCGAGCTGGGACCGAAAGCGGTGGAGATGCTGGACGGCATGTTCGGCCTGGCCATCTGGGACGACCGGACGCGGACGCTCCTGCTCGCGCGCGACCGGGCCGGCGAGAAGCCGCTCTTCTACTCGCGCATCCGCGGCGAGGTGATCTTCGCCTCGGAGCTGCAATGCCTGCTGGAGTATCCCGAGGTGTCGCGCGAGATCGACCGCGCCGCGATCGACCAGTACCTCTCCCTCGGCTACATCCCCGAGCCGCGCACGCCGTTCGCCGCGATCCGGCGCGTTCCCGCCGGCTCGTACATGCTCTTCCGCGGCGAAAGCGAAGAGACCGTGCGCTACTGGGACGCGACGACGTTCGCGATCGAGCGCATCGACCCGGCCGAGGCGGTGCGCGAAACGCAGCGGCTAGTCGAGAACGCGGTGCGCAAGCAGGTGATGTCCGACGTGCCGGTCGGCGTTTTCATCAGCGGCGGACTGGACTCGTCGATCCTCGCGCGGCTGGCCTCGCAATTCATCGGCGTCGACAAGGTGCACACGTTCTCGGCGCAGTTCACCGAGGAGTCGTACGACGAGAGCGAGGACGCGGCGGTGCTGGCGCGGCAGATGCGCACGAAGCACGTGCCCGTGCGCACCGACGAGGAGACGCTGCACGACGCGCTGCGGAACGTGACCACGCGTGTGGCCGAACCGCTCGCCGATCCGGCCATCCTGCCGACGTTCCTCCTCGCCCGTACGGCGCACGAGCACGTGAAGGTCATCCTCAGCGGCGAGGGCGCGGACGAGCTGTTCGGCGGCTATCCGACGTACATCGGACACAAGCTCGCTCCCAAATACGACGCGCTGCCGGCGTTCGTGCGCGGGGGCGTGCGCAAGCTCGCGTACGCGATGCCGACGTCGGGCAGGAAGGTGACCCTCGAGTATCTGCTCAAGCGCTTCGTGCGCGACGTCGAGCGTCCGTGGGCGGAGCGGCATCTGGCCTGGTTCGGGACGGGACTCAGTGGGGTGGCGGCCGCTTCGGCCGCCTTATGGCCGGCGCCCGAAGCGGGCGCCGCTCCACAAGATCCGCTCGCCGCGGCGATGCTCCTCGACTACCGCAGCTACCTCCGCGACAACCTGCTGGTGAAAGTCGATCGCGCGACGATGCTCTCGTCGGTCGAGGCGCGCGCGCCGTATCTCGACCGCGAGGTCACGCGCTTCGCGCTGTCGCTTCCGCCGGAGCTGCGCGTGCGCAGGCTGACCACGAAGTGGGTGCTGAAGAAGGCCGCGGAGAAATGGATCCCGCGCGACACGATTTATCGCCGCAAGCGCGGCCTGTCGGTGCCGATCGCGAGCTGGATCAATCGCGGACTGCGCGGGGAAGTGGACCGGCTGCTCGATCCGAAGCGCCTGCGGGAGCAGGGATTCGTCGACGAAGCGTCGATCACGCAGTTTCTGGCCGAGCATCGCAGCGGCAAGGCCAATCACGCCAAGCCGCTGTGGGCAGTGGTGATGCTGGGATACTGGCTGGAGCGCTGGGCGCGTTAATTCGCGCCGGTCTCGGGCAGATGCTCTCCGCTCGCCGGCTGTTCGAGAGAGGTCCCGGTGCCGCGGGCCGCATCGTCGAAGCCGTCGACGCAGAGTCGAATGAGGTTTCCGAGCTCGGCGACTTCGAACGGCTTGCGGAGGACGCCGGTCACGATGGCCGGGTCGACTTCCTTGAACGTCTGATCGGCGTACGCGGTGATCACGAGCACGACCGGTTTCTGCCGCGACGGATTTCTCCTCACGTACTCGATGACGCCGAAGCCGTCGATGCGCGGCATCATCAGGTCGATGAGCAGCACTGCGTAGTCGTGTTCGGCGAGCATCGCGACCGCTTCAGCTCCGTCGGCCGCGCAATCGATTTCCAGCCCTTCCCGCTTGACGATGGTGCAGACCAACTGGCGGATGGCCTGGTCATCGTCGGCGACCATAACCCGTGTTGCTTTTGTTGCCATTTGCTTTTCCTACTCGGCCCTCCGTTGAAAGTTGCGTGCCACCGTCAACGCGAGTCGAATCAGGCAGTTATGGAACTTTCAGTGCCCCAGAACGCTCACTCCGCGCACTGCCCACTGCCCGCCGTAGGGAACGAGCGTCACCCAGTACCACGACGCGCCTTCCCCGCCGACGGTGACGCGGGCGAAGAGGCCCCCCTCGCGCGGTGAAAACGCGTTGACCATCGGCGCCGAGAGCTCGAGCACCATCTCGTCCTGATGCCTGGCCAGCGCCGCGGGCGCGATCGGACGCCAGGTGCACGACGTCCCATCGGTCTGGAGCACGATCTCGCGATTTGCCTCCGTCACCGACTGCGCGATGCGGCCGCCCTTCACCCGTCCGCGCACCGTCATCGCCAGCGCCCCCATGGACTGCTGGGTCGCCAGCGGCCGGGTGACATTGACGACCGTGAGCGGCGCCGCGGACGCAATCGCATCCATCCGCAACCGCCCGCAAAGCGCGTCGAGCACGGCCGGAGAGACGGCGTCGGGCGGGGCCAGGGCGGGGGGCTTGGGGGGCTGGGTGGCGCAGGCGGCGAGCAGGAGCAGTGCGATCAGTCGGCTCTTCAAAACAGCATCCTCAACTGCGGGGTCATCGTCCTGGCCTCGAAGAACGCGCGGATCTCGCTGGCCGGCTTGCGGGATACGAGCTCGCGCGGCGACTGCTCGTACCAGTCCGCGGGGAAGTAGCGCGTGTAGCTCTCCTGTGTGAAGCGCTTGCACAGCAGGGCGATCACGCCGATGTCGCTCTCGCTGCGGATGACCCGTCCGGCCGACTGCACGACCCGGGTCATGCCCGGGATCAGGTACGCGAACTCGAACCCGGCGCCGTAGTGCTCGTCGTAATACTGCTTGAGCAGCTCCTGCTCGAAGCTGACCTGCGGCAGCGCCGGCCCGACCACCATCACTCCCGACAGCATGTCGCCCTGGTAGTCGATCCCCTCCGCGTACATCCCGCCCGACACCGCCAGGATCAGATTGCCCTTGCGGCCGCGCGTGCGGAGGATGTCCAGGATCGCGTTGCGCTCGTAATCGGTCATGTCGTTGCGCTGGATCATCACGCGCTTGTCCAGCGCCGGCATGCGCTCCGACACCTCGCGCAGGAAGGCGTAGCTGGGGAAGAGGGCGAGGAAGTTGCCGTCGGACGACTCGGCGATCTGGGCCACGTTCTCGGCGATGCGCTCGTAGTGATCCGCGCGCCGTTTGTAGGTCGTGTCGACCTCGGGGACGATCACGATCTTCCGGTTGTCGCGCGGAAACGGCGAGGGGAGCGAGAGCTCTGCCGTGCGATCGGTGGGGAACCCGAGGGTGTTGCGATAGAACTCGAACGGCTCCAGCGTTGCGGACAGCGCGACCGTCGCATGCGCGGAGTCGAAGATTTTGCCCAGGAACTTCGACGGGTCCTTGCAGAAGATCTTCAGCCGCAGGCCGTCGTTCGTCTTCTCGACCAGGTGCGCGAACTCGTCGCCGTCCTCGCTGAGCAGGTTCGTGAACTTCACCAGCTTGAAGTAGAAGTCGATGAGCGGGTCTTCCTCCTCGGCGATGCGGTTGTCGATCTTCCAGCCGATGTACTCGAGGACGATGCGCTCCCACTCGGTGCGCTGCTCGACGAACAGCTCGCGCGACGGCTCGCAGAGGGCCTGCTTCACGTCGTCTTCGAGCACCGCGGCCAGCTCCTGGAAGTGACCGCGGAGGATCTCCAGCAGCTCCTCCCACCCGTCGACCCAGCAGTTGCGGGACATCATGTGCCGCTTGATGTCCTCGAAGGCCTTCTCGTGCAGCTCGGGCGAGTAGTAGGAGCGGCCGCGGTCGACGAGGTTATGGGCCTCGTCCACGACCAGCACGCAGTCGCCGTAGTCGTTCTCCTGCGAGTACGCCTTCAGCCCGACGTAGGGATCGAAGATGTAGTTGTAGTCGCACACGACGACGTCGGCCTGCTCGATCAGCTCCAGCGAGACCTCGAACGGACAGACCTCGTGCTCGCGCGCGGCCTCGAAGGTGATGTCGGGATCGAAGTAGCTCATCGACGTGACGAGGTGCGAGAGCAGTCCGGACTTCTCCATCTTCGACGTGTACTGCGCCGCGAACGGGCAGAAGTCCTCGTGGCAGATCATCTCCGTGTGCGCGCACATCTTCGACTTCGCGCGGATGCGCAGCACCCGGAACGAGCCGTCATTGAGACGGCGCAACGCCTCGACCGCGGCGTCCTGCTGCATCGTCTTGGAAGTGAGGAAGAAGAGCTTCTTCCCGAGCTTGAGCGACTGCTTCACGGCCGGGTAGAGCACGGCCATGGTCTTGCCGATCCCGGTCGGCGCGCTCACGAGCAGCGTGTCGCGCTGGTACACGGCGCGCGCGACGGCGGACACGATCTCTTCCTGCCCCCGACGGACGACGTCGAACGGGAACTCCAGCGTGTCCGCGAACGCGCGCTTGGCCACGCGGAGGGCGGCGGCGGTCTCGAGGTCCTCGACCAGTTTGGCGATGCTCGACGCGAGCGTGGAGGCGACCCGGTCGCGATCGAACTCGGTGTCGACGATCTTGGTGTCGCCGGAGACGAGATCGATCAGCACGAGCTGCGGCGCGAAGACGAAGCCTTCCAGGTCCGGCTGGTCGCAGAGAAAGTACGCGTAGAGCAGAAGCTGGTAGAGATGGCGCTGCAACTTCTCGGAGCGGTACAGCGCCTCCAGCTCGAGGTCGAAGTGAATGGACTTCACTTCCTCGATGGCGACGATCTTCGCGTCCTTGTCGATAGAGAGCCCGTCGATGCGCCCGGTGATGGTGACGCTCCACGCACCCAGCGTCATGCGGTGGACGACATGGACTTCCGCGCGGTAGTGCGGGTCTTCATTCGCGCGCTGCTCGGCGCGGCGCGTGTGGATGTCCTGCCCGATCCACATGCGCCGGAACCCGTCGCCGCGCTCGACGCCGATGCGGCGGTAGGTGGAGCCCTGGACGAGGTCGCCAACGGAGCAGACGATTTCGCGAGTCTCGTAGTTGACGCGCACAGGGCATGATACGACCTATAGGTCCTATAGGTCGTATAGGTCCTATAACTTCTCCACCACCTCCCCCAGCACATACGCCTCATACCCGCCGGCATCGCGGTACGGCGCCAGCGCGAGCGCCGGCGCCAGCGACTTCAGCGACAGGCGCTCGTACATCTCGCGCACGCTTTCCTTGCGCGTGGCGAGCACTTCCGCGGTCAGGACGCCCTTCAGCGAGAACAGACGCTGAAAGTCACCGCGGGGGAGGCGGAGGGGGCGGCGGACGTCGTCCGAGCGCGGGTCCCATTCTCCGATGAGCACTTCGTCCTCGAGGTCGCTCGAGTCGGCCTTGAGGCAGATCACCAGCTCGGACTCGATCGCGCTCTCGGTGGTGTCGGCCTCGCGCGGCGCCGCCGGCCACCCGCCCGACGCCTCCCGGCGCCGATTCATCTCCTGCCGGAGCAGCATCACCAATGACTCGTGCGCGTCGAGCGGCGTCACGTCCTCGACATCGCCCTGCGCGAACGGCACGAGCTCGGCGACGTCGATCTTGTCCAGACCCTTCAGCGCGACCATGCCCAGGAGACGCACGCCGAGGAGCTCGACGCCGGGGATGGACGGCGCGAAGCCGATGTACGAGCCGAACGACGAGCGGAGGCGGAACAGCGGCTGCGCCTCCGCGCCCAGCTCGTTCGACAGCTCCTGCACCAGGGACATCGACGCAACGACGCCCTCGTTGACGAGGTGCCCGTTGTTGTCGATGTACGCGTAGTACTCGCGCGCGCTCTGGGTGTGATCGACGACGTCCACGCCGCGCGCGAGCGGGGCGAAGAACTGCTGGACCTTGTGCTCGTCGTAGCCGTGCGCGACGAGGAAGGCCTGCAGCTCCTCGATCTCCTTGTTGGCCTTGCCCGTGGTCAGGCGCGACAGCTCGACGATGCCCGGCCCGTAGAACTCGGTGATCTGTTCGTCCGCGTCAGACGCTTTCATCGGCAGCAGGCGGTAGTAGCCATAGTTGATGGCGATGCGCAGGCCGCGATTGAAGGCGAAGCCCTTGCGCTTCATCTCGGTGTAGAAGCGCTGGATCTCGACGGCCGCGCGCACGATGCGCACGGCCCGGCGGGTGGTGTAGAACGCGCCGTCCCCGAGGAACTTCTCGAACTGGAGCAGGTGGCGGCGGGCGATCGTGTCGAGCTTGCGCTGGAACACGAGCATGTGCCGGTAGGAGCGCAGCTCCTCCTTGCCGCCGCCGCGGCGGATGTTGCCGAGGGTCTCGCTGAACTTGGAGATGTCGTAGATCATCCCGAAGCGGTGGACCATCGGATCGACGACGCCGGTGCGTCCGAAGTCCATCGGCCGCGTGGAGCGTGACCAGGCCGCGCCGATGCGGCGGTCGGCGGAGACGACCTGTCCGTCGGGCAGTGCCGCCATCCACAGGATCCCGCGGCGCAACTGGTTCAGCACCGCGAACTCGCGCACGCGCCGGGCGATGAGCTGGAACTGCTCGCGCTCCTCGCGCGACACGGCGTTCTGCGCCGCGGGGTGATCGAAGAGAAAGTTCTCGAAGCGCGGGTCGAGCAGGAGCGCGAGCGAGATCGTCTCGCCGCCCGCGAACAGCGGCAGCGCCGCGCGAAAGGTGCGATCGCTCTGCGCGAGCTCCGTGGCCGTGGTCCGCAAGCGCTCGAACGACTCGCGGAAGGCTTGAAAGTCGCGGCGCAGGTATCCGCTCACGAACGCCCGCAGCTCCCGCAGATCCGGCCCGACGAACTCCTCGGTCAGGATCAGCACGTCGTCCTGCAGCAGACGGAAGAACTGCAGGCCGCGCTGCTCCTCGCCGTCGAGCATCGACGCGACGCGCGCGCACATCTGGGTCATCTGCTCGCGGGTCTCGGACACCCACCGCCCGAAGATGCGGTACTTCAGCGAATCGCCGAGCGCGCGTCCGGCCTGCGTGTCGAGCGCGGAGACGCGGCGGGGGAGGGCGGAGAAGTGGCGCGCCAGGTCGAGCGAGTGGGTCAGCCAGAAGATGGCGTGGTAGTCGTTCAGGAGATTCGACACCAGCGCGTTCTCGGCCACCTTCATCAGTTGCGTGACGTAGGCGATGAACGCCGACTGCGCGCGGTCTTTCGGCTCGGCGCGGTTGAGCTGCCAGACGATCTCCTCGCTCAGCCAGCGGTCGAGCTTCTGCTCGAGCTCCTTCATCACCCCGGAATCGGCGACGGGAAAGCCGAGGACCGCGGGCTGGGTCTCGTCCGCGGGGAAGACTTTCGTCGGCTGCGGCAGCAGTCGCTCCGGAAAGAGCTCGGACAGCGCCCGATCCACTTCCGCGGGAAGCAGAAAGGTGGCCGCATCCGGCCGCTGGGCGAGATAGGAGACGAGCGTGCGAGGCATGGGCGGACGGCCGAAAGTATAAACTTGCGCTTATGCGTCCCGTCCCCGCCGTCCCCGCCACCTGTCCCCGCTGCGCCGGCTCGGGATGGCTGCCGATGCCGGGCGATGAGCTGCGCGTGGAGCCGTGCGGGTGCCAGGGCGATCTGCGGCGGCAGCAGCGCCTCGCCGCCGCGCACATCCCGAAGCGCTACCAGCACTGCACGCTCGACACGTTCCGCGACAACAGCACCGTCCTCCGCAACGCCAAGCGCAAGGTCCAGGAGTTCGTCGATCTCTGGCCGGACACGCCCGAGGGGAAGGGACTGCTGCTGATGGGCGGATGCGGAGCGGGAAAGACGCATCTCGCCGTCGCCGCGCTGATCGAGGTCGTCAACAGCGGCAAGCCGGGACGCGTGGTCTTCACGAACTTTCAGGACCTCATTCAGGAGATCCAGGCCTCGTTCGATTCAGATCAGACGCCGGGCAAGGCCGAGATCATGCGCCCGCTGCTCGAGGCGGATCTGCTCGTCCTCGACGAGCTGGGCTCGCAGAAGCCCACCCAGTTCGTCCAGGACATCCTCTATTACGTCATCAACACGCGGTACAACGAAGAGCGCACGACGATCTTCACCACGAACTACCTCGACCATCAGCCCGAGGCGAAGCAGGAGCGCCTGGAGGATCGCATCGGCGTGCGTCTGCGCAGCCGTCTCGCGGAGATGGCCGACCGCATCGACTTCACCGGCGCGACGGACTTCCGCCGCAACCGCCTGTCATGAAACGCGGCGTCTTCGACGTGCTCCGTCGCGGCCTCGACAACGCCATCGCGAACTGGGGCCTGATCGTCATCCGCTTCGTGGAGATCTTCGCCCTCGCGGCGATTGCCGTCGCCGCGGCGCTCGCGATGCTGGTGCCGATTCTCGTGTCGATCGGCATCGACCTCGCGGATTTCCGCACGCCCGATCAGATGGATAGCGCGCTCCTCACGCTGCTCGACAAGTGGGTGATGCTGATCTGGATCTTCATCGGCCTGTGCGTGCTGACGCTCGTGCTGGTGGCGCTGCATTCGGTGGTCGCCGCGGGATGCGCGCGCGTGGCCGTCGACGCGGACCGCGCGGCGGGGCCGGCCCAGGAAGGACCGCGCTCGCGCTACCACGTCTTCTCGATGTCGCGCTGGTGGACCGGCGCGAGGGACGGCTGGTGGACGGTGTTCTGGATCTACAACTTCGCCTGGGGCGTGGCCGGCCTGATCCTGCTGATCCCGCTCCTGCCGACGCTGGTCCTGACGATCGTCTTCCGCGACGAGCCGGCCGTGGCCATCTCCAGCGGCTGCATCGGCCTGGCGCTGTCGGTGATGCTGATGATCGTCGTCGGCGTGGTCACGGGGATCTGGACCAATCGCGCCATCGCCGACTGGGCGGCGCAGGGCACGGGCGCCTCGACCTCCCTCTCCGGCGCCTGGGGCGCGATCAAAGCAGACCTTGGCCGTCACGTTCTGATCGCCGTGGTGATGATCGTCGTAGCCATCGCCGGCTCGAGCCTGTTCAGCACGTTCTCGTTCTTCGCCACGTTCGGCGAGACCATGCACCGCACGATGGCCGTCAGCTTCTTCACCATCCCCCTCCGCGTCCTCGGCACCGCCCTGAACTGGGCGTTCTCGGGTTTCGTGGGGAGCTGGATGTTCGCGGCCTACGCGGCGCTGGCGGTGGAGCGGTTTTCGAGCCATGGCACAGATGGGACGTATGGGACGTAGGGGACGTATGGGACGAGGTAGATCCCCCTCCCATCCGTCCCATTTGTCCCATTCGTCTCATCCGTCCTACGACTCCTTCTTCTCCCGGGACGCCCACTCCTTCCGCGC
Organism: Thermoanaerobaculia bacterium; assembly: GCA_035536275.1. Taxonomy (GTDB): domain Bacteria; phylum Acidobacteriota; class Thermoanaerobaculia; order Gp7-AA8; family Gp7-AA8; genus QHVT01. Next base: position 14,552 of record DATLOL010000031.1, read on the forward strand.
CTCCGCCATCCGCGTCTTCGCGAAGCTGATCAACGATCCGCGGATCATCTCCTTCGCCGGGGGCGTGCCGAATCCGGATACGTTTCCGGCGGAGCGGATCGCCGAGGTGGCGGCGAAGGTGGTGCGGGAGCGGCGGGCGGTGTCGCTGCAGTACGGGCCGACGCGCGGCCTGCCGCGGCTGTGCGAGTCGATCGCCACGATCATGCGCGGGCGCGGCGTCGTCTGCACGGCCGACGACGTGCTGACCACGACCGGCTCGCAACAGGCGCTCGACCTCATCGCCCACACGCTGCTCGACGAGGGCGACGTCGTCGCTGTGGAGCTGCCGACGTACATCGGCGGCTCGGCGTCGTTCTTCGCCCGCAGCGCGCGGCTCGTCGGCGTGCAGCAGGACGACGAAGGCATCGTCCCCGAGTCGCTGCGCGAGGTGGTGTCGCGCACGCGCATCAAGCTGCTCTACACGATCCCCAACTTTCAGAATCCGTCCGGCCGGCTGATGACGCAGAAACGCCGCGCCGCGGTGCTCGAGCTCGCGGAGGAATTCGACTTCCTGATCATCGAGGACGATCCGTACGGGGAGCTCGTCTACGTCGACGGCGTGGACACGACTGCCACCAAGGCGAACGACGCGAGCGGCCGCGTGCTCTACCTCGGCTCTTTCTCGAAAGTGCTCGCGCCGGGGTTGCGCTGCGGCTGGATCGTCGCGCCCGCGCCTCTGCTGGAACGGCTCGAGATCGCCAAGCAGGCCGCCGATCTCTGTTCGGGGATGCTCGACCAGTCCATCGTCGACGAGCTGGTGGCCGGCGGCGAGCTCGGTCCGCAGATCGAGCGCGTGCGCGACTTCTACCGCGGCAAGCGCGGCGTCCTCATCGCGGAGCTCGAGCGCCACTTCACCGGCCACGCGCATTGGACGCCGGCAGACGGAGGCCTCTTCACGTTCGTCACGCTGCATCAGGACGTCGACACCGCGGCCAAGGTGAAAGAAGCGGTGGAGAACGGCGTGGCGTTCATCCCCGGCGGGCCGTTCTTCGTCGACGGGAGCGGCGCGAATTCGATGCGCCTCACCTTCGCCAAAGAGAGCGACGAGCGCATCCGCGAAGGAGTGGCGCGGCTCGCCAAAGTCTTCGGGTTACACTAACGGCCAACAAACCCTCGGAGGCCCAAAATCTTGGATCATCATCGTGGCGGCTGGATCGAAATCATCGCCGGAGGCATGTTCTCCGGGAAGTCCGAAGAGCTCATCCGCCGGCTGCGGCGCGCCGTGATCGCGCGCCAGCGCGTGCAGGTCTTCAAGCCGCTCCTCGACGACCGTTTCTCCACCGACGAAGTCGTGTCCCGCGACGAGCGCCGTCTCAAGGCCATCGCCGTCGCCACCAGCGCGGAGCTGCTCGCGCGCGTGGAGATCGGCATGCAGGTCGTGGGCATCGATGAGATCCAGTTCTTCGACGCCGGCGTCGTCGAGGTGTGCATGCAGCTCGCGGACGCGGGCATCCGCGTCATCGCGGCGGGGCTCGATCAGGACTACATGCGCCGCCCGTTCGGCCCGATGCCGGCGCTGCTCGCCGTGGCGGAGGTCGTCGACAAGATGCACGCGGTGTGCGTCCGTTGCCGCGGGGCCGCGCACTATTCGCAGCGCGTGTCGGGCGGCAACGCGCAGGTAGAGGTCGGCGACTCGACGTACGAGGCGCGCTGCCGCCATTGCTACGAGACGTACCGCGCGACCGCGGAGGAGACGCCGGCGGTGCAGTTGACCATCCCGGCACCCGCCGTCGGGAACGCGTGAGGCTGCGCGTTGCTGGTTGCTGGTTGCTGGTCGTCAGCGCGTTTGCGCTGACGTCATGCGGGGAAGCGAACGGCGTGCCCTCCGATCCGATGGATCGCGAGGCCGAGGATGCGCTGGTCGCGTATCTGAAGATCGATACGACCAATCCGCCGGGCAACGAGACCGCCGGCGCGATCTTTCTCCGCGACCTGCTGGTGAAGGAAGGCATCGCCGCGCAGCTCGTTGGCGGCGATCCGAAGCGGCAGGGCGTCTACGCGCGCCTGAGCTCGGGCACGAGCGAGAAAGCGCTGCTGCTCCTCAGCCACATCGACGTCGTGCCCGCCGATCCGGCCGCGTGGCGCAACCCGCCGTTCGGCGGCGTGCGCGAGGGCGGCTACATCTGGGGCCGCGGCACGCTGGACATCAAGTCGCTGACCATCGCCCACGCGATGTCGCTGGTCGATCTGAAGCGACGCCGCGCGAAGCTCACCCGCGACGTGATCTTCCTGGCCGTTCCCGACGAAGAGCTCGGCGGCATGAACGGCGCGAAGGCGTTGCTCGACCAGCGCGCCGACCTCTTCGCGAACGTCGGCTTCGTGATGAACGAAGGCGGCGCGAACGAGACCGCGCTCGACCACGTGGTGTTCTGGGGCATCGAGGTGCAGCAGAAGGTGCCGCTCTGGCTGCGCGTGACCAGCGAAGGCGAGGGAGGCCACGCTGCATCGCCGCCCGACGACGGCGGCGCGACCGCGAAGCTGGTTCGCGCCCTCGGCAAGGTGCAGGCGATGGAGACGCCGTACCGGCTCGATCCCAGCGTCGCCCGCATCAATGCCGCGGCCGCGGCCGCGCGCACAGACGGCCGAGGCGCGAGTCTCCGCCGTCTCCGCGAGCCGCTCGACGAGGCGATGGTGCGCGAGCTGCCGCGTGGACAGCGCGCGCTGCTCCAGGACACCATCGCGGTCACGAACATCGCCGCCGGTACGTCGGTCAACGTGATCCCGTCGAAGGCGACGGCCGGCATCGACATCCGTCTGCTCCCCTCCACGCCGCCCGCGACGATGCTCGCCCGCGTGCAGGAGGTCGTGGGGAAGGACGGGCGCGTGGAAGTGGTCCTGTCCTCGCAGCCTGTCGCCGAGAGTCCCGCCGGCGGTCCGCTGTGGAACGTCGTCACGCGCGCGATGCGTGCGTCCTCGCCGGGATCGACAGCCGGTCCGATCGTCACCGCCGGCACGACCGACAGCCGCTTTTTCCGCGCCCGTGGCATCCCCGCGTACGGCGTGATGCCGTTCAAGGTGAACTACTACGACGCGGACGGTGTGCACGGAAACGACGAGCGGATCCGCGCGCGGTTCTTCGCCGAGGGGGTGCGGCTGATGCGGACGATCGTGAGAGACTTCGTCGCGGCCCCATGACGCGTCACCGCTTCGCGCTCGTCTTACTCGCGGCCGTCGCGCTTCCGTTGTTCCTCCTTCCTCTGTTGCGCGGCGAGGTGTTCACGCTTCGCGATCACTTCGACTACTTCCAGCCGCTGCGCTGGTTCACCGCGACGGAGCTGCAGGCGGGGAATCTGCCGCTCTGGAATCCGTACAACGCCAGCGGCGAGCCCTGGCTCGCGAATCCGCAGACGGGCGTGTTCTATCCGCCGGCCTGGCTGTTCGTCGTGCTGCCGTTTCCGACGGCGTACATCCTCTTTCTCTACTTGCACGTGGTGCTCCTCGGCTGGGGCGCATATCTCCTCTTCTCGCGCGCGGCATCGCAGGGTGCGGCGCTGCTCGGCGCGGTCGCGCTGATGTTCTGCGGGCCGGTCCTGTCGCTGCTCGACATCTCGAACAACCTGGCCACGCTCGCGTGGATCCCGCTCGCGCTGTGGTGCGCGGCGGAGGGTGCGTGGCGGCGCGGCGGTTTCGCGCTGGCTCTCGCGTTTCTCGGCGGCGAGCCGTTCTTCGCCGCGGTGTGCGCGCTGCTCTACGTAGGTCGGGCTTCAGCCCGACCGGACGGACTGAAGTCCGTCCTACGTGCGGCGCTCGTCGCGGTTGGTGTGAGTGCCGTGCAGCTCTTCCCGTTCCTCGAGATGCTGCGCGACAGCGACCGCGCGGCGGGACTCGATCCCGCGCTCATCCTCATGCACTCGATGACCTGGAGCGACTGGCTGCGCTTCGTCGTGCCCATCGACGGCGGTGCGGTGCAGCAATTCCTGCCGCGCGTGTACACGGGCATCGTCGCGTGCGCGCTCGCGCTCTTCGGCGTCCGCAGGAAAACGTGGCCGTGGCTCGTGCTTTTGGCGTGCAGCATCGCTGTCTCGCTCGGACCGCCGCTGCTGGCGAAGCTGCCGCTGACGCTGTTCCGCTATCCGGCGCGGCTCGTGCCGCTGGCAGCGTTCGCCGTCGCGGCGCTGGCCGTCGCCGGATGGGAGCGCATCCGTCCGAACCGGCGATGGGTGGATCTGGTCGTGGTGGCGGTCGTGCTGCTCGATCTCGCGCCGCGGGCGTGGTCGCTCCTTTCATCCGCGCCGTTTCGCACGGACGTCGTGCCGTATGCGAAGGAGGTCGGCGCCGACTCGAAGTTCCTGCGCGCCGGCGCCGTCGATGCGAACCGTCGTACCGCGTGGATCTCCGGCTACCTCAATCTCTACGAGCGCCGCTTCGATGCCTTCACCGCGGCGCCGGTTGCCTCGGACGCGTACGTGCGCATGCACCGGGCGCTGCTCGAGAATCCGACGCGCGAGGAGCTGTCGCGGAAGGGGATCGGATGGGTCGTGACGACGCACGATCTCGGCTCCGCGTTCACGCCCGCGGAGCACGCGGCGAACGTCCGCGTGTATCGCAATCAGCTCACACTGCCGATGGCGTTTCTCACCATGCGCTCGCCGTTGCGCGTTCGTCCCGCGCGCGCGGAATTCGATTCATCACAGGTCCGCGTGACCGTCGACGCGCCGCAGGAAGGCGTGCTCGTCGTGCTGCAGCAGCGCGCGCCCGGCTGGCGCGTCACGCTCGACGGCGTGGAGGCGCACGAATTCGAAATCGACCGCTTTTTCCGAGGAATTCAGGTCACTCGGGGGCATCACGAGGTGGTGTGGAAGTATCGTCCGCGGTCGCTCTTTCTCGGTGCGTCGGTGACCGTTTTCACGCTGATCGCGATGACTCTTTCCGCGTTTGTCAAGCGTGCGCGATGAAGAAAAATTTTTCTTCCTGTCCCTCGAATCCAGAGTAGTAGAATCTCGACTCTTCCAAGATCACCACTGAGGTCAGACAACAGCATGGTAAGCATCGACGATCGCTTGAACGCCATCATTCGTGAATTGATCGGCAACGGAATTACATTGGCGCAGGCGGTCGAAGCGTTCGAGGGAAAGTACATCGTTGCGGCCATGACCGCGAGCAAGGGCAACGTCACTCAAGCGTCGCGCAAGCTCGGCGTTCATCGCAACACGCTGCACAACAAGCTGCGCACGCAGACGATGCTGAACGGCTTCGCGGAATCGGTGCGCCCGGTGCGCCGCCGCGCCGTCTCGCACAAGCGCGCCTCGATGCCTGCGGCGCCGCGCCGGACTTCGCGGTAGCATGCGCGCGGGCGCCGACGCCCGCGTGAGATGACCAAGCTTTCCGTACCCAACCGTCCCGCTCTCCACGAAGAACTGATCGAGCTTCTCCGCCAGCGCGGCAACCGCCTCCTGCGCCTGAGCGAGATCCACGAGCGCCTGGCCGATCCCGACGTCACCCGCGAGGAAGTCGAGCGCGCCGTCGAAGAATTGGAACGCGACGGCGTGATCCTCGCCATGCGGGGCAAGCGCTACTCGCTGCTCGAGTTCACGCCCTATCACGCCGGCCGCGTGAAGGTGCATCCCGACGGCCACGGCACGATCTTCGGCCCGCGCAACGCCGACGGCGAAGGCCACGACATCTACATCGACCGCAAGCACGTCAAAGGCGCCATGAACGGCGACCTCGTGGTCGTGCGCGTCGACAAGCGCCACCCTGAGTTCCGCCGCGTGCGCGACCGCAAGTTCATCGTCGGCGAGGTCGCGGAGGTGCTGCGCCGCGCGCATCGCACGGTGGTCGGACGTTTTCACCTCGAGCCGGAGCCGTTCGTCGTCCCCTTCGACACGCGCATCGATACCGACATCCTCATCGCAAAGGACGCGACCAGGGACGCGCGCGACGGGGAGATGGTCAACGTCGAGATCGACCGCTATCCCGATCGCACCACCCACTTCGCGCAGGGTCGCGTCGTCGAGACCCTCGGATTCATCGGCGACCCGGGCGTCGACATCGAGGTGGTCATCCGCAAGCACCACCTCCCGCACGACTTTCCCGAAGACGTGCTGCGCGATGCCGACGCGATCGCCACCGAAGTCCCCGCGGACGTGGTCGCGAAACGGGTCGACCTGCGTGACCGCAGCATCGTGACGATCGACGGCGAGACCGCGAAGGACTTCGACGACGCCGTCGAGGTCCAGCTCCTCGGCAACGGCAACTTCCTCCTCGGTGTACACATCGCCGATGTCGCCCATTACGTGACCGAGGGAAGCACGCTCGATCGCGAGGCCTTCGAGCGCGGCACGTCGGTTTACTTTCCCGGCCGCGCGGTGCCGATGTTGCCGGAGCGCCTCTCGAACGGCATCTGCTCCCTCAACCCGAAAGTGGAGCGGCTCACGTTCTCGTGCGAGATGGAGATCGATCGCCGCGGAAAATTCATCAAGCACAAGATCTACAAGTCCGTGATCCGCACCAGGGAGCGGATGACGTACACGAACGTGAACGCGATCCTCGTCGCCAGCGGAGCGTCGCCCGCCTCGGGCGCCGAGCGCGACAAGGCGGCGGAAGAAAAAGGTCCGGAGCTCCTCGATCGCTACGGCTATCTCCTCGACGACTTCAAGCGGATGCACGAGCTCTACGAGGTGCTGCGCACGCGCCGCGAGCAGCGCGGGTCGATCGACTTCGATCTCCCTGAGGCCGAGGTGATGCTGGGCGAGTCGGGCGACATCGAGGCCATTCGTCCGACGGAGCGCAACGTTGCCCATCGGCTGATCGAAGAGTTCATGCTCGCCGCGAACGAGACCGTCGCCCGCGAGCTCGTGTTCGCGAGCCAGCCCGGCCTCTATCGCGTGCACGAACAGCCCGACCCGCAGAAGCTCGAGGACCTGCGCGAGATCCTCAAGGAGTTCAAGATCAAGCTGCGCGGCAACATCGAGGAGATCCGTCCCGGCGAGTTGCAGCGCGTGCTGAACGAAGTCGCGGGCACGCCTCAGGAACGCTTCCTCACGAACCTCATCCTCCGCTCGATGCGGCGCGCGTTCTACTCCGAGGAGTCGACCGGACACTTCGCACTGGCGCTGGAGCACTACTGCCACTTCACGTCGCCGATCCGGCGCTATCCCGATCTCATCGTCCATCGCCGGCTCGCGGAACTGATCGACACCGGCGCGCTGTACGGCGAGCGCCGTGACGAGATCGAGCGGGCGCACCCGCTGTACGCGTCGCAGTCGAGCGAGCGGGAGCGTCGGGCTGACGACGCCGAGCGCGAGGTGCTGGAGTGGAAGAAGGTCATCTTCATGCGCGACAAGGTCGGCAACGACTACGGCGGCATCGTCACCGGCGTGGCGCCGTTCGGCCTCTTCGTCGAGCTGGATGAGATCTTCGTGCAGGGGCTCGTGCCGGTCGCGACCATCGGCGGCGACTTCTGGCACTACCTCGATCGCGAGCACCGCATGCGCGGCGAGTCCACCAGCCGCGAGCTCCGCCTCGGCGACAAGGTGCGCATCCGCGTCGAGTCGATCGACGAGGACAAGCACCAGATCGAGTTCCGGTTGCTGGAGGTGGGCGGGGAGAAGATTCGCGAGCGGGAGAGGGACCGGACCTGATGTTGCTGGTTCCTGGTTGCTGGTTGCTCGTGCTGCATGGCCTGAAACCCAGGCGGCGCGAGGAACCAGCAACACAGCAACCAGCAACATAGCAACAACTTCTGGCCCTCCAGTTGCTTGGCACCTAGAATCTAGTTATGGCCGAACGTGACCTCGCGGCGCGCTTGAAGCAACTGGTGGACGAGCGCGTCGCCCTCGAAACGAAACTTCAGAACGAGCCGGGCGAGCTCGAAGGCGGCGCTGTCCGCGACTACGACGCGCGCTATCAATCGCTCCAGAAACAGCTCGCCAACCTCTTTCGCGACGCGAACGCGGACCAGCAGCGCATCACCGTCATGCTCGAGATGATGCGCATCCTCGAGAACCGGCTGGTTTACCTGCAGAACTTCATCGTCGATCCCACCGCGGAGAACCGCGTCCTCGCGCAACTGGTGACGAAATTCATCGACGACGTGAGCCGCGACCGCAGCACCGTCCTGACCACGCTCGAGGCGACCTACTACCGCGCCGTGGCCGCGCTCTACGCGGGCGACCTGCCCAAGGCCCGGGAGGGATTCAGCGCCGCGTGCGCATCCGAGGAGTCGGACGAGGCCAACGACATCAAGTACAAGTCGTACGTCATCCTCGGCCATCTCTCGCACGAGGAAGCCGACTACGCGAAAGCGAAGGATCTGCACGACCAGTCGATGCGTTACTCATCGAACGACAACGTCACGGCCCAAGCGCTCGCACTGAAGGCGTTGAACTCGTACGCCCTGTCCGACCACGACGACGCGCTCCATCTCTTCCAGGAAGCGCTCACGCTGTTCGACGAGAACAAGCCGTTCTTCAACTCGTACTTTTACCGGAACGCGCTGCTGTTCTGCGGCGCGATTCACTTCGATCGCAAGCAGTTCGACGACGCCGCGTCGTTCTACCGCCGCGTCTGCGCGACCGTCGACCAGACCTCCTTCGACTACTTCGACGCGCTCTCGCACATCGGTCGCATCGAGTACACCCAGGGCCACTACGAAGAGGCCATCGCATCGTTCGACCGGGCCGTGCAGACTCACCGCTTCAGCGAGAACGAGTACGTGGTCGACACGTGGTTCTGGCTGGCCCGCTGCCATCTGCGCCGCAACGACGCCGGCGAGGCCCGCAAGTACCTCGAGAAGATCGCCGCGACCGACGTCCGCTACGAGAAGAAGCCGCAGGCAGTCGAGCTCCTGCAGAGAATCGCGTGACGGTCGAGCAATTCGAACAGCACGTGATGGCGGGCCTGCTCGCCGGCAACGATCCGCTCCTCGACGCGCTGCGGAAGCAGTACGCCGCCGCGACGGTCCGCGATCGCGAGACCACCGCGAACGGGTTCATCACCCGCTTCGAGGTCCCCGCCACCGCGCCGTCCATCGAACGGAAGCTGCTGCATCTCGACGATCTGCAGGTCGAGCTGGCAGGCACGAAGTCGCCGGTCGACGCGTCCCTGCACGTCTTCAACGGCCGGCTGAAATCGCTGGAGTGCTTTCTCTACGAGGGCGCGTTCCCGTCGGAGCCGGAGATTCGCGCAGCGTGGTACTACGGAACGCAGAAGTATCCGGGGATCACGCCGGAGCTCATGGACGAGCGCGACCTCGAGGAGCTGCTCGAGGAAGACGAGTGACACGCGGTGTCACTTCTCCGCGGGAACGACGACGACGTCGCTGTAACGATCGTATAGATTCGTCACCCAGATCTCCGGGCGCTTGCCTTTGATCTCGATCTCGAACGGCTCGTTCGTCTTGCCGAGGACGAGCTCTCCGCCCATCACCCGCGCTTCGATGGGCTTGCCGGTGATCGAGTCGACCGCGGTGACGGTGACGCTGTTCTTGCCGCGCTTCAGTTTCGCGGGCTTCATCTCGATCTTCATCGCCGCGACTTCGACGGGCAGGCGGAACGACTCGCTGCGATACCCCGGCGCCTCGATGCGCACCTGCGGCGCGACCACGTCGCGATGCCCTGCAGCGTTCGGGACGCGGAACAGCTTGATCTGCTTCCACGGCACTTTGTAGAACGTGGTGGGCAGGCCGTTCGGAACGTCCTCGGCGTAAATCTGCTGCGCGCTCTCGATGTGCAGGCGCGCCTGCACGGGGACGCGGGTCACGCTGTCGACGGCGTGAACGCGGAACCAGCCCGGATAGCTCGCGCCGAACGCCGGCGGATCGAGCCACCACTCGAGGGTGCGCTCCGCGTTCGGCTTGTGCGTCTCAAGGCACGGCCGCATGGCCGTCCACGCTTCCTTGCTGTTGTTGTCCTGACCGGCGAGGACCGCGGTCATCGCGAAGGTGCATTTTTCGCGATCGCTGCCTTCGTAGCGATTGCAGATCGCGAACGCCTCTTCCTGGGCGATGTCGTTGCAGTAGAGGTTGTCGTTCGCGGCGGTGGCGTAGCAGGTCGCGGCCTTCGCCCAGATCGGCGTGAGCGCGTCACTCAGCTCCTTCCAGTGTGCGTCGACCCACTCCTGCCCGACGTCGTAGCCGCGGAGGGCCGCGATCTGCGAGATCTCGGACTGCGGGAAGGTCCTGCCTGCGGCAGCGACCGCTTCGGCCGGCGCGCACGGGCTCGGCGTGTACGTGGCCGGGAAGGGCTCGCGCGCTGCGAGAAGCAGGAAGATGCCGAGGATCGAGCTCATGGTCGCGTTAGTGGAACCGCGTCACCACGAACGCTATGTCGTCCTTGAATTCTTCCGTGGCCGAGAAGCCGCTCACGTCGGAGAAGATCGCGTCGTAGACGGTGGCGAGGTCGGCGTCGTTCGATTGCTCGATGACCGCGGCCACGCGATCGATCGAGTAGAAGTCGCCGCGGTCGTTCACGCGATCGGTCAATCCATCGGTGTAGACGAAGAGCGTGTCGCCGGGAGCGACGCCGAAGGAATGCTCCTCGAAGGCCATGTTGGGCATGGCGCCGAGGAGATTGCTGGGCTGTTCGAGCATGTGGGTCTTCCCGCTGGCGCGGCTGTGCAGCAGGAACGGCGGATGCGCGGCGTTGGCGTACACGAGATTGCGGTTCTCGACGCGGAACAGCGCGGCGGTGGCGAACTGCGTGGGCAGGCTGACGGTGAAGAAGAAGTCGCTGAGCCGGGCCATGAAATCGGCGAGCGAACGCTCCGTCGCGGCCTCGCTGTGGATGTAGCTCTTGAGCACCGACACGAGAATGGCCGCGGGCAGGCCGTGGCCGGACACGTCGGCCACGAAGAGGTACATCGACTCGTTCTGCACGAAGTAATCGTAGAAGTCGCCGGACAAGGTCTCGCTGGGGATGTATGCGGAACGGATCTCGACGCCCTTGGAGACGAAGTTGTTCGGCGGCACGAGCGCTTCCTGCACCCGCCGCGCGATCTGGAGGTCGCGTGTCATCTGGTGATTCATGCGCCGCAACTGGTCCTGATAGGTCTTCATGCGCAGCAGCGCCCGCAGCCGGGCCACGACGATCTCGATGTCCGAGCCCTTGGTCACGAAGTCATCGGCCCCGGCCCCGAGTCCCTGCACGACGTGCTCGGCGGAATCGGACCCGGTCAGCATGAGCACGGGGATGGTGTGCAGTTGCGGATCGGACTTGATGCGCCGCGTCACCTCGAACCCGTCGATGCCGGGCATGCGGTAGTCGACGATGATGGCGTCGGGTAGGAGCTGCCCGGCCAGGCGGATCCCCTCCTCGCCCGAGGGCGCGGGAATGGCGTCGTACCCCCGTCGCTCGAGGAACCTGCGTGTTACCTGCAGGTCATTCGCGTTGTCGTCGATGACGACGATGCGCTCCCGCTTTTCCATCAGAAATGTGCGCCGGGATTATGCAGGAAGATCGCCAGTAGAGGGGGAAGGAGTGATGGGGGTCACTCGGTGGCGAGGAGGGCGCGGACTTCGGTGAGGAGAAGGGGGAGGTCGTCGTGGATGATGTCCCAGATCCGCTCGGTCTCGATATTGGGATAGTTGTGCACGAGCTGATTGCGGAGGTTTACGATCCGTCGCGTGTCGCTGATTCTTTCCGCGAGTTCAGGATCGACCTGCAAGGCCCGCTGTAATGCTTCGCCGATGATGATGAGCTCGCGCTCGATTGCCAGCGCTAGTACCTGTTCGCTCTCATAGTCTTCACGCCTCCGGCCTTCGATGAACGTCTGGATGTCGTGCGCTGCGCGCTCGATGTGCCAGAGACGCGACTTGCGCTCAAGCTGCTGCAGGTGATCCATAGACCGGCTGCTGCGTCAGAGCGAGCACCTCGATGAAGTATGGGTTCTCGATGGCCCGTCGTTCTACGAGATCCACACGCCGCCCAAACAAGTCCTGCAGACCCTCGAGAAGCTGAAAGTATGGCCCTCGCAGCCCGCCGACCGGAGTGCCTGGCAGAAACTCCACCACAAAATCCAGATCGCTCTTCTCCGAATCGAAGGTGCCCTTCACCGCGGAGCCGAAGATCGCGAGGTTCTTCACGCCGTGCCGGGCGCACAGCGCCCGCACCTCGGGGAGGCGCTCGGCGATGAGGGGTGGTAGCGCGTTCATGGCGGGGATTGTACCCTTCGCCACCGCATGAAGCTGATCGTGGGACTGGGCAACCCGGGTGCGGAGTACGAGCGCACCCGGCACAACGTCGGATGGATGGTGGTCGACGCGTTCGCGCGGAAGTTTCGCATCGACGTCTCCAGGCATGAGAAATACGCGCACACGGGGAGCGGGCGGGTGGCGGGGGGCTCGGTCATGGTGGCCAAGCCGCTCACGTACATGAACCTCTCCGGCGATGCGGTAAAGCTGCTCGTCAACGCCTACCTCGAGTCCACGGACGATCTCATGGTGGTGTACGACGACATCGATCTGCCGCTGGGAAAGCTCCGCATCCGGCCGTCCGGCTCCAGCGGCACGCACAACGGAATGCGCTCGATCGTGCAGACGCTGGAGAGCGAGCGTTTCCCGCGCCTGCGCGTCGGCATCGGCGCCGCGGACGGCGGGCGTCTGCGCGACTACGTGCTCGACGAATTCGCGCCGGACGAGCAGTCAATCGTCGACCGCGCGATCGAGCGCGCCGTCGACGCACTGGTGCTCTTCACGCGCGGCGATCTCCGTCGCGCGATGAACGAGTTCAATCGCGACGACGAGCCTGCACCCTGAGCTATGCTCCCCGGATGATCTCGATCCACACCCTCGGCGAGCTGCGCGCCTCCGGCTACCGCGTCAAATCGGTGAAGGACGAGATGCGCGCCAACCTGCTCGCCCGAATCTCGCGCGGCGAGAACACCTTCCCCGGCATCCACGGCTACGAGCGCACGGTCATCCCGGCCATCCACAACGCCATCCTCTCCCGGCACGACATCATCCTTCTCGGACTGCGCGGGCAGGCCAAGACGCGCATCCTCCGCGCGCTCACGGCCCTGCTCGACGAGCGGGTGCCGATCGTCGACGGATGCGAGATCAACGACTCGCCGTTCGATCCGGCCTGCAAACGCTGCCGGCGGCTGGCGGCGGAACAGGGCGACGATCTGCGCATCGGCTGGATCGCGCGCGACGAGCGATACCGCGAGAAGCTGGCCACGCCGGACGTCACTGTGGCGGACCTCATCGGCGACATCGACCCGATCAAGGCCGCGAACCAGCGCCTCACGTACGCGGACGAGGAAGTGATTCACTACGGCATCATCCCGCGCACGAACCGAGGGATCTTTGCCATCAACGAGCTGCCCGACCTGGCGCCGCGCATTCAGGTCGCGCTGCTGAACATTCTGGAAGAGCGCGACCTGCAAATCCGTGGATTTCCGGTGCGCATCCCGATGGACGTGGTGCTGGTCTTCAGTGCGAATCCCGAGGACTACACGAGCCGCGGAAACATCATCACGCCGCTCAAGGACCGCATCGACTCGCAGATCCTCACCCACTATCCGCAGAAGATCGAGACGGCGCGGCGAATCACCGAGCAGGAGGCGTGGCTCGACCGCGAGGGCGGCGCCGAGATCGAAGTCCCGGCGTACATCCGCGACCTCATCGAGTCGGTCGCGTTCGTCGCGCGAGAGTCCGAGCTCGTCGACCAATCCTCGGGCGTTTCCGCGCGACTGACCATCGCGGCGATGGAGCTGTTGCAGTCGAATCTGGAACGCCGTGCGGCGATGACGCACGATCGCGTCGTCTTCCCGCGGCTCGCGGACTTGTCGATGATCCTGCCCGCCATCACCGGCAAAGTGGAGATGGTGTACGAGGGCGAGCAGCAGGGCTCGGAGGTGGTCGCGCGCAAGCTGATCGGGCAGGCGGTGTCGAAGCTGTTCGAGTCGAAGTTTCCGCCCATCGAGCGCGCCGGCGTGGCCCAGCGCGCGGAGCGGGAGCGCCGCGGTTACGGCGAGATCGATCCGGATGATCTCGACGACGCGTTCTCCGGACGTCGCGCGAAGCGCAAGGAGCCGCGGCGCGAGGAAGCGAAGCCGGCCAGCGAGGCCGAGCCGGCTTACGAGTCCATCGTGGCCTGGTTCGCCGATGGGAACAAGGTGATGGTTTCGGACGAGCAGCCGTTCGCGGAATTCTTCCGCGAGCTCAATCGCATCGCCGGACTGGCCGATGTCGCGCGCCGCCACTCGGGCGCGCAGAGCGACGAGGAGCTGGCGTTCTGGATGGAGATGGTGCTGGAGGGATTGCACCAGTCGCTGCGCCTGTCGCGCGAGGACCTCGACTCGACCATCACGTGGCAGGAGTTGATGAAGTTCAACGTGCTGCGGACGGTGAGGTAGGCAAACGCAGTGTCGCCACAGCGCCGCTTCCCGCGGCGCGGTTCGCAAGCGTCAACGTTCCTCCGTGCGCCTCCGCGATCTGCCTCGATAGAAACAGCCCCACACCGGTGCCGGTCGGCTTCGTCGTGAAGAACGGCACGAACAGGTTCGCGGTGCCGCTCACGCCGGGGCCGTCGTCTTCGACGGTGAGCGTCAGGCCGTCGCCGTTCACGCTCCACCGCACATCGACCCTCGACCGCGCCGCCTCGGCCGCGTTCTTCACGAGATTGATCAGCAACTGTTCGAGCTGATCCTCGTCCGCGTGCACGGATGACTCGCCGCCGTGCAGCGACACCGGGACGCGACGTTCGAGTGCGGTCACCCGTCGCACCAGTTCGTCGATGCGCACCTCGCCGCGCTGCGGCTCCGGCAATCGCGCAAGCTGCGCATACGCGCGCGTGAACCGCGTCAGCGCGTCGGTGCGGCTGCCGATGACGCGCATGCCCGTTGCGAGATCGTCGCGCCAGTCGTCCGGCAACTCGTCGCGCTGGACGAGCTGTTCGAGCGAGGTGGCGATGGAGCGGATCGGCGCGAGAGAGTTGTTCAGCTCATGGCCGAGAACGCGCACGATGCGCCGCCAGGCCTCGGCTTCTTCCTCGCGCAAGGCGCGCGTGATGTCGGCGAGGACGAGCAGGCGATGCGGGACGCCCCGCTCGCGGAATGACGTGCGTCGGACGTCCCAGCGCCCGCCGGCGCGATCGATGGTCGTCGGCGCGTCGTCCGCGAGCAGTTCATCGAGGTTCAGCTTCGATGCCGTCTCGCCGATTAAGCGCTCGCGCGGCGTGCCGAGGAAGCGCTCGGCGGCGGGATTCACGAGCTGGAGGCGGTCGTCGCTGTCGAATGCGAAGATGGCGGCGTCGATCTGTGCGAGCACGGCGCGGAGCAGCGCCGCGGCCTCGACGGCCTCCAGCTTGCGCGACTCCATGAGGTTTGCCAGCGCGTTGACCTCGGTCATGATCTCGCCGAAAGCGTTGTCCCGCGACGCGTCGCGCGCGCGGAGCGAGTAGTCCTCCTCGCGCAGCGCCGTGATGATGTTCGACAGCGTGCGCAACGGGAACACCAGCCGTTCGTGAAGGACGTACGCGGCGATGATCACGGCGATGGCCACGATGAATGCGACCGTCCACCGCACCTTGGCGGAAAAGTCTCCGGTGAAGGCCAGGAGTAGCGCGGTCAGCGCGACCAGCGCTACGGCCAGCAGTGCCGTGATCACGATGCGGCGTTCGTAGGACATATAGGACCTATACGACCTATAGGACCTATAGGCCGTAGCGCTGCATTCTGCGATAAAGCGCGCCTCGGGAGAGGCCTAAGGCCTCCGCGGCCTTGCTCACGTTTCCGTCGTAGCGCACCAGCGCTTTGCGGATGAGCAACGCCTCGACGTCCTCGATGCTCATGTCGTCGATGCGTTGCTCGGCGGGGGGCTGGAGTCCGAGGGCGTTGCGGGGGATGGTGGCACCGGTGGTCATGAGCACGGCGCGCTCGACGACGTGATCGAGCTCGCGCACGTTGCCGGGCCAGGCGTGATCGAGCAGGGCCTTGATCGCGGACGGGTCGAACGACGCGACGCTCTTGCGATAGCGCTGGGCGTGGTGGGTGAGGAAGTGCGCGGCGAGGAGCGGGATGTCCTCGCGGCGATCGCGCAGCGGCGGGAGGCGGATCTCCACAGTGTTCAGCCGGAACAGCAGGTCCTGGCGGAAGCGGCCCGCCGCCACCTCGTCTTCGAGCGAGGCGTTGGTGGCGGAGAGGAGCCGCACATCGACGCGCCGCGTCTGCGACGAGCCGACGCGCTCGAATTCGCCCGCCTCCACGACCCGCAACAGTTTGGCCTGCTGCGCCGGCGGCACGTTCGCGATCTCGTCCAGGAAGAGCGTACCGCCGTCGGCGAGCTCGAAGCGGCCGACGCGGTCCGCGCGCGCGTCGGTGAACGCGCCTTTCACGTGCCCGAACAACTCGCTCTCGAAGATCGTCTCGGAGAGGCCGCCCGCGTTCACCGTCACCAGCGGCTTGGCCGAACGCTTCGACGCCGCATGCAGTGCGCGCGCGACCACGCCTTTCCCCGTGCCGTTCTCGCCGCGGATCAATACGTTCGCGTCCGACGGCCCGACGCGCTCGACGATCTCCAGCACCGGGCGCATCGCCGGCGACGTCGCGATGAAGTCGACGCCGCGCGGCGTGAAGCCGCTCTCCAGCCGCTCCGACTTGCGCAGCGCGCGACCGAGCTCGATCTGGTTGCGCACGATGGCCAGCACGCGGGCGTTGTCCCAGGGCTTCTCGATGAAGTCGCGCGCGCCTTTCTGCATGGCCTCGACCACGAGCTGGATCGACGCCCAGGCGGTCATCACGACGATCGGCAGCGTGCGATCGAATGCGTGCAGATGCTCGAGCAGCTCGAGGCCTTCGCTGCCCGAGGTCGTGTCGCGCGTGTAATTGAGATCGATGAGGACGAGGTCGAACTGGCGCGCGCCGACGGCGCGGATCACGGCGCCGGGCGACGTCGCCGTCTCGATCTCGAAACCCTCCGGCTTCAGTAGCAGCCGGAGGGCTTCGATGACGTCGGTCTGATCGTCGGCGATGAGGATGCGGGGCTTCACTGCGGCCTAGTCGTATCGGATTGCGACGAGCGGATCAACTTTCGCGGCACGCCGGGCCGGCAGATACGACGCCAGGAGCGCGGTGCCGGCGATCATCACGACGATCGCGGCGAACGTCCACGGGTCGGCCGGCTTCACGCCGTAGAGCAGGGACGACATCGCCCGCGACGACATGAGCGCACCGGCGACTCCGATCGCCGTGCCGATGCCGACCAGCTTCGCGGCGTGGCCGACGATCAGGCGGAACACGTCGTGCGTGCCGGCGCCGAGGGCCATGCGGATCCCGATCTCGGCGGTGCGCTGCGTGACGGCGTAGCTCATCACGCTGAAGATGCCCACCGCCGCGAGGATCAGGGCCAGGATGGCCAGCACCGCGAGCAGCATCAGGTTGAAGCGACGGGTTGCCAGCGACTCCTGTCGCGTACCGGCCAGGAGCTCGATGCCGACGATGGGCTGCTGCCGGTCGAGCCGCCGCACCAGCGCGCGGAGCGCGGGCGCCATCGACGCCGCGTTCTGCGATCGCACGACGTAGCTCATGAATCTACGCGGACTCTGCGCGTGGGGCAGGAACATCGCCGGCCCCGCCTCCTCGGTCAGGCTGCGCCAGCGGACGTCGCCGACCACTCCGACGATCTCGCGGATGTGCTCGGGGCTGAACTCGATCTTGCGGCCGATCGGGTTCTCGTTCGGGAAGTACTCGCGCACGAAAGCCTGATTCACGACCATGACGCCCGGTGCTTTCTGGATGTCGGTAGGCAGGATGTCCCGTCCGCGAATCAGGGTAATGCGCATCGCTTCGAACAGTCCCGGTGTGGCGATGAGCGACTTCGCGCCGGGCTCGCGACCGGGAGGCTGCGGAGGACGTCCGACCACCTGAAACGTATAGAAGCTCTCGTTCGGTCCGAGGGGGACCGTGTCGACCGCGCCGACCTTCTCGACGCCGGGCATGGTCCGGAGCTCGTGCATCAGCCGCTCGTGGAAGGCCATGTACTTCGCCTCGTCGGGATAGGCGAGACTGCGCGGCGACAGGTCCAGCGCGATCGCGTTGCGATAGTCGTAGCCCGCGTCGATGCCGGTGACGTGGATGAAGCTGCGCAGCAGCAGTCCCGCGCCGGCGAGCAGCATCAGCGAGAGTGCGACCGCCGAGACGACCAGGACGCTGCGCAGGCGATTGCGCTTTCCTTCCGTCGAGCCGCGCGTTCCTTCTTTCAACGCCTCGGTGAGATTCGGCCGCGACGCGGAGATCGCAGGCGCGAGGCCGAAGGCGAGGCCGGTCAGGATCGACAGCACGGCCGTGAAGAGCAGCACGCGGCCGTCGAGCGCGACCGTGTCGAGCCGCGGGATGTCCGACGGCGCGAACGCGAGCAGGGCATCGATGCCCCACGCCGCGAGCAGCAGTCCCACCGCACCGGCGACCAGCGAGAGCACGACGCTCTCGACCAGCAACTGCATCGTGATCCGGCGCGGCGATGCGCCGAGGGCGGCACGGACGGAGATCTCCTTGTGCCGTGAGGTGGCGCGGGCGAGGAGCAGGTTGGCCACGTTCGCGCAGCCGATCAGCAGCACGACCGCGACCGCGGCGAACAGCAGCAGCAGCGCCGGACGCACGTCCTTCACCGCATCCTCGTTCATCGACGTCGCGACCATCCGCAGGCCCGCGTTCTCGTTCGGATACTGCTTCTCGAGCCGCTGGCTGATCGTGTCCAGCTCCGCATTCACCTGCGCGAGCGTGACGCCGGGTTTGGCTTTGCCGGCGACGCCGATCCAGATCGAGTCGCGCTGCGTGCGCGCCGGACCGACGTCTTCCTCGAACGGGATGTAGTAGTCGCGCTGCGCCTCGTCCGCGGGGAAGCGGAAGCCCGCGGGCATGACGCCGATGACCGTGCGCAGCTTGCCGGACGTGCCGAAGCGGATGGAGCGTCCAATGATCGCCGCATCGCCGTTGAAGCGGCGCTGCCAGAGCTCGTGACTGATCACGACGACCTGCGGCTCCCCCTCGCGGTCCTCGGCCTGCGAGAACCAGCGGCCGAGGCGCGGCTTCACGCCGGTGAGCTGCGGGAAGTTCGCGGGAACGTCGAGGCCCTGCATCAGCTCCGGCTCGTCGCCCTCCATGAGGAAGGCGCGGCCGCGCGTAAAGGCGGTGACGGTCTCCATCGTCTTCGTCTGCGCGCGGAGATCGATGTAGTTCGGATACGAGTAGACCGGATACGTGTCGCCGTCGATGCGGCTAATGCCGGTGAGATTCACCAGTCGCTCGGGATTGTTGAACGGCAGCGGCCGGAGCAGGATCGCGTTGACGACGCTGAAGATCGCGGTGTTCGCGGCCAGGGCAATGGCCAGCGTGAGCACGGCCACGGCGGTGAAGCCGCGCTGTTTGATCAGCGTGCGAATGGTGTAGCGCAGGTCGTTGCGAATCATGCGTACGCCTCGGTGATCCGGAAGCCGCTGTCCGCCAGCGCCGCCTCCGCATCGCGCGCGTGCGTTTCCTCGACGATGCGCCCGTCGAAGAGGTGAACGGTGCGATCCGCGTACTTCGTGAAGCGCGGGTCGTGGGTGACCATGCAGATGGTGGCGCCGCCGCGGTGAAGATCGCGCAGCAGCTCCATGACCTGCTCGCCGTTCTTGGAGTCGAGGTTGCCGGTCGGCTCGTCGGCGAGGAGGATGGCCGGCTCGCCGCCGAGGGCGCGGGCAACGGCGACGCGCTGCTGCTGGCCGCCCGAGAGCTGGCTCGGATAGTGACGCATGCGGTGAGCCATGCCGACGCGCTCGAGCGCGGTCTCGACGCGGCGCTTGCGCTCAGCCGTCGGAAGCTTGCGGTAGGTCAGCGGCAGCTCGACGTTCTCGTAGACCGTGAGATCGCCGATCAGATTGAAGGACTGAAAGATGAAGCCGATCTCCTTGTTGCGGATACGCGCGCGTTCTGCGGCGCCGAGCTTTTCCACCTGCTCGCCGGAGAGAGTGTAGGTGCCGGCGCTCGGCGTGTCGAGCAGACCCAGGATCGAGAGCAGGGTCGACTTGCCGCAGCCGGACGGGCCGCCGATCGACACGTACTCGCCCTTGCGGACTTCGAAGTGCACGTCGGAGAGGGCGTGCGTCTCCAGCTCGTCGGTGTAGAAGATCTTGCTCACGGCGTTCAGGCGAATCAGGGGCTCATTCATGTCAGGCGTTCTCCTCACTGGATCTTGATTTCGTCATATTTGTCGAAAGCGGAATCGTCGGAAACGATGACCCGGTCGCCCGGGGCGAGGCCGCTGCGGACCTCGATGGCGGTGGCGGATGCGCGTCCGAACACGACCTTCACGCGCTCGGCGCGGTCGCCGCTGACGCGGAACACCGTGCCCTGCGCGTTCTCCTGCGCGCGCACCGGACGGGCGACGTGAATGACGTCGGTCAGGCGCTCCAGCTCGATGGTGGCGTCGACGCTCAGATCGGGACGCGCGCCGGCGGGCAGCGGCCCGTCGATCGACAGGTCGACGAGCACGGTGCCGTTGCTCGCGGCCGGGTCGATTCGCGCGACGTGCGCCTCCACCACGCCGGTGCGCGTATCGAGCTGCGCGCGCTGGCCGACGGCGAGGTCTTTGGCCTGCACTTCGGCCACGCGGATCTCCGCTTTCAGACGCTCCGGCTGCGCGACGCGCGCGAGTGTCGTTCCGGGAGTGACGCGCTGTCCGGCCTGCACGGCGACCTGCTGCAGCACGCCGTCGATGCCGGCGCGCACCTGCATGGAGGCGACGCGCTGCTGCTGCAGATCGGTCATCGCCCGGCGCTGCTCGACCTCGGCCTGCAACGCCGCGAGACGCGAACGCTGCGACGAGGCGAGCATGCCCAGGCGCTGTTCTTCGAACTTCACGCGTTGTTCGAGCGACGTCGCCGCGGACTCGGATAACTCTTTGGTGATGTTGGCGGCCAGGCCGGCGCTCGCGAGCTCCGCATCCGCCCTCGCCCGGAGCCGCGCCTGCTGGGCCTCGGCGCGCAGACGCGCGGCCGCCGCCTCGCGATCGAGGCGCTCGCTCTCGAGCTCCGCCCGCGCCGCGGCGTACGCGGACTCCGCGGCACGAAGCTGCCACTGGGCGTCGAGCGTCGACTGCTGCAACTGCGGATCGCTCAGCTCGAGGATCACGGTGTCGGTGGTGACGCGTGTGCCGGGCTGCACGATCACGCGCTCGACGCGGCCTTCGGTGGCGGCGGCGATCCAGCGCACGTTCTCCGGCGTGAGCACGCCGCTGCCACGCACGGCGCGCGTGAGCGGTCCCCGCGCAACGGTCTCGATGACCAGTGTCTGATCGTCGACGGGCGGCGCGGCGGGTTTGAGTCGCGCAAGGGCGACCGTAGTCAGCACGACCGCGAGGATCGCAACGGCGATCCACATCCAGCGGCGGCCGTTCTTCTTGTCGGTGGGGCGGGCGATGTCCATGTCGCGTCGTATAGACGCAACGGTTCGGCCGAGGTTAAGTCGTTGATTTGATTGACGAGGGGTGGGCGGGGCTGTCCATGCGTGGAACTCGAGTGTCCGGATGTGGACAGTCGCAGAGTCTCAAAGTCTCAAAGTCGCAAAGGAAGGCGGAGATCACCTCCTTTGCGACTTTGAGACTTTGCGACCTTGCGACTTACAATCCCCCCGTCCATGCCCAAGCTCACCGCCGAAATCCCGAACGAGCTCTCGCGGCAGATCGATCGCATCATCAGCGACGGCTGGTTTCCGGATGAGGAGACGGTCGTGCGCGAGGCGCTGCTGCAGTTCGTGGACGCGAAGTCGTTTCTCGGCGACTCTCCGCGCATGCTCCATCGGTTCGCCGCGGATGCGCTCAACGACTCGAAGCCCGAGGTGGCGCTCAAGTTCGTGAGCCGCGGGCTGTCGCTGCTCGAGCCTCAGACCAATACCGACTTCACCCTCTACCAGGCCCTCACCGAGCTGCGCGTGCAGATCCTCCTCGTCCTCGGCCGCGACGACGAGGCCCTGGTCACACTGGAGGCGGCGCGCGAGAAGCTCCCCAACAATCCCAGCATCGCGAAGTGGATCGCGAAGCTCGAGAAGAACCGGCCCCGCGGCGAGGCGTGAGACACCGCTACGGTTACCTCGACCCCGATCTGATCCGGCAGCTCCTCAGCGAGATGGGCCTGCGCCGGCTCTTCAACCATCTCCTCCTGCAGAGCGGGGGCGACGTCGACGAAGCGATGCGCTGGATGCGCGCGCTGCAGGACCGCGGCTACATCGATCAGGACGTCGACCTCGACGCGTTCTTCGCGCAGCTCATGCAGGAGAACGTGATCGGGACGGACGGCAATGGCAACCTCTCGCTTGGCGTCGCCGGCGAGCGCCAGATCCGACGCGATGCGCTGGACGAGATCTTCGGCGGGCTGCAGAAGTCGATGACCGGCTCGCACTCGGTGGCGACGGCGGGGCAGGGGACGGAGCGGCTCACCGAGACGCGCCAGTACCAGTTCGGCGACGACCCGATGTCGATCGACTCCATCCGCTCGCTGCAGAACGCGATGAAGCACAACGATCCCGACGGTCACATCTCCATCGCCGAGGAGGATCTGGAGGTGTTCGAGACCGAGCACAACTCGTCGTGCGCGACGGTGGTGATGATCGACATCTCGCATTCGATGATCCTCTACGGCGAGGACCGCATCACGCCGGCGAAGAAAGTCGCCCTCGCGCTGACGGAGCTGATCCTGACCAAGTATCCGAAGGACGCCATCGACGTGCTCCTCTTCGGCGACGACGCGCGCGAAGTGCCGATCTCCGAGATCCCGTACGTGCAGGTTGGACCCTTCCACACGAACACGAAGGCGGGACTGCAGCTCGCGCAACAGATCCTCTGCCGGCGGAAGCACAACAACAAACAGATCTTCATGATCACGGACGGGAAACCGTCCGCGCTGACGGAGAACGGGCGTCTCTACACGAACTCGTTCGGGCTGGACATGAAGATCGTGAACCGCACGCTCGAGGAGGCGGACCGCTGCCGCCGCGCGAACATCCCCATCACCACGTTCATGCTGGCCACGGATCCGATGCTCGTGAATTTCGTCGAGCAGCTCTCGCAGATCAACCGCGGGCGCGCGTTCTACTCATCGCCGGATCGCCTGGGCGAGTACATCCTGGCGGACTACATCCGGAACCGGCGCAAGTTCGTGCACTGACGACCCCGCGGAATGATCGCACGCGCCTCGGCCGTTCTGCCCGGCGATGCGCAAATTATTTGCGGTCTTACTCCTGCCCCTGACGGTCTCCGCGAACGAGATCTCTCACCGAACGCTGCAGTCCGGCTCGCCCATCGGGCCGACGACTCTCCACGACCGCGGTCTGCGCGGCGAAGGGCAGATCATCGCCATCCTCGACACCGGGGTCGACTACAACAACTGCTACTTCGCGGAGCTCGACAACTCGCCTCCGCCGTTCAACACCGGCACGCCCGCGGGCGGGCTGCAGTCGAGCAACATCGACCTCTCGCGCCGCAAGATCGTCGCGTACAACTTCCTCTTCTCGTGCGCGCAGTATCCCGGCCGCGCCGGGTGCGACACGCCGGGCAATCCGGCGTCGCTCGACAACCAGGGCCACGGCACGCACTCCGCGGGGGCCGCGGTCGGCGATCGCGCGCCGCTGCTCGTTCACGACTACGGCGACTCGGTCGCGCCCGGCGCGAAGCTGATCGTGCAGGACGGCGGCTACGTCGGCGGCGACTTGTGCACGCAGTTCCCCGGCGTCGGCTGTCCGGCCAATCTTGAGCCGATCCTGAAACAGGCCTACGCGCAGGGCGCGCGGATTCACTCGAACTCGTGGGGAGATCGCCAGGGTCGCGCCGGCTCACCTCCGACGGGGAACTACCCGAGGTCCGCGCACGACATCGACTGGTTCGTCTACGACAACCCGGACATGCTGATCATCTTCAACACCGGCAACCTCGGGTCAAACACGGCCACGCCGCCGAGCTCGGTCTCCGCGCCGGGCAGCGCGAAGAACACGCTGCAGATCGGCGGAACGCGCGCCGCGACGACGTCGATGAACGACGACATCATCGCGGAGTTCACGCTCTTCGGTCCGACCAAGGACGGCCGCATCAAGCCGGATCTCGTGGCCGGCGCGCGTGTCGTCGCCGCCAACGCGGACTTTGACAACAACCCCAACACCTGCGATGTCGGTCTCGACCTCGGCACCTCGTGGTCCGCGCCGACCGTCGCCGGCGCCGCCGCGCTCGTGCGCCAGTACTACACCGAAGGCTTCTACCCCAGCGGCAAGCGCAATCCGGCGCAGGCGATCCAGCCGAGCGCGGCGTTGATGAAAGCCACGCTCATTGCGTCCGCGCGGCCGGTGCTCAAGCGCCGCGACGTGACGACCGCGCGCACGGTCACGGCGCTGCCGGTGCCGTCGCCGGAGCAGGGCTGGGGCTTCCCCGTCCTCGACGACGCGCTCTACTTCGAAGGCGATGCCGCGCGCACGCGCATCGTCGACTACTCGAACGCGAACGGTCTCGCGCAGGGCGAGTCGCGCACGATCCGCGTCGAAGCGCGTCCCGGCACGCCGCTGAAGGCGGTGCTGGTGTGGACCGATCCGCCCGCGACGGAGCGTGCGGTGGGCGACACCACTCCCGTGCTGGTCAACGATCTCGATCTCAACGCATCCTCGGATCGCCTGAACAACGTCGAGGTGATGACCGTCGCCAATCCGTCGGGCGTCGTCGACCTCACGGTGTCCGCGCGGACGATTGGCTTCGGCACGCGCCAGGGGTACGCGCTGGTGGTGACCGGGGATCTCGTCGAGTCGGTTGCCACGAAGCGGCGCACGTCGCGGCATTGACCTTCGTTATCATGCGCGGCCATGCTTTCCCGTGAGTACCTTCGTGAAAACGCCGATGCCTATCGCCAAGCGCTGAAGAACCGCAACTCCGCCGTCGACATCGAGCGTTTCCTCGAACTGGACGCCGAGCGCCGCCGCAGCATTGCCGCCGTCGAGCAGCTCAAGGCGCAGAAGAACGCCGCCTCGCAGGAGATCGCGAACCTCAAGAAGAACAAGCAGGACGCCTCCGCGCAGATCGACGCGCTGAAGCACTCCGGTGACGAGATCAAGCGCCTCGACGACCGCGTCGCGCAGATCGAGGACGAGTTCCGCGAGCTCGAGCTCGGCTTTCCGAACGTCCCGCACGAGTCCGCGCCCGTTGGCGCCGACGAATCCGCGAATCGCGTCGAGCGTCACTGGGGCGCGAAGCCATCCTTCGATTTCACTCCGAAGTCGCATTGGGACCTCGGCGAGGCGCTGAACATCATCGACTTCGATCGCGCCGCGAAAGTCACCGGCACGCGCTTCGCGTTTTTGTACGGCGCCGCGGCGAAGCTCAGTCGCGCGTTGATGAACCTCATGCTCGACGTGCACGAGCCTCAGGGCTACACCGAAGTGCTGCCGCCCTTCATTGTCAACTCCGACTCGCTGCGCGGAACCGGTCAGCTCCCGAAGTTCGAGGCCGACCTCTTCAAGCTCACGCACGAGAAGCCGCTGTACCTCGTGCCCACGGCCGAGGTGCCGGTGACGAACATTCATCGCGACGAGATCCTCGACGCGTCGCAACTGCCGATCCGGTACACCGCGTACACGCCCTGCTTCCGCAGCGAGGCCGGCTCGTACGGCAAGGACACGCGCGGCCTCATTCGTCAGCACCAGTTCGAGAAAGTGGAGCTGGTGAAATTCACCGCGCCCGACCGCTCGTGGGACGAGCTGGAGAAGCTCACCGCCGACGCGGAGGAGATCCTGCAACTGCTGAATCTGCACTACCGCGTGGTCACGCTGTCGACGGGCGACATGAGCTTTGCCTCCGCGAAGACGTACGACATCGAGGTGTGGCTGCCGGGACAGGAGACGTATCGCGAGATCTCCTCCTGCTCGAACTTCACCGACTTTCAGGCGCGGCGCGCGAACATCCGCTACCGGAGCGGCGAGAAGAAGACGTCGTTCGTGCACACGCTCAACGGCTCCGGCCTGCCCCTCGGGCGCACGCTCGTGGCGGTGCTCGAGAACTACCAGCAGCCCGACGGTTCGGTGATCGTGCCCGAGGCGTTGCGGCCGTACATGCGCGGCGTGAAGCGGATCACTGGGCGGTAGCGCCGCCCACGACTTCGTACACGAGGTCCGTTTGGCCGACGTGCACGCGATCGCCGTGGGCCAGCGTCGCGTGGTAGATGCGTGTGCCGTTGATCCACGTGCCATTGCGGCTCTTGAGGTCTTCGAGCGTGAAGCCGTCGGGGCCGCGGTAGATGCGCGCGTGGAATCCGGAGACGCCGAGGTCGGGGATCTGGATGCCGTTGTCGCGATGGCGGCCGATCAGGTACTCCGGCTCCGCCAGCGGAATGATCCGGCCCGCGAGATCGCCATTCTCCACGCGCAACTGCGCGAGCGTGAGCCGCACGACGTCGGAATAGGACATGCGGCCGTCGGTCGAGATGAGCAGCGAGGTGTCGTCGTCCGACTCTTCGTCCTGCACCGTCACCTCGGACCCGAACCGCGGCTCCCCCTGCCGCATCGTCGCGTCACCCTCCTCGGCGTTGCGTGATGGGCGCACTTCCTCGATCAGCTTGTTCGCGTACAGGCCGTAGACGACGCGATAGACGGGCAACGGCTCGTCCGCGGACTCGGCCAGCTCCTCGAGCGTGCGCTGTGCGTTGATCAGGAACAGCAGCTTCCACTCCGCGGCCGTGAGCGTGATTTTCTCGTCGCGCGGGGAGGTGACCACGCGGAAGACCACCGACTTGTCCGGCAGTAGCGCGAGACACTGCTCCCACTCCTGAATCCGCCGCGCGCCTTCCATGATCAGGTTCGGCAGGTCGATGGAGATCGTGACGGCGTATGCCGGAAGCGTGGCGTCGTGGACGAATGAGAAGTTGCCGCCGCCCCACACGAACGCGTCGAAGACGATCTCTGAGACTTGGATCTTCAGGAAGTCGCGGAGCTGCTCCTCGGTCAGCACTTCTTCCTGCACGGCCAGCTCGCCGAAACGGCCGCCGTCCCGCTGCATCAGGTCATCAATGCGCGCGCGCTGCTCGGGAGTGATCTTGCGCTTGCGCAGCAGAATCGATCCGAGGCGCATCGCTTCCTGGTTGGAGGTGGCGAAGATCAGTGCGCCCTGATCGAAAAAGAACGAGGCCGCGCGCGGACCGTGCTCGACCGCGAGCGTGCCGCTCTGCCGCGCGTTGCTCAGGAGCATCAGCACGTCGGGCAGACGAAATGCCGCGATGTCGCCGCGGAGCACTGCCTCGGTCATCGGCGGCGATTCTACGCGAGCGCTGCCGCGACGGCCCAAAGCCCGGCGGCGGAGATGACGATCCAGAGCAGGACGCCGAGGAGGAGCGGACGCAGTCCGACCGCAGCAAGACTGCGCCGGGAGAGTGAGGCACCGATGAGAAACAACGTTGCCGTCAGCCCGTGCTTCGCGGCGCGCACGAGCCATTCCCACGGCGCGTCGACGTAGGTGCGGATCACCGCCGCGATCACGAAGAAGAAGATGAACCACGGAACCGCGATCTTCGCGTTCCTTCGATGAAACGCGAGTGCGGTCGCCAGCGCGAGCGGCACGATCCAGAGAGCACGTGCGAGCTTCACCGTCGTCGCGATCTGCAGTGCGTCTGCGCCGTATGCCGCGGCGGCGCCGACCACGGAGCTCGTGTCGTGTATGGCGATCGCGGCCCAAACGCCGAACTGCGTCTGCGTGAGCCCCAGGGCGCGGCCGATCGCGGGAAACGCGAAGAGCGCGATCGAATTCAGGATGAACACCGTCCCGAGCGATACCGACATCTCTTCATCGCTCGCGCCGATGACCGGCCCGACGGCGGCGATCGCGCTCCCGCCGCAGATCGCGGTGCCCGACGAAATCAGATGCGCGGTGCCGCGGCCGATGTTCATCGCGCGGCCGAGCCACCACCCGAGGAGCAGCGTGCCGGCGATCGTGGCGATGGTGAAGAGGAGACCGGTGCGTCCGGCCTCGACGACTTTGCCCAGGTTCATGCCGAAGCCGAGACCGACGACGGAGACCTGCAGGAGGAACTTCGCGGCCTTCGAGGTCTGGAACGGCGGAGCGCCCATCGTCAGCGCGAGCGAGAGGCCGAGCGCCAGCGCGACCGGCGGCGAGCACCACGGAGTCAGGCAGAAGAGGAACAGCGCGGCGAACGCCGCCTTGTGAAAGGTCACAGAGTGCGGCGGAACAGATCGAGAGTGCGCCGCCACGCGTCCGCCGCGGCGTCCGCGTTGTAGACCTCCGGGCGGGTATCGTTGAAGAAGGCGTGGTTCGCGCCGGGATAGACCACCAGCTCGACGTTCTTGCCCATCGACTTCAGTTTCGCTTCGAGCTCACGGCCCTGCTCCGCCGGCACGCCCTTGTCTTCCTCGCCGTAGATGAGCAGGAGCGGCGCGGAAAGGTTCTCCCACTGCGTCCGCACCTTCTTGAAGCCGCCGTAGAAGCTGACCGCGGCGCCGACGTTCGCGGTGTCGATCGTCGCGGCGTACTGCGCGAGTGCGCCGCCCATGCAGAAGCCGACCACGCCGTACTTTTTCGACGTGCACTCCTTGCGCGAGAGCAGATACTGCGCAGCGCCGGTCATCTCCTTGCCGGCGCGCTCGACGTCGAGCTCCATCAGCATCTTGCCCGCCTCGTCCGGCGACTTCGTGGTCTTGCCGTGATAGAGGTCCGGCGCGATCGCCGCGAAACCGGCGCCGGCAAAACGCTCGACGAGATCCTCGATGTGCGGGACGAGGCCCCACCATTCCTGAATGACCACGACGCCCGGACCCTCGCCGGCGAAGTAGCCGCTGCAGGTATGTCCGTTGGAGGGGAATTGAACTCGCTCACCCATGATGTTCATCTTATTGCAATGCACCTGACGAAAGAACAGGTCGAGGATCTATCGAAGAAGAAGCGCTGCCCGCGCTGCGATTTCGACAAGACTCTCGGCAACGCGCTCTGCCGCACGTGTCGGACGAAGCTCCCGCCGCACATGCGCCTCGGCATCGAGAACATCGCGGCCAAGGACGGCGGCACGGTGGGGAACGCGCTCCGCGCCGCCGCGAACTACTTCAACGTGCACTTCGCGTCGATCCGCAAGTTTGGCGGCGGCAAGAAGCGCTAGTCAGCGGCTGCCGTCGGAGGACGCGTTCGCAGCCGCCGCGAGCTCGCGCGCCCGGGCGTCCTTCGGATCCTGCGTCACCAGCTCTTGCGCGCGACGTGCGACATCGAATCCCGGCGCCGTTCCCTTCAGCGTCTCACCCCACACCGCGCCCAGTGATGCGAGCCGATGCCGGCGCGTCGAACGTGCCCAGCTCTTCGCCAGGTCCCGCGCCAGCACGTGCCGCGTGAGCGTTTCGGCTTTCCCCGCCGGCACCGTTTTGTACTGCAGGCGCACCGTCGCGACGCGCTGCGTCGCGGTGAGGTTCGGACGGAGCTCGAGCGCGTAGAGGCCGGTG
This sequence comes from Thermoanaerobaculia bacterium, assembly GCA_035536275.1. Lineage (GTDB taxonomy): Bacteria > Acidobacteriota > Thermoanaerobaculia > Gp7-AA8 > Gp7-AA8 > QHVT01. Next base: position 43,967 of record DATLOL010000031.1, read on the forward strand.
ACGGACATGCCGTTGCGGAGAACGGACTCCGACGCCAGCGACTCATCGCCGCCGACGCGCTTGTGCTTTGCCACGACGCGGTCGTTGAAGGTGATGTCGACGCGCACGTTCGAAGCCACGACCGTGCTGCCGCCCACGGGCGTGTCGATGCTGAAGCGCAGGATCGCGTGGTCGCCCTCGGCCTCGATGGCGGCAGGCGATGCCTCGACGTCCAGGCTCACGCCGCGACGCGGCCGCTTCACAGGCGGACCGGCGAAGTAGTTCACGATGGCCTCGACGTCGACGGCCGTCGCGGCGGGACGCGCGCCGGCTTCGAGCGTCTCGCGGATCTGCTGGAAGTTGTGCGGATCGACGGAGATGCCGAAGACCTCCCGGTCCGCTTCTTTGGCGAACGATCTCTCGGCGCGACGCTCCGCAGTCGCCCGTCCGACGCGCGACGCGGCGTCGGCCATCACCGGCGGAGGCGGGGGCGCCTCGAGAGCAGGCGCGGACGTGGCAACAGGAGTAGGCACCGGCGCAGCGACAGCCGGAGCGGCCGGCGCGACTTCGCGCTCGACCACCACTGCCTGCGGGCGTGCGACTTCAGCGACTACGCCGCGGGCGGTGCCACCGACCACGCCACCAGCCACGCTACCCGAAACTCCGTTCTCCGCCTGACGCTCCACCATCGGCGTCGCCTCGGCGATCTCCTGCGCACGCGCCTGCGAAACCGGCGCGGCGGCCACGGCCGCGGGCGGGGGAGGGGGAGCCGCGTCGAGCGCAAGCTGCGGCGGAAGCTGCAGGTCGGTTTCCTCGGCGATCTCGAGACGCACGGTCTCGGTCGGCGCCGCGACCGGGGTGTCCTGCGCAATGGAGGTCCGGCGCTGAGCCGGGGCGAAAGGCCCTGGGGCGACGGCGGCCGATTTTTCCTGATGCGCTGGACCGTTGACGACGTACATCGCCGCCACGACGGACGTCACGGCGACGAGGACCGATGCGGCAACGCGCAGATAGAACGCGCTCGATCTCCGCCGCTCATTTTCCTGCTCCAGATACTTCGGGATGTCGGCCCTGATCCGGTCGACGAGTCCCGCCGGCGGTCGCGGGACCGCGTTCAGGGTCAATTTGCGCTGGAGCTCAGCTCTCCGCTTCGAGTTCATTGCACTTCCTCTTCGAGCATCGCCTCGATCAATGTGAAGGCCTTGTGCAACCGTTTGCGAATGGCCACCGTGGTGATCTCTTCGATGCTCGCAATCTCCCGGACCGCCAGTCCTCCCCAGAAATGCGCCGTGACGGTGAAGCGCAGATCCTCGGGCAACTTCATGACTGCACGGCGGAGGCGCTCGGCCTCCTCCGCGTCCGCGAGCGTTTCCTCCGCTCCCGGGCGCTCATCCTGAATTTCGATCGAGTCCGGCTCGTCGAGCGAGGTCATCCGCCGCGGACGCCGGACGTGATTCAGAAACGTCGTGTAGGCGATACGGTAAAGCCAGGTGAAGAGTTGCGACCGTCCGTCGAAGCCCTTCAGCGCGCTCCACGCCTTCTGATACGTCTCCTGCGTCAGATCGGCGGCGAGATCGCTGTCGCCGCACAACCGGTACACCGATGCAAACACGGCCGAGTACGTCCTCTCGACCAGCTCCTCCGCGGCTTCCCGATCGCCCGCACGGATCGCGGCGAGGAGTCGACGCTCCTCGTCCAGCGGCGTGATCACTGACTCACGCTCCGCTTCCGGTACCGGAAATGGGGCGACTTCGGCCACGTTCTCTTGGACACCTCTTCGGGCGATTTCGAAACCACCTGCACGATATGCTAGCGCGCATGAAACGTTTCGCTGTGCTTGCGTTTGCCGCGCTCGTGACCGGATGCGGAATGCAGGAGCCCAAAATCGACACGAACGCGCACGCGCAGGAGGTCCGCGAGTGGCAGAAAAACCGCGACACCCGCCTGCGCAAGGAAGACAGCTGGCTGACACTCATCGGTCTGCACTGGCTGACCGACGGCGAGAACACGGTGACCCTGACCAAGGCGAGCGCGCCGCAGTTGCGGCTGCTGCGCTCGGGCACGTCGACCGTGCTCCATGCGACGGAGCCGATGACGGTCGACGGCAAGCCCGTGACCGGTGACGTGCCTCTGCGAGCCGACGCCGATGAAGGCGGCCCGACGATCGTGCAGATGGGCAGCGTGCGCTTCAACGTCATCAAGCGCGGCGAGCGCTACGGCCTGCGCGTGAAGGATGCCGAGGCGGAGACGCGGACGGGGTTCAAAGGGCTGGAGTACTACCCGATCGATCCGAAGTGGCGCGTGACGGCGCGCTTCGAGGCGTATCACCCGCCCAAGAAGATCCCCATCACCGACGTGACGGGCATGACCGCGGACAATATCTCGCCGGGCTCGCTCGCGTTCGAGATCGACGGCAAGGAGTACCGTCTCGATCCGATCATCGAAGAGGGATCGGACGAGTACTTCATCATCTTCCGCGACGCGACGAGCGCCGATACGACGTATCCAGCGGGCCGCTATCTCTATGCGCCGCAGGCGAAGGACGGGAAGACCGTGATCGACTTCAACAAGGCCTACAACCCTCCTTGCGCGTTCACGCCCTACGCGACGTGTCCCCTCCCGCCGATGCAGAATCGACTACCGGTCCGCATCGAGGCAGGGGAGAAGAAGTACGGGGACCACTAGCTACCGGGTCGCGGCTTCGTCGGTCAGCACCTGGGCCACGCACGCGGTGAGTTTCTTCGCGTAGCCGACGTGCAGGAACTCGTTCGGGCCGTGGGCGTTGCTCTGCGGCCCGAGGACGCCGGTGATGAGGAACTGCGCCTCCGGGTAGCGCGCGCCGAGCATGCCCATGAACGGGATCGAGCCGCCCTCGCCGAACGTCATCGCCCCCTTGCCGAACCACGTCTGCGACGCGCGCTCGACGGACTCCTCGAGCCACGGCGCGATCTCGGGAGCGACCCATCCGGCGCCGCCTTTTTCCGCCTCGAAGCTGACCTTCGCCCCGTAGGGCGGATCCTTCTCGAGCAACTCCTTGAGGTTCTTTTCGAGATCGGTGGCGTCGAGTGACGGCGGGACGCGCAGCGAGAGCTTGATCGACGTCTTCGGGCGCAACACGTTGCCGCCCTGCAGCAGGTCCGGCATGCCGGCCTGGCCGATGTAGGCGAGCATCGGTCGCCACGTGCGATTCAGGAGTGCCTCCAGCGGATCCTTCGTCACGGGCTGCATGCCGTCGACGAAGGGGAACTTGTTCCAGGTCTCGTCGCCGAGGACTTTCGCAGTCGCTTTGGCCTCGTCGAGGCGCGTCTTGGGGATGTCGACGTGCAGCCACTTCGGGATGATCTCGCCGGTGTTGGCATCCTCGAGACGATCGAGGATCTGGCGGATGATCCGGAAGCTCGACGGCACGATGCCGCTGGCATCGCCGGAGTGCACGCCTTCGGTGAGCACTTCGACGTGCAGGTTGCCGACGATCGAGCCGCGGAGCGAGGTGGTCATCCAGAGCTGGTCGTAGTTGCCGCAGCCGGAGTCGAGACAGACGACCAGGCGGGGCGTGCCGATGCGATCGGCGAGCAGATCGATGTAGGCGGGAAGGTCGACCGAGCCGCTCTCCTCGCAGCACTCGATGAGCACGACGATGCGCGAGTGCGCGACGCCCTGCTCTTGCAGCGCCTTGATCGCGCAGACCGTGGCGAAGATGGCGTAGCCGTCATCGGCGCCGCCGCGGCCGTAGAGCTTCTCGCCGCGGAGCACGGGCGTCCAGGGTCCGAGTCCTTCTTCCCAACCCACCATGGCCGGCTGTTTGTCGAGATGGCCGTACATGAGCACGGTAGAGGAGGCGTCGCCTTCGATCTCCATGAAGATCACCGGCGTGCGGTCGTCGATCTCATGGACCTCGAGCTGGATCCCGCGAATGCCCTGCGATTCCACCCACGAGCGGGCGAGGGCTACGGCGCGATGCATGTGGCCGTTGCGCCTCCATTCGGGGTCGAACAGCGGCGACTGGTTGGGGATGCGGATGTAGTGTTCGAGGGTCGGAACGATGGACGAGCTCCACGTCTCGTCGACGAGGTTCTTCGTCGTGTCGGCGTTCATGGCGGGGGCGGAGGATAGCATCGAAGGGTGGTTTCGTGCGATGATCTCCATACATCCGTAAAATCCAATTGAATCTGCTGTACTCTTGGTGCAGGTCCAAGGTCGTGAGAGGCGTCGTCTCCGTCGTCGCAAGCCGGCGGCGTCGCCCGAAAACGTGGTAACGTGAGATGGGTCTAAAGTCCGCGAATCAACCGAGAACCGCCCGTCGAGAAGGCGAAGGAAAGGCCGCCGTGCTGGAACACGATGCGAGCAACGTTGCGCCTGCTGGTACCCGCCCCCGTGGGGAGGCCAAGCCTCAGCCGCGCCCCGAGCCCCAGCCGGCGGCGCCGTCGCCGGCCGCGGATGACGTCGAGACTCTCTACATTCAACACCGCACGCTCCTGCTCTACGTGGCGTGCCGCAAGTTCCGCATCCCCGACTGTGATGCCGAGAACCTGATCCAGGAAGTCTTCCTCTCCTACCTGCAGACCGGCACGAAGATCGAGAACATCCGCGCTTGGCTGGTCGCGGCGATGTGCAATGCGAGCCGCCACTACTGGCGCGCGCAGGGGCGGACGGAGTCGCTCCCGGACAACATCGACGATCACTCCGATCCGCTCACGCACGGCCTGGCCGACAAGTTCGCGATGCGGATGACCGTGCGTCAGGCGCTCGACTATCTCCAGCCGCGCTGCCGCGAGACGCTCTGGCTGCACTACTTCGAAGGACGCTCGGCGGGCGACGTGGCTCGCGAGCTGGAGACCACGAACCGCTACGCCGAGAAGCTGATCCACAACTGCCTCAAGCGCGTTCGTGAGATCTACCTGAACATCACCTCCGTGACGAAGTGACGAGAGCCGCATCGATGATGGTCGAGCGCCACTACGACGACGAAGCATTGATCGCGATGCTGGAGGCGGACCGCGTCGACTCCGACGGCCATCTCCCGTCGTGCACGGTCTGCAACGAGAAGGTGGAGTCATATCGTTTAATCTCGACCGCTCTGCGCGACAAGGACGTCTGGGACACCCGCGCCGTCCTGTCCAAGCCCGTCCCCGAAACCATCGCCACCCTCCGCGCCTTCGCCGACCGCATGTCCGCCGAAGACACCGCCGCCGCCCAGATCCTCCCCGAGCTCCTGGCCGGCCCTCGCGAGGAATGGATGCCCAGGCTGCGCGAGCACCCGGAGTGGCGGACGGCGGGGGTGGTGCGGGGGCTGGTGGATGAGATGCGTCGGGTCGTGAGCATCATGCCTCCCGACGCGTTGACGATGACCCTACTCGCGACCGAGATTGCCGATCATCTCAATCAGGGCTCGCCCAGCACGTTGAACCGTCTTCGCGGACTGGCTTGGCGAGACCACGCATACGCGCTGTTTTACACCGGAGCATTCACCGACGCCCTCGCCGCGACTGAGAGAGCTGAAAGCATGCTCGATAATGCGCCCGTCGACGAATACGATCGTGCGCGGATTCGCGTCATCTCCGCGCTCGCGCGTCGTGCCCAGGAAGATCTGGACGGCGCGACTTCCGCGATTCGCTTCAGCAGCGACACCTTTGCGCGCTTTCGCGACTTTTCACAGTTGGCTGCAGCTCGAGTCGCCGAGGTCCACATTCTTTTCAGTCGCGGTGAGCTCGATGCTGCGCGGGTGATCCTCCACGATCTCGACACACGCATTGCCCAGGATGGTGACCCCAACCTGCACGCCCGCGTCCTCGGAAACCTCGGCTATTGCTATTGGCGACTCGGCAGAATCGACGAAGCATTGCTTCATCACGAGATGGCTGCGTCTCTGCTTGAGACGATTGGAATTCCGACCGAAGCGGCGCGCGTGGGCTGGAACGTCGCGTCGATTCTGGCGGCGGCGGGACGAGTTGCCGATGCGCGCGTTCGACTCCATGGACTTCACGCGAGGTTCTCCGAGCTCGGGATGAGCAGCGAAGCGGCCTTGGTCAATCTGGACATCGCAGAGATCCTCATCGCTTCTGGCGATTTCACGGGAGTGCAGGCGATCTGCCGCGCCGCGATGTCGTCATTCGAAACGGCGGGCATTCCGTACACCGCACGCGCATTGACGGCGCTCGCGTACATCCGCGAGGCCGCGCAACAAAAAACCGTAACGACCGCGCACGTGAAGCACGTCCGCGACTACCTGCGAAAGCTGCCTCATGAAGAGAAACTGCTGTTCGCGCCGCTTCCCGGAGCCCATCTCGCATATTCGAGGTAGGGATTTGACGTTCTCCGTCACTCCCTAGGCAGGGCGCGCCCTCCCGAACAAATAGCCACAGGAGGGCGTATGAAGGTTTACTCTCGTCGTGCAGCGGCGGTTGCGCTCGCTGTCTTTCTCTCTGGTTCCGTCTCCGCGTTCGCTGGACCGCGTGAGCGTGCTCCGCGCGAGCGCGATTTGTCGAAGCTCGTAAAGATCATCAAGAAATTTGTCGGCATCGGTACGTTCGACGATCTGCCGTTGCCGCCGCCACCCAAACCCTCCTAAGCCCTGACCCACCCGCAACCTCCCTTCCCCCTCCCCGTACAATGGTCGGTCACGGAGAAGGGGTTCGTTATGGGTGAGATTCTGGCGGTTCGGGATGTGCGGAAGACGTTTGGCGAGGTCCGGGCGGTGGATGGGGTCTCGTTCACCGTCCGGAGTGGGACCATCACTGGCCTGCTCGGGCGCAACGGCGCCGGCAAGACGACCACCATTCGCATGATCACCGGCATCTTCATGCCGGATTCGGGATCGGTCGAGTGGCTCGCGGGCAAGAGTGGCGCGGAGTTCCGCGATCGCATCGGCTATCTGCCCGAAGAGCGCGGGCTGTACAAGCAGATGAAGGTCGTCGAGCTCCTGCTCTTCCTCGCCGAGATCAAAGGCTGCGCTCCCAACGACACGAAAAAGAAGATCGATCACTGGCTCGAGCGGTTCGAGCTCACCGACAAACGCGGCGCGAAGATCGAGGAGCTCTCCAAGGGCAACGCCCAGAAAGTCCAGCTCATCGGAACGCTGCTGCACGATCCCGATCTGATCATCCTCGACGAGCCCCAGTCCGGACTCGATCCCGTGAACGCGGTCCTCGTGCGCAACCTCCTGCGCGATCTGCGCAAGGAAGGGAAGACCATCCTCCTCTCGACGCACATGATGGGCGAGGCGGAGAAGATGGCGGACGAGATCATCCTCATTCATCGCGGGCAGGTCGTGCTCGAAGGCACGCTCGACGAAGTCCGCGGTTCCTTCGGCCGCAACACCCTCCATCTCGACTTCGACGGTGACGGCTCGTTTCTCGGAGGTTTGCCCGAGGTGCGCAAGGCCACGATCATGGCCAACTCGGCGGAGCTCAGTCTCGCCGAAGGCGCGGACGCGCAACAGATTCTGCAGGCCTCCGTGCCGCGACTGCGCATCCGCCGATTCGAAGTAGCGTCGCCGTCTCTCGAGGAGATCTTCATCGAGAAAGTGGGCGCCGAGACCCTCGGGGCGGAGGTGATCCGATGAAGAAAATGTTCGCCGTGATGAAGCGCGAGTACCTTCAGGCAGTCCGCAAGAAGTCCTTCATCATCATGACTCTGCTGCTGCCGTTCCTCATGGCAGGCATGATGTTCCTGCCGGGGCTGATGATGGCCAAGGGCATGGGCCAGAAGCGCATCGCCGTGCTCGACGCCACGGGCCGTCTCCAGGCCGCGTTCTCGAAGCCGAACGAGACGCCGAAGGAAGACAAGCCCGATCTGCGCAAGGCGATGACCGAGCGTCAGCGCGGCCCTCAGATCCCGTCGCAGATGACGATCGAGTACGTGAACCAGGCCCAGGCCGCCGATCTCGAAGAAGCGGCCAAGCCGTACCTCAAGCGCCTCACCGCCGGAAAAGACGCGGCGGACAAACTGGAAGGCGTATTCCTGATTCCGAAGGCGGCGGTGAGTGAGCCCGACTCCGAGATGTCGTACTACAGCCGCGCCTCGACCGATCTCATGACCCAGGAGCGGCTCTCCCGCCTCGCCAACCGCGCGTTGCAGCGCATGCGTCTGAGCGCGAACGGCATCAGTCCGGAACTGGTCGACGGCCTGCTACAGGACGTGCCCGTGCAGGCGGTCCAGCTGTCGCGCGCGGGCGTGCGCAAGAAGGGCGGCGAGTTGAACTTCCTCGTCGCGTTCCTCTTCGGCGCGATGCTGATCCTGCCCTCGCTCGTTTACGGGCAGGAAACGATGCGCGGCATCGTGCAGGAGAAGACCGACCGCGTCGTGGAGGTGCTGATCTCCTCGGTCAGTCCGATGCAGCTCCTCACCGGCAAGATCATCGGCGTGGCCGCGGTCGGACTCACGCAGATCGCCGTCTGGATGGCGATGGCCGGAATCCTCGGCGCCTACGCCGCGACCACGCTCGCCGTCGCCCAGGCCAACATCAACTTTTCACAGTTCATCCGTCCGATCATCGGGCTCTACTTCCTCGTCTTCTATGTGCTCGCGTATCTCACCTACGTGTGCGTCTACGCGATCGCCGGCGCGATCTGCAACTCCGAGAAAGAGGCCCAGCAATTCATCATGCCGATCATGCTGCTGATGATGGCGCCGTGGTTCCTGATGATGCCCATCGTCATGAACCCGGACGCGCCGTTCGCGGTCGGCTTCTCGATGTCGCCGGTATTCGGACCGATCACGATGTTCGTCCGCGCGGCGGTGACCGATCCTCCGGCGTGGCATTTCCTCGTCTCCATCGCCGTGTCGCTGTTGACCATCCTCGCCCTGTTCTGGGTGACGGCGAAGATCTTCCGCCTCGGCATCCTGTCGTACGGCAAGCGGCCGACGATTCCGGAGCTGATGCGCTGGGTGCGCGTGGCCTAGGCTATGATCCCCCCGGTCAAAAAAGGGCAGGGGGGAATCGAATGGCGGAACCCAAAACGCTCAACGACATCTACGCGACGACGGTGTCCATCGACCGCCCCGCGATCATGAAGTACAAGAGCGGCGAGCGCTGGCTAGACATCACCGTTTCGGAGTTCCGCGACACCGTGCGCGGACTTGCCGCCGCGTTGCACGAGCTCGGCGTGAAGCCGGGCGACCGGGTGGGCATCCTCTCGGAAAACCGTCCCGAGTGGACGATGTCCGACTTCGCCATCCTCGCCGCCGGCGCCGTCTCCGTGCCCGTCTATCCGACGCTCCTCGGCTGGCAGATCGAGTACATCCTCAACGACGCCGGCACGGTGGCCGTGATCTGCTCGAACCAGGAGCAGCTCGACAAGCTCCAGGAAATTCGTTCGCACGTGCCGTGTCTCTCGACGGTCATCGTCTGCGATCCACCGGCGGCGCTGCCGCCGGGTGTGCGCACGTTCCGCGACGTCGTCGAGAGCGGGAAGAAACACGCGCAGACCCTCCCTAACTGGTTCGAGGAGTCGAGCAAGTCGCGTAAGCCCGACGACCTGGCCACGCTCGTCTACACGTCGGGCACGACCGGGAACCCGAAGGGTGCAATGCTGACGCACGGCAACATTGCCTCGAACGTGAACGCGGTGAACGCCTTCGTGCCGATCGAGGCCGGTGACATCGCACTCTCGATCCTGCCGCTCTCGCACATCCTCGAGCGCATGGTCGACTTCCTCTATCTCTACAAAGGCGGCTGCATCGCCTACGCCGAGAACGTCACCAAAGTCGCGGATAACCTCGGCGAGGTCAAGCCGCAGTACTTCGCGGCCGTGCCCCGTCTCTTCGAGAAAATGCGCGCTCGGGTGATGGACAACGTCGCCGCCGCGCCGCCCGCCCGGCAGAAGATCTTCCACTGGGCGCTCGGCGTCGCCGAACAGCGGCTGCCGTATCGCGTCGACCGCAAGCCCATGCCGTTCGGCCTCAAGCTCAAGTCCGCGATCGCGGACAAGCTCGTCTTCAGCAAGATCCTCGCGCGCCTCGGCGGAAACGTGAAGTACGTCGTCTCTGGCGGCGCGCCGCTCTCCGCGGAACTGGCGGCGTTCTTCATCGGCGCGGGTGTCGAGATCCTGGAAGGCTACGGCCTCACCGAGACCTCACCCGTCATCGCCGTGAACCGTCCCGACCGGCGGCGCATCGGGTCGGTGGGGCCGATCATCCCCGGCGTCGAAGTGAAGATCGCGGCGGACGGCGAGATCCTCTCGCGCGGCCCGCACATCATGAAGGGCTACTGGAACAACCCCGAGGCGACAGCGCAGTCAATCGACGCGGAGGGATGGTTCCACACCGGGGACATCGGCGAGATCGACTCCGACGGCTTCCTCAAGATCACCGATCGCAAGAAAGACATTCTCATCAACGCGTACGGCAAGAACATTGCGCCGCAGCCGCTCGAAGCGCTGCTCAAGAGCTCTCCGTACGTCGGCACTCCGGTGCTGATCGGCGATCGCCGCAAGTATCTGGTCGCCCTGATCGTGCCGAACTTCGAGAAGCTCGAGCGCGAGGCCGCGACCCTGGGCGTGAAGTTCGACACGAAGGAAGAGCTGGTCGGAAACGACCGCGTCAAGGAGCTCATCCAGGCCGAGATCGACCGCTTCAATCAGAACCTCGACCGGCAGGAGAAGATCCGCAGGTTCGCTCTGCTGCCGCGCGACTTCACCATCGAGGATGACGAGATCACCCCGTCGCTGAAGGTCAAGCGCAAGAACATCGACAAGAAGTACAAGCAGGTCATCGACACGCTGTACGCAGACGAGAACCTCGTGGAAGGCACCGCATGACCTCTGTCGCCGAAGCTCCTCCCGCCGCCGCCGGTGCATTTTCGATCGAGCGGGAGGGCGACCTGGCCATCGTCTGGTTCGATCTGCCGGGTGAGAAGGTCAACAAGCTGTCGACTCCGGTTCTGAACGAGTTGTCGGGCGTCCTCGACCGCATCGCCGCGAGCGATGCCAAGGCGGTGATCATCGCCTCGCGCAAGAAGGGCATCTTCATCGCCGGCGCCGACGTGATGGAGTTCACGAAGGTGACTGGCGCCGAGATGGCCAAAGGCTACGTGCTCCTCGGGCAGCAGGTGTTCACGAAGCTGCAGAACCTCAAACAGGTCACCGTCGCCGCGATCGACGGCATGGCCCTCGGCGGCGGCTGCGAGCTCGCCCTGAGCTGCGACTGGCGGGTGATGTCGGACTCGCCGCGCGCGCAGATCGGATTGCCCGAGGTGAAGCTGGGGATCTTTCCGGCGTGGGGCGGGACCAGCAAGCTCCCGCGCCTGATCGGGCTTCCCGCGGCGCTGGACATCATCCTCAACGGCAAAGCGCTGGACGGCAAGCGCGCCAAACGCGCGGGGCTCGTCGACGAGACGGTGGAGTCGGGAATCCTGCTCGACGTCGCGAAAAAGTTCGCCGCACGCGGCAAGCGTCGCGGCGGTGTCCGGACCAAGTTCTACGTCGAGGGCAATCCGCTCGCGCGCAACGTGATCTTCGGCAAGGCCCGCAAAGCCGTGATGGCGCAGACGAAGGGGCACTATCCCGCGCCGCTGAAGGCCATCGACGTCATGGAGTATGCGATGTCGTCCGGCGTCGAGCGCGGCATGCAGCGCGAGGCGGAAGAAGCGGCGGCCCTCGTCAACAACGACGTGGCCCGCAACCTCGTGCAGCTCTTCTTCCTCATGGAAGAGTCGAAGAAAGATCCGTTCGACGTCAGACCGCGCGACGTCAGCTACGTCGGCGTCCTCGGCGCAGGCGTCATGGGCGGGGGCATTGCCCAGATCGTCGCCGACAAGACCGACGCCGACATCCGGATGCGCGACATCAACTGGAACGCCATCGGCGGCGGTATGAAGGCCGCGGCGCGCGTGTGGAAGAAGAAGGTGGAGCGCCGCCGCATGACTCGCGGCGAGATGCAGCGCAAGCTCGCGCGCATCACCGGCACCACCGATTGGAGCGGCTTCTCGCGCGCGGATGTCGTCATCGAGGCCGTCGTGGAGAGCATCCCCATCAAGCGCCAGGTCCTCGCCGAATTCGAGGCCCTGGCCAAGCCGGGTGCGATCTTCGCCACGAACACGTCCACGATTCCCATCACCCAGATCGCGGCCGAGGCGACGCATCCCGAGAATGTCGTGGGGATGCACTTCTTCAATCCCGTCGACCGCATGCCGCTGGTCGAAGTGATCCGCGGCGAGAAGACATCCGATCTGGCGATGGTCACGACGGCCGCGCTCGCGCGGAAGCTCGGCAAGACGGTCGTCTACTGCAACGACGGCCCGGGCTTCGTCGTGAACCGCATCCTCGGCCCGTACATGAACGAGTCGGGCTTCCTGCTCGAGGAAGGGAACTCCATCGAGTCGCTCGACAAGGCCATGGTCGACTTCGGGATGCCGATGGGGCCGATGGCGCTGCTCGACGAAGTGGGCATCGACGTCGCGGCCAAGGTCGCGAACATCCTCACCGAGGCGTTCAAGGACCGCCTCGAGAAGTCGACGGTGGTGGAGAAGCTGTACGCGGACGGCCGGCACGGCAAGAAGAACGGCAAGGGCCTCTACCTGTACGACGACGGCAAGCGCAAGGGTCCCGACCCGTCGGTCTACAAGGTGCTGGGCATCCGCTCGCCGAAGGAGGCCGAGGCGAAGGCGGTGGTCGAGCGGATGGTGCTGGCCATGATCAACGAGGCCTCGCTGATCCTCGACGAGAAGATCGTCGCGTCAGCGGCGGAGCTCGACCTGGCCATGATCATGGGCACCGGCTTCCCGCCGTTCCGCGGAGGGCTGCTGCGCTACGCCGACTCGCTCGGCGTGCCGTACGTCGTGTCGCGCCTCGACGAGTTGTCGTCGCGCGTGGGTCCACGGTTCCGTCCGAACGAGCCGCTCAAGCGGCTGGCCGCGCGTGACGGGAAGTTCTATCAGACGTACGTGCGTTCGTGAGGAACGCGTGTCATCCCGAGCCGCGCAGACGGCGCGGGATCCCCTGCAGACGCACGATGGTCGTGCAGCCGCAGGGGATCCCGCGCGTCGCGCGGGATGACACGAAAGTGCAGTTCCTCGCCGCATGAGCTTCGCGCTTCCACCCGACCCGCTGACGCGCCGCCAACGCGCGATCGTGGCGACGCTCGCCCTTTTCTGCGCCGCCACGCGCTTCCTGGCCATGGCCCGCTCCCTCTGGGACTGGGACGAGGCGCTGTTCACGATGGCCATGGCCGACTACGACGTCACCATGCACCATCCGCATCCGCCGGGCTTTCCGGCCTACATCGCCATGGCCAAGGTGATGCGGCTGGTCATCGGCGACGACTTCCGCGCGCTGCAGAGCGTGAATCTCATCGCCGCGGTGCTGGTCTTTCCGGCGATGTTCCTCTTCGCCCGCGAGCTGCGGCTGCGCTTTTCCACGGCTGCCTCCGCGGCCGCGGTCTTCGCGTTCTTCCCGAACGTCTGGTTCTTCGGCGGCGGCGCGTTCAGCGACGTTCCCTCGATCGTGCTGGTGCTGTTCGCGGTCGCATTTCTCCTGCGCGGCATCCGCGATCGGAACTCGTACTTTTTGGGCACGCTGCTGCTCGCGGTGGCCATCGGCATCCGCCCGCAGAATCTCCTCGTCGGCCTCGTGCCCGGAATCCTGGCCACGCGCAAACGACGCTGGTGGGAGATCCTGGTCGCGCTGCTGATCGGCGTGACCGTCGTCGGCATCGCGTTCGGCGGCGCCATTCACGCAACCGGATCTCTGAAGGAGTACACGCGCATGGTGCGCGAGCACGGCGACTACATCTCGCGCGTCGACTCGTTCCGCGCCGAGGCACGGCCGCCGCTGTGGCGGATCTTCGACCGCTTCTTCATCAAGCAGTACCAGTCGCCGATCCTCAGCATCATCGCCTCGATCTTCGTCGTGATCTCGATCGTCGGGGCGATTCGCGAACGAAGCCGTCCGCTGCTGCTCAACACGCTGACCTTCGGCGCCTTCGCGATCTTCGCCTGGCTGATGCTCGACCGCTTCAGCATCAGCCGCTTCTCGATCGGCTACCAGCCAATGTTTGCCGTGTTCGTCGCGGACGGGATCGCGCGCGTCGGGCGGCGTCGCGAGTGGATGCTCTCCACGGCGATTGTCGCCGCGTTCATCGTCTACACGTTCCCCGCGCTGACGCCGGTGCGGAACGAGGTCGCGCCGTCGATCGTCGCCGCGAGCACCGCCGCGCAGCGCATCGATCCCCGCCGCGAGCAGCTTTTCGTCGGCCACACGATGCTCGTGTTCATGGATCTGCTGGCGCCCGATTTCCCGTACACACGCGTGGTCGACGACCGCGCCCTGCCGATGGAGCAGAAAGACCAGTCCTGGTTGCTCGCCGAGATCACGACCACGCGCGACGAGGGCCTCGTCTTCCGCCGCCAGCGCGGCGCGCTCTGGAACATCGCCCGCCGGCACTATTTCGACATCAAGCTCGCGCCGTTGCACGACCGGGCTCAGTTCGTCTCCGGCTGGTATCCGCCCGAGTCGGAGGAGTCGCACCAGTGGCGCTGGATGAGCGGCCGCTCGGTCACGATGCTCCCGCCCGGCAAGGGGGAGATGCTCCTGCGCCTGCACCTCGGCATCCCCGGCGAACTGGTGGAGCAGCGTCCCGAGATCACCATCCGCGTCAACGGCCAGCGCCTCGACACGATCATCGCCACCCACGATTCCATCGAGCGCGACTACCACGTCGTGCGGCCCGCGCCAGAAGGCCAGCCGAACACTCTCGAGCTGTCCATCGACCGCACCGTTCCCTCCGGCGAGCCGCCGCGCGACGTCGGCCTGCGGTTGCGCTATCTGGCGTGGGGACCGGCGTGATAAGTATTGGTCCGCTGTTGGAGAACTTTTGAATGACCATGACCGCTGAAGAACGCCAGGTCGACCTGGTCGACCGGCTGGCGGCGGAGGCCCGTCGCCGCGTCCCGCCCGAGCAGGGCGACAGCATCGAGCATTTCGTGCGGCGCTACTTCGCGCACGTCGCGCCCGACGACGTGATCTACACCTCCTTCGAGACCCTCCTCGGCGGCGTTCTCTCGCTCTGGGAGTTCGGCGCCGAGCGCGTCCCCGGCACACCCAAGGTCCGCCTCTTCAACCCCGCCGCCGAGAAGACCGGCTGGGGACTCGAGCACACCGTCATCGAGATCATCAACGACGACATGCCGTTCCTCGTCGACTCCGTGAGCGCGGAGATTCATCGCCGCGATCGCAAGATCCACCTGCTCCTGCATCCGGTCATCCGCACTACCCGCGACGCCTCCGGGCAGCGGCTCGAAGTCAGCGACACGCGACACGCGCCCACCGAGGCCGTGGTCGAGTCGCACATGCACGTCGAGATCGACCAGGAGACCGAGCCCGCCGAGCTCGAGTCGATCCGCGCTTCGCTCGAGAACATCCTTCGCGAGGTTCGCCTCGCCGTCGCCGACTGGCGCCAGATGCGGCAACGCATGCAGGAGAACGTCGCCGAGCTCCAGGAGGCAAAGCTCCCGATGCCGGCCGAGGAAGTGGCCGAGGCCCGCGAGTTCCTCAAGTGGATCGACGATGGCAACTTCATCTTCCTCGGCCATCGCCGCTACACGTTCAAGACGCGCGATGACAAGGACTATCTCGCGCCGCTGCCGGAAACGGGGCTGGGCATTCTCCGCGACATCCGCCCCGAGTCGGTCGAGCGCGGCAAGGAGCCGCTGTCGGCGGAGTTCAGCGCGTACGCCCGCAAGAAAGACCTGATCATCGTCACGAAGGCGAACAGCCGGAGCCTGATTCACAAGCCCGTGCCGATGGACCGCATCGGCGTGAAGCGCTACGACGAGGCGGGGAATCTCATCAGCGAGGACCGCTTCCTCGGCCTCTTCACCTCCGCCGCGTACAGCGGCAGCGTGTTCCACATCCCCATGCTCCGTCTCAAGGCCAAGCGCACGCTGGACCGCGCCGGCCTCGATCCGCGCTCGCACAACGGGAAGGCGCTGGTCGACATCCTCGAGACTTTCCCGCGCGACGAGTTCTTTCAGATCACCGACGCCGAGTTGTTCGACATCGCCCGCGGCATCCTCCTGCTGCAGGAGCGCCAGCGCGTGGCGCTGTTCGTCCGCCGCGACGTCTTCGAGCGCTTCATCGCGGCGTACGTGTTCGTGCCACGAGACCGCTACACGCCCGAGTTCAAGGATCGCGCGAAGGCCGTGCTCGAAGAGGCGTTCGGCGGCCGCGACTCGCAGGTCTACGATCACGTGACCACCTCCGCGCTCGCGCGCGGCCTGTTCATCGTACGCACGACGCCTGGCAGGATCCCCGACGTCGACGTGCGCCGCGTCGAGGCCCAGATCGGCGAAGTGGCGCGCACGTGGGGCGACCGCCTCCTCGACGCGCTCATCTCGCGGCAGGGTGAGGAAGTCGGCATCGACCTCCATCACCGCTACAAGAAGGCATTTCCGCTGGCGTATGCGGAGCGCTTCTCGGCCGAGGCCGCGCTGTACGACATCAATCACGTCGAGCACGTGCTGGCGACCGGCGATCTGGTCGTCGATCTCTATCGCCACCGCTCCGACGACCGCCAGTTCCACTGCAAGATCATTCACGCCGGTGCGCCGGTGCCGCTCTCCGAGATCATGCCCCGTCTCGAGAACATGGGTCTCAAGGTGCTGGCGGAGGTGCCGTACGAGGTCCGGCCCCTCGGCTCGAATCAGGTCGTGCGCATCCGGGACTTCAGTCTCGACGCGGAAGGGATGCAGGACGACCTCGCGCCGGTCAAGGACCTGTTCCAGGAGGCGTTCATCCGCGTGTGGACGCGTCAGGCCGAAAACGACGGCTTCAACCGGCTCGTCCTCGGCTCGCAGCTCGAGTGGCACGAGGTGGTCGTTCTGCGTGCGTACGCGAAGTACCTGCGGCAGATCGGCATCACCTTCAGCGACACGCTGATCCAGCAGACCCTGGCCAGGCATCCCGCCATCACGCGCTCGATTCTCCAGTTCTTCAAAAACTACTTCGATCCGTCGATCGGCGACGTTGGCATGGGCCGCAAAGGCGCGGCTCTCGGCATCCGCTCACAGATCGAGGACGCCCTCAACGGCGTCACCAATCCGGACGAGGACCGCATCCTCCGTCTGTACGTCGCGCTCATCGAGGCCACGCTGCGCACGAACTACTTCCAGCGCGATGCGCAGGGCGAGCGCAAGTTGTACGTTTCGTTCAAGTTCGATTGCGCGCTCGTGCCCGATCTTCCGCTCCCGCGGCCCCTGTACGAGATCTTCGTGTATGCGCCGTGGATGGAAGGCATCCATCTGCGCGGCGGCCGCGTCGCGCGCGGCGGCCTGCGCTGGTCCGACCGCCGTGAAGACTTCCGCACCGAGATCCTCGGTCTGATGAAGGCGCAGATGGTCAAGAACGTCGTCATCGTGCCGGTCGGCTCGAAGGGCGGCTTCGTCGTGAAGAACCCATCCACGGATCGCGCGCTGTTTCAGCAGGAAGGCATCGAGTCGTACAAGACCCTGCTCCGGGGCATGCTCGACATCACTGACAACCTGCGGGGCGACGCCGTCATCCCGCCGAAGGACGTCGTCCGCCGCGATGGCGACGATGCGTATCTCGTCGTCGCCGCGGACAAGGGCACGGCCACGTTCTCCGACATCGCTAACGGTATCTCTGGCGAGTACGGACACTGGCTCGGCGACGCGTTCGCGTCCGGCGGCTCCGCGGGCTACGACCACAAGGGGATGGGCATCACGGCGCGCGGCGGATGGGAGGCGGTCAAGCGCCACTTCCGCGAGCTGGGCGTGAACACGCAGGAAGAAGACTTCACCGTGGTCGGTGTCGGCGACATGTCGGGCGACGTGTTCGGCAACGCCATGCTCCTCTCACCGCACATCCGCCTCCAGGCGGCGTTCAACCACTCGCACATCTTCGTCGACCCGAGTCCCGACGCGGCGAAGAGCTTCGCCGAGCGCCGGCGGATGTTCGACAACCGCCTGAACTGGAACGGCTACAACGCCGAGCTGCTGTCGAAGGGCGGCGCCGTGTTCGAGCGCAGCGCGAAAACGGTCACGGTCTCGGAGGAAGTGCAGGCGCTGTTCGAGCTGCCGAAGAAGATCGTCACCCCGCAGGAGCTGATGCGCGCGATCCTGCTCGCCAAGGCCGACCTGCTGTGGCTGGGCGGCATCGGCACGTACGTCAAGGCATCGTGGGAAGATCACGCCGCCGCGCGCGATCGCGCCAACGACGCCATCCGCGTCGACGGCAGCGAGCTGCGCGTCCGCGTCGTCGGCGAGGGCGCGAACCTCGGCTTCACCCAGCGCGGGCGCATCGAGTACGCGCTGAGCGGCGGTCACATCAACACCGACGCCATCGACAACTCCGCCGGAGTCGACACGTCCGACCACGAGGTCAACATCAAGATCGCGCTCTACGACGCGATCGAGCGCACGGAGCTCGGCGGCATCGAGGAGCGCAATCAGATCCTCGCCGAGATGACCGACGACGTGGCCGCGCTCGTCCTCCGCGACAACTACGAGCAGACCCAGGCCATCAGCATCAGCCACGCGCTGGGCGAGGGCATCCTCGACACGCAGGCGCGCTTCATGCGCGGCCTGGAGAAGATGGGCAAGCTCGATCGCGCGATCGAGGGACTGCCCGACGACGAGACCGTCGCCGACCGCCACACCCAGGGCATCGGCCTGACCCGGCCGGAGCTCGCGATCCTCCTCGCGTACGCGAAGATGGTCCTCTACGAAGACCTGCTCAAGTCCGATCTGCCGGACGATCCGCAGCTCGTCGACGATCTGGTCCTCTACTTCCCCGACGAGCTGCGCGGACGCTTCCGCGGCGCGATCGACCGGCATCGCCTGCGCCGCGAGATCATCGCCACGGTGGTGACGAACGCCATGATCAATCGCGTCCGTCCGACGTTCGCCTGGCAGATGTGCGACGAGACCTCGAAGCCGCCGCCGGACATCGCCCGCGCCTTCATCGTCATGCGCGACTCGTTCGACCTGCGCACGATCTGGGCGGACATCGAGACGCTCGACAACAAGCTCCCCGCGAGCGTGCAGACGGAGATGATGATCTCCGTGGCCCGCCTGCTGGAGCGGGCGATCCTCTGGCTCCTGCGCACCACGTACGAGAAGCTCGACATCGCCGCCTACGTGAACGAATTCAAGCCGCGCATCGCCGCGATCCAGAACCGGCTCGTACAGATCCTGCCCGCGTCGAGCCTGGCCACCGTGCGCGTGCGCCAGGCGGAGCTGATGGAGGATGGAATCCCGGAGGAGCTGGCGCGACGCGTGGCCAGCCTCGACGTGATGAGCTCCGCCATGGACATCATCCGCATTGCCCGCACCGACGCGGCCCACGGCGTGGAGGACGTCGCGCGCGTCTACTTCGGCGTCGGCGCGCGTTTCTCGCTCGACCGCCTGCGCAGCGCGACCAACAACATCTCCGCCGAGACGCCATGGCAGAAGACGGCCCTGCTGGCTCTGGTCGAGGATCTCTTCAACTATCAGAGCGCGATGGCCTCACGCGTGATCACGGAGGCGGACGGCGCGCCCGATCCCGTCGACGCCTGGCTGTCCAAGCGCCCGCGCCTCGTCGAGCGTGTCGATCAGACCATGCACGACTTCCGCGCCGCACCGACCGTGGACCTGGCCATGCTGACCGTGGCCTCGCGGCAGTTCCGGATCCTGGTGGAGAGCTAGTCGCTCGCATCGTCCTGTGGAGCGCGGCCGCTTCGGCCGCCGAATCGCTCTCTGCCGGCGGCCGAGAGCGGCCGTCGCTCCACAGGACGCGAGGCGGAGCAATCAGCGCTGCCGGCCGTGCCGGCTCACTCCACCGCGTTGGCAATCACGCGCGCGAACGCCTCCGCCGCCGAGTCGCCGACTCGGTAATCCTCCGGCGGCAGCTCGTAGCGGAACACGACCCGCCCGTTCTTGCTGACCGTCGCCTGCGCCGACCGGCGTTTGCGGCCTACGCGGCCTACGCGGTCGTTCGCCCCCTCGAAGCGGACGATCACGTCGGCCTCGCCGTCGAAGTCCATGTCCGGAAGCTGGTCGCGCATGGCCCGATAGAGCTCGTCGCGCATCCCGCCGCCGCGCAGGGACATGCTCTTCGTGCCGCGCAGCGCGCGCCGGAGCGACTCGAGGGCGCGTTCGTTCCCCGCCTCGTCGTCGCCGCCGTCGACGTACCTCGGCGCCGAGCCCAAGCCCGCGCGGCCGTCGTCGTCTGCGTTCTCGCTGCCGCGCGTGTCGACGGGGGGCGGTGTCGGGATGGTCGTGGTCTCGGCGACGGTCTCCCTGCGCCGCGGGATCACGGGCGGGATGCTGCCCGGCCCACCAGTGCGCTGCACCGTCTGCGTGTTCTCGACGACGACAGGGGGCTCGGCGGTCGTGGTCGTCACCGGCGTCTCCGCCGGCGTCGTCGCGCTGGTCACCGTCACGGAGGCCTCGGCGATCTGTCCCTGTTGCTGAGTCGTTGTGGTCGCGGTTTGCCCAGTCGTCGTCGTTGCGGTGGTCGTCGTCTCCGCGACCTGCGCCTCTTCCTTTTTTCCCGGCCAGAACATCACCGCGGCGACGGCGGCGGCCACGAAGAAGAGCAGGACGCCAATGATCACCAGCGGCAGCATCGAGCCCGACTTCGGCCGCGACTGCGGGAAGTGTGCGTACTGCGTCGGGGGCAGCGGCTGTTGCTGCGGGAGCGGCGTGAGCACGGTCGGCGCGGAGCTCGGCGGGGGAGGCAGTGCCGCGGCCACCGTCGGCGGCGCGGTGTGTTGCGCCGTGCGCTGCGCCGTCTGCTGTTGCGTGATCGACGTCTCGCGCGACAGGCGCATCGTCGAATCGGTCTGCGATCCGGTGAACGCGGTGAGCTCGTCGACCTCAGTCGGAAGTCGCAGCTCGACCAGCTCCAGCGCCGACGCGAACTCGCGCGCCGTCGCATAGCGCTGGGTGCGGTCGCGCGCGAGCGCCTTCTCCAGCACTTCCTGGATGGCCGCACCGCCGAGCATGTTCGGCGGCAGCTCCACGGTCTTCTCGACCTGCGGCCGCGCGTGCAGCATGAAGTACTCGTGCGGCGACTTGGCCTCGTACGGCGGACGGCCGGTCAGGATCTCGAACAGCACCATGGCCATCGCATAGATGTCCGCACGACCGTCGATCTTTTCTCCCTCGGGGATGAATCCGAGCTGCTCCGGCGCGGCGTAGCGCAGCTTGCCCACGAAGATGCCGGTGCGCGTCTGGGACACCGCACCCGCGTCCTCGACCTTGGCGACGCCCATGTCGATGATCTTCACCGTGTCGTCGGTGGTGATCATCAGGTTCTCGGGACTGATGTCGCGGTGCACGATCCCGGCGCGGTGAACCGCATCGAGGCCGGCCAGGGCCTGTTGCACGATGTGAATCGCCTGCCGCGGCGGAAGCGTGCCCCGCCCGCGAAGGCGCTGGGCGAGGTTCTCGCCGTCGATGAACTCCCAGACCATGTAGTGCGACCCGTCCGGCTGCGACGAGAAATCGTGCAGCGTGGCCACGTTGGGGTGGTGGACCTTGGTCGCGGTGCGGGCCTCGCGGAGGAAGCGGTCCTTCGCGTCGGTGCTCGAGGAGATGTTCGCGTGGATGACCTTGATGACGCGCGGGGCGCCGAGGTGCGTGTGGACGGCCTTGTAGACCTCACCCATCCCGCCTGCGCCGAGGCGGGACACGATTTCGTACCGATTGTCGAGGATATCGCCGGGATTCATTCGGTTCCTAGTTTAGCGGTTTTGACGGCGCCCCCGCTCCGAGGCGATAATGCCATCAGAATTCCCCAAAACATGCTTCTCGTCGTCAGTGATCTGCATCTGACGGACGCGGGATCGGAGTCGACGTTCCGGCCCGACGTGTTCGTGAGAACCATCCGTGAAGCAGCTCGCGGCGCGCGAAGCGTGCGCCTGCTGCTCCTCGGCGACATCTTCGAAATTCTCAAGTCGCGGGTATGGGAAAAGAACGGCGTCCGCCCCTGGGAGAAGAAGTGCACGGTCGTGCATCAGGCGACCGTCACCGAGATCTTCGATCGCACTCTGCAGACGAACGCCGGCTTCTTCGAAGCGCTCGCGCAGCTCCGCGATGAGCTGAACATGTCCATTGCCTACATTCCGGGCAATCACGACCGGCCGTTGAACACCGAGATGGGGAACGGCTGCCGGATCCGCCTGCGACGCCTCCTGAAGATCGAGCCGGAAGATGACCGGCTCTTCGTAGACTTCGAAAAGAACGACGAGTACGGCGTGCTGGCGATGCACGGACATCGTTGGGACGAAGCCAACTCGTATGGCGATGACGGAACGGTCGCCATCGGCGACTTCATCGTCGTCGACGTGGTCACACGCCTTCCTTACGTTCTCGCACACCATCTGAATCTCTCGCCGACCGACGAGAGCCTCCGCTTCGCGTTCGAGATCGACGACGTAATTCCGCAGACGCCTGTCGAGATGGCGCGCTGGCTTGCGCACTACGTGCGTGCTCTCAGCAGCCACCAGGCTCCGCGGGCCTTGAAATCCGCCATCGGGCAGATCGCCGAAGAGCTCGAGCAGCAGATGAACGGCTACCGTTTCGGATCGACGCTCGGCAGGTGGTGGGCGAAGATGCTGAAGGGCGTGGCCTTCGACTTCGCCCGCACGGTCGACGTCGTGAAATGGGTGCGCCGCGCGTCCCTGCGCAAACCGCCCGCGCCGCCGAAATACGTAGACCGCGCCCAGTTCGAGCTGCGCGGTAGCGGCGCGCCCTGCAACACCGTGATCTTCGGCCACACGCACATCCCTGAGCACCGTACGATCTGGGATGGCGACCGGCTGCAGCGCTACCTCAATTGCGGGACGTGGCGCCGCGCGCATCGGGCCACGGATTTCGCGATCGACGGACGGTCTCGGTACGCGACCGTGCACGTGAGTGCCATGGTGATCGTTCGCACCGCCGCGGAGACGACGCGGTCCGATCCGTCGTATGAGCTCAGACAGTCGTATTACGCCTGATCCGGCCACGCTGGAGCAGTTGCCGATTGCAGAGGTGCTGCAGTGGCTGCAGAAGTCCGACGCGGCAGGCGTGGAGACGATCTTCAGCGAGATCCTCCGTCGATTCGAGCCGGCGCTGCGCAATGGCTGGCGGGTCAGCGGCCGCGGCGAGTACGCAGACTTCGCGAATGAAGTCTTCGTTCGTCTCTTTTCTTCGCTGCATACGCTGCGGGAGCCACGCGCATTTCCCGGTTTTCTGCACAGCATCGTCCGCTCGGTCGCAAGCGACGCACACCGCCGCGCGAAGCGCGATCCCGATCAATTCGAGCCTCTGACGGACACGGTTGCGGACATGCGGGACGTGATGCTGCCGATCATCGTCCGCTCCTACCTCGAATATTTGCCGGAGCGCGACCGTCGCGTTCTGGAGCTGGAGTTCATCGAAGGTCATTCCGTCGAGGAGATCGCCGCGGACCTGCAGATGACCGCCGGAGCTGTGCGGATGCTCAAAACGCGTGCATTCCGCAAGTTACGGTCGGTGGCCGAGCGGGAGCGGGCCCTTCTGGAGCGGTCCAAACATTTGTGATGCGTTTGAAGGGGGTGAAGCGTCTTTATGACAGGCAGGAAGCTCAATCATCGAACCACGCTGGAACTGCTCGACGAGCTGGTGGCGCAACGCGAGCTCTTCGACGTCCTCAAGGACTCAGGGAGTGAATGGACATGGAGATTCTGGGAAAAGCGCTCCAGACGCATCGCGAGGTTGCAGCGGAACTGGGAAGATCTCCTGGCCGTCGTCGCAAGCCGGTTCGAAAATCTCCTCCTCCAGATTTATCGTGGCTTGGACAAGCGCTACGCCAAATCGTGCTCCGCGGACGAGTTCGTGACGCTGTGGTCGAAACCCGCAATGGAGGGTGCCGGGGAGCGTGCCCGTTTTGCGTGTATTCGGTTCTGGCAGGCAGCGGAGAAAGCAGCGAATCAGGCCTTCAACGCCCCGCCGGAGGCGATCGCGAGCCTCAAGGCGAAGTTCATGATCCGGCAGTTCGTCGAGGAGATCGCGGACGCGACCGCTCGGGAGACCATTCTGTCTCTCGCGTACGAGGGCCGCGACACCTCTCCGCCGGACGACAACCAGCTCTTCCGTATCATCCAGGCGGCGTGTGCCGCGTTCTCCGACGTTCTCGACGATTTCTCCGACATAGCCGAACGCACGGATGGAGTCGTCACAGGCGAGCAGCTCTCGAACCGCGACCAGGCCATCGAACGGGTACGGACTTGGCTTTTCGCATCCTGGTAACGGAACGGAGTGTGTCATGAGCGATGCCGCAAATGAGTCAGAGTCCGCCACGGAGGCTGACGTTGTACACAAGCTTCTGGAAGACGTACGCCGCACTCTTGACGAGACCCGGCCCGAGCCATCGGTGCGTTTCGACTCGATCGTCCGCACGGCCGCAAGAGCGTGGTGGGACGAACGTGCGCAACTGACCGCCCCTCACGAGGAGGTCGTCCGCGTTGCCGCCGATGTTCGGCGTACCCAGACCGAAATGCGCGCCGCGCCGGCCGCGGCGTTCGAGGCCATCGTGCGAAATGGGGCTCGCGAGTATTTCAAGCAACGCGTCGAAGCGATCCCCGCACCGCCTACGCAGGAAGCGATCCCGCACACGCTGACGATGCTCTATGAGCTGCGACACACGCTCGACAAGGCCATCGATCCGGCGCGCGTGCGGCGGAGCAGTGGTGCGTTTCAGGCGGCAACCCTCCGTTCGCGCAGGAACCCGCGTCATCGCGTGGTGCGCGATTTTCTCGTCGATTTCGGACTGGTCATCCTGACGTGCGTCGTGATCACGTTCGTGCTGCTCGCGATCGTCAACGACTCTTTCGTCCTGCCACAGTCTCTGCGTCCGGCCAAGGCTACGCTCGCCGCGTCGTTGAACGATCCCGCCTTCGCGGCGGGAATGGTCGTTCTGCTCGCGTTGCCGGTGGCGATGGCGTTTTTCTTTTCCCGCCAGCCGCCGCTCCGGCGTTGGATCGGCCGCTCCCTGGGCGCCGTCTCCGCCGCGGCCTTCATGTCCGTGAGCGGCGTGGCCTACCTCGATGCCTTGCGCACCGAAGTGAAGATCAACCGCGCCGAGCTGGAGCTCCGCGAGGTCGTCCTCTTCACCCTTGCCGAGCGTCGGACTTCGACCGCGCAGTTCTATCCGGTCGCTTCCGGATTTGAATCCGCCAGAGCGTCCGATGGATCGCTCGTCATCTGGAAAAAGACCGATGACGGCGGACGATTGGTGGCGAGTATTCGAGACGACACCGCCCGTCTCGACTACACACTGGTCGGCCATGAGCCAACGCCACGCGGCGTGTGGGTGCTCGGCGAGGTGAAGGGCGACGGCCAAAATCTGCACCTCGTCAATCGCAACAACGAGCGATGGGTTGTAAAGGCCGGCATGGCCGGCCATCCGGGCCAGCTCGTGTTCGCGGAAGTGACCGACGGCATCGCCAATCCGGTCCTATGGATTCGAAAGTGAGCTTCATCACCTGCTCGCGAAACGCGTCACCGCTTCGTAGTACCGCGCCGGCTCGAACAGCGGGATCTCGCAGTGGCCTGCGTGCGAGGTGAGCATCTCCTTCGGCACGGTGAGGCCGTCGTAGAGCTTCTTGCCGAGGGCGTAGGGGATGACCTGATCGCGCTGGCCGTGCATGACCAGCACCGGCACGCCGGCTTCGTTCAGCCAGGCCGTCGTGCGCATGGCGAACGGCGCGGTCCAGCCGAGGGGTAGCGGGCGATAGAGTGCGTTGCCGACGTCCTTGAGCGACGGGAACGAGTTCTCCAGGATCACCGCGCGGACGTGGCCTTTTCGCTCCTTCGCGACGTAGGCGGCATACGGACCACCGATCGACTCGCCGTACAGGACGATGCGTTTCGCGCCTTTGCTCTTCACGTATTCGTACGCGGCGATGGAGTCGCGGTAAACGCCGGACTCCGAAGTGCGTCCCTCGCTCCGCCCGAAGCCGCGATAGTCGAAGACGAACACCGAAACGCCGCGCTTCGCCAGTTGGTCGGCCATGTCCGCACGATCGGTGAGGTTGCCGGCGTTGCCGTGGAACCAGATCATCACCGGCGCCTCCGGCTCTTTTGCGCGGAACCACCACGCGTGCAGGCGCACGCCGTCGCTGGTCTCGAAGAAGTGATCCTCGCCGCCCATGTCCCATCGTCCGGTCGGATAGCGGTCCGGGAAGAACATGCCCGTGCGGCGGAGGAACTGCGCGAAGAGCAGGATCGCGACGAGGAGGACGAGGAGGAAGACGAGGACGCGGGTGATCATGACGTTGTGCCCGTCACCTGTGGAGCGGCGGGGGGGG
>DATLOL010000032.1:0-29865 GCA_035536275.1 Thermoanaerobaculia bacterium
ACGTACACGTCGAGGGTGGCACGCGACTGGGTCGTGCCCCAACTCTTTGAGTAGTTCCGCCACCCATAACGCGTGCGGTCCGGCTTCGTAGATGACCAGGCTCGGCTCGCGCTGACGAAAGAAGTCGCCCAACGCTCGCCGAGTGGTCGGGACCTTCGCTTCGACGAGAATCTCTCGAGATTGGTTCATCACACAGATCTGGCTGTACTGATCATGGAGATCAATGGCAACATGGTTCACGGCTGGCCTCTTTCTTTGGGCTTCGAGCCCGACTTAGATTGGCGCACGTTACTCCGTGACGCCGCTTAGGAGGCTGGCCTACTCATCGTCTCTGGGCGGGTGGGGCATCAGGAATGAGCCTCGCGCCCCGCCCACCCAGGTCCCTCGACTCACGCTCGGGATGACAGAGGCATGCGTTAAGCGCTTCAACGGTGTCATCACCACAACGATGGCGCGAGCGCCATTCTCACGCTCGGGATGACACGTAAAATAGCGTTCACGTCCGTGAATCGCATCCTTTTAATCGCCGCTACCGTGCTGCTCGCGTCGCGAAGCGTGCTCGCGCTCGACCCGAACCGGGCCGTCACCCAGGCGCGGCTCGCGGTTTGGACGAGTGACGCGGGGCTGCCGCAGAACACGATCGGGGCGATCGTGCAGACGCGGGACGGCTACCTGTGGCTGGGCACCGAGGAGGGGCTGGCGCGGTTCGATGGATTGCGGTTCGCGGTGAGCGACCGCCAGAACGCGCCGGCGCTGCGCAGCGCGTTCATCTCCTCGCTCTTCGAGGCGCCGGACGGCACGCTGTGGATCGGGACGTATGGCGGCGGGCTTGCGCGGTCGCGCAACGGGCGGATCGAGGCGTTCCATCCCGAGGTGCTGGGGACGGAGCGCGTCCGCGAGATGCATGCGGCGGCGGACGGCGCGCTCCTGGTCGCCACCGCCGGTGGCGGCGTGCTGCGCATCGACGGCGAACGGGTCACGCGCTTCACGACCCGCGACGGACTGCCGAGCGACCGCATCTGGGCCTTCGAAGGGGAGCGGGACGGCGGAGTGTGGATCTCCACGCACGGCGGCGGCGTCGTGTTGTGGAAGGACGGTCGCGTGCAGCAGCGCATCACCACGGCCGAAGGGCTGCCCAACGACTACGCCCGCACCCTCTTCCGCGACTCGGATCGCACGCTGTGGATCGGCACCGACGGCGGCGGCGTCGCGGCCTGGCGCGACGGACGGATCGTCAGCACGATCACCACCCGCGACGGACTGCCGAGCGATCTCATTCGCGCGCTGCACCGCGACCGGGACGGCAGCCTCTGGATCGGCACCGACGCCGGCCTCTCCCGCTGGCGCGGCGGCCGCGCCGAAACCCTGGGCCTCGACGAATGGCTCCCGAGTCCCGTCGTGCGCACGATCTTCGAGGACCGCGAGGGATCGCTCTGGATCGGCACGACCGCCGGTCTGGCGCGCCTCAGCGACACGCGGTTCCTCTCCTTCACCCAGAAGGAAGGGCTGAGCGCCGGCGTCGTGCGGGCGATCCTCGAAGACCGCGCCGGCCGCATCCAGGTCGGCACCGAAGGCGGCGGCCTGTGCACGATCGTCGCGGGGACGACGCAGTGCACGAAGACGCTGCCGCACGACGTCATCTACGCGCTCGCCGAAGGCCGCGACGGGAGTCTGTGGCTCGGCACCGACGGCGGCGGCGTGGCGCGGCTGCGCGACGGGAAGCTCGTCGAGACCATCGACGAGGCCCGCAGCGGCATCCGCAACAATCGCATCCGCGCGCTCGTCGAGACCGATGCCGGCCTGTGGGTGAGCACGACCGGCGGACTGGCCCTCGTGCGCAACGGGCGCGCGATGCGGGTGAAGGAGCTCGACGACCAGCAGATCCGGCCGCTGCTCGCGCAACC
Source organism: Thermoanaerobaculia bacterium (assembly GCA_035536275.1). Lineage (GTDB taxonomy): Bacteria > Acidobacteriota > Thermoanaerobaculia > Gp7-AA8 > Gp7-AA8 > QHVT01. The sequence goes on from DATLOL010000032.1 coordinate 1,905, forward strand.
CGACGGCGCTCTGTTCGTGGGCACCGATGGTCGCGGACTGTGGCGCGTGAGCGCGGACGGATTGCAGGCGGCGCGCATCGCCGGAACGGGCCTCGGACTGCACAGCGATCGCGTGTTCAGCCTCGCCACGGATGGCCGCGGTGGCATCTGGATCGGCACGTCCGGCGGCGGTCTGGCCCGGCTCGATCTCGCCAGCGGCGCCGTGCGCTCGCTCACGCGGCGCAACGGTCTCCATGACGACGTCGTGTTCCAGATCGTCGACGACGGCACCGATCTCTGGCTGACGAGCAACCGCGGTCTGTACCGCGTCTCGCGGGACCGCTTGCTCGCCGCGATGGGCGGCAAGCAGAGCGATCTCTCCGGAACGGTCTACGGCGCGTCCGACGGCATGCCCTCGGCCGAATGCAACGCCGGGTCGCCCGCGGCGATGCGGGCGCGCGACGGGCGTCTGTGGATCGCGACCGCGCGCGGCATCGCCGTCATCCACCCGGAGGCGATCGCGCGCAACACGCTCCCGCCGCCGGTGCACGTCGAAGGTGCGCTCATCGACGGCAGTCCCGCGCCCGGCGGCGCGCTCCGCATTCCGCCGGGCACTCAGCGTCTCGAGATCCGCTACACCGCCCTCGGGCTGCGCGCCCCCGAGCGCGTGCGATTCCGCTACATCCTGGACGGCTACGACCGCGACTGGGTCGACGCCGGCACAGGCCGCGCCGCGCATTACACGAAGCTCGCGGCGGGCCGCTACACGTTCCGGGTGACGGCGACGAACGAAGACGGCGTGCGCAGCACCGGCGAGGCCCGCCTCGCGCTCGACGTCGCCCCGCGCTGGTTCGAGACCTGGTGGGCGCGCCTCCTCGGCGTCCTGCTCGCCGCGGCGGCGGTGTGGGCGGCGCTGCGACTGCGCGTCGCCGCGGTGCGGGCCCGCAAGAACGAAGAGCTGGCGGGCCTCGCGGCGCAGCTCGAGGACGCGAACGTCCGCCTGCGCGCGCTCTCGTACGCCGACGGACTGACCGGCGTCGCCAACCGGCGTCGTTTCGACGAGGCCCTCGAAGAGGCCTGGGTCGCGAGCGCGGAGAAGGCGAAGCCGCTGTCGCTGGTCCTCATCGACCTCGATCACTTCAAGACCCTCAACGACTCGCACGGGCACCAGGAAGGGGACGAGGCGCTGCGCGCGGTGGCGACGCTGCTGCGCGACCGCACGGAGTCGCACGGCGGCCTGGCGGCGCGTTTCGGCGGCGAGGAGTTCGCGTGGCTGCTGCCGGGCTACACGCTCGACGCCGCGCGCGGCGAGGCGGAGTCGTTCCGCGAGCTCCTGCGCGATGCGGCCATCCGCCACGAAGGCACGGCGACGGGCATCCTCACGGCGAGCCTCGGCGTGTCGTCGAGCAACGGCGATCGCGGACAGTCTCCGCTGGCGCTGGTCGCCGCGGCGGATGCGGCGCTGTATCGCGCGAAGTCCCGGGGACGGGATCGCGTTGAGACGCAGGCCTGATCACTCGGGCAGCAGGTCGGCCGGCGGCTCGAGGGGATCGACGCGCCGCGGCTTCGACGGCGCGATCATGATCCCCGCGAGCCCACCCATCATCGCCGCGAAGATCCCCAGCCCGTACCTGCCGAGGGAGACGCACAGCCACGTGAGCCCGAGCATGACCGGAAGACCGACGATCGCACCGACGAAGTTTGTCATCGACCCGCCCTGGAACTGCACTCCGGGCACGCGCGCCAGCTCGGCGAGCAGCGCCTTCACGAACGGCGTGTAGGTCTTGCGCCGATCCTCGAAGTCGCCGAACCCGCGGTAGCTCACGTGCCGCAGACTGATCCTCCCGCGACGCGTGTGGATATAGCACTCGTAGTACTCGCGCTGCTTGGTGTGCTCGTACTTCAGATGAACCTTCTGCACGTCGGCGAGCAGGTAGGTCTGGGCCTGCAGGTCCATCCCCTCGATGACGATCCGGTCGTCGAAGAGCGAGTAGGTGCGCCCGCTCTCGAGCACGGACCGGCGGAAGCAGTAGTCGGCGATCATGGGTCGCCGGCCATTATCCGCGCGCCCCGGCAGATGCGCTACAATCCCGCCCTCCCCTGAGCGGGCGTAGCTCAGTTGGTAGAGTAGGAGCTTCCCAAGCTCTTGGTCGCGGGTTCGAATCCCGTCGCCCGCTCCAAAGTAAGCCATTTCCTGTCAGGAACTTAGCTTTGAGCGTTGGCGCGTTGCTTATCTGATACGCCTCCCTACGAACCAAGCCTTCGTGGTGCCTTGGTAGAATCTTTCTACCATGGCCATGAACATCAAGAATGACAAGGTGGAGCGATTGGCGGAGGAGCTCGCGCATATGACGGGCGAGACCAAGACCGCCGTGATCCTGCGTGCCTTGGAAGAGCGCAAGGAAAGAATCGCGATGGGACCGTCCGGAAAGCGTCGGTTGGCTCAGGCCCTGGATTTCCTTGAACGAGAGATCTGGCCCACGATTCCCCGAAGATTTCTGGGGCGTCGTGTTTCGAAGAAAGAGCGCGAGCGGATTCTCGGATACGGAAGAGGTGGAGTGTGATCATCGACAGCTCGGCGGTTCTGGCCATCTTCTTTCGCGAAGATGGGGCCGAGGCGCTTCTGTCCGAGATCATGGACGCGGACTTCGTGGGCATTGGCTCCCCGACGGCTGCCGAGACCGGTCTGGTTTTGACGGGCCGTATGAAGCAGAACGCAACGGGATCTCTGCTTCGCTTTTTCCAGGAGACCGGGATCGAGATCGTGCCGTTTACCGATCTTCATTGGCAGCGTGCAATCGACGCGTACGCGCGATTCGGCAAAGGTCGCCATCCTGCCGCCTTGAACTTTGGCGACTGCATGACGTATGCGACAGCGGCTCTGGCCCGGCAACCTCTCCTCTGCCGCGGCGAAGACTTCCGGCAAACCGATCTGGAGCTCGTGTAGATGCGCACGTTGTGACCGTCGTCGGGTGTGTGCGGGTAACGATGAGTCATGTCGTTGGATCGAAGAGGTACCACCGTCCACCTGCAGTCTCCGTCGCAGGCCAAGATTGTCCTGTTCCGATCTCTCTTTCGTGAACCATATCGACAGTGGGTCGCTCGAGTCGATCATCGCAGACCGGCACGTTGTATTTTCGAGATGAGTGACGGCTTGCGGGCGTGTTCCGTCCGCAATACATCGAGTCGGGCCAGGAAGCTCGATTCACGGCCGTGCACTGCGGCTGCATCGCGAAGATCGAGGAGCAGACCTACGGCGCGGTCGTAACTCGTAGGCTGTTTCGCCGTGATCAGGTTGTCGATCTCTTTCCATACCGTCGGTTCTTTGCGTGCGAGATCCCCGAGGTACTTCGAGCGCGCTAGTGCCACCTCTTGCTCGTGCCGTGTGTTCTCGACTTCGGCTCGCGCGGCCTCCTCGCGCCGCCATTCATCGCCGGCATCCTGCGCGGCGCGCAGAAGCATGCCGACAGTCCTCGCTGTGCGAGACTCGGCGACGTTCCGATTCGCGATCCGCCGCTGAAGCTCGGCTGCGAGTGCAGGTTCCTCGGCGGCGATGAATCGCTCGAGATAGTCATCCTTCTCAGCGCGACGCCTCCCGGCAATCCACTTCTGTATCTCCTTGCGGGTGAGGATCTCCTTGGACATGGAAGGACTGGCAGCGGCAGCGACTTCGAGCAGGTCGATATCGATCCGGAGGAAATCGATCAGGCGCTCGAGCGATCCATCGCGATCTCCGAGTCTCGGCGGAACCGGCGGCTCGACCTCATCGTCCCCGAGCTCTCCAGCCTGTACGCAATGAAGCCAGCCGACATACAGACTTCGGAGATCGCCTCGAGCGAGTTGCGTCCGAATCGGGATCAGGGCCGAAAGCGCGTCGGTTTCGTCCGACGTTTCGTCGTTCTCTTCGTCCTCGGAGGCGAACGTCAGGATCGTTTTCCCGTTCCGCTCGCGAACGGACGCGAACTCACCGACGCAGTAGAGGGTTGCCGTTCTCTTGTCGAGCAGGTTCGAGGGCAGCCGCAGCTTGAGGACGTGTGTTCCCCAGTTCGCAAAATAGAGGAACGCGTCGAAGTACTTGTCCATCCATGCGTCTTCGTTTCCCTTGAACGCACCCCACTGATAGTCGTTCACGAAACTCGTTGACGTGATCCGCGCGCGAGTCGAGAAGGTTCGCAGCTCAGCGATCTCGTCGGCGGTGAGCCGCCGGTCGATGGCTTGGAACTCGTAGTACTGATATTCGCTCATCGACCCGCTTGCAGTTTAGCGTCTCACGTTCAAGAGGGGTATCGCGGCCGGCGAAGCCGAGGTAGCGGTCGTTGCTTCCATGGGGGCGTAGAAGATCGAGTAGCAGGAGTAGATCCACGGCCTCTCGTCGACCTGCCAGGGGTGCAGAGCGCGAGTCGCCGGGCGAAGGGCATCGTCGTTCAGAGCCGGCACCGACTCGCCCGCCCAGCCGAGTAAACGGTGACCCGCGACCGTGACCCGTAGCCCTTCCGGATGAAGGGCCGCGCGCCCGTTGATCCTGCGCCGACGAAGAGGTCGACGCGGGCCCGCGGAAATGGCGTATGGCGGGTCTCTTTTCCGAGTCTCTGATCACGTTGCAGACGGGATGTCTGTCACGAATCCGCTATTCTCAAGGATGTCGATAGCTCTCGGGGGCAATCTTGGCCCAGGGTATCAGCTCGTCGCGAGAAAAGTCCGAGGCGTGTCATAGAACTGTCCACCTGACGCGACAGAATCGGACATCAGGGACCGGGGTGAGCCGACGCCGGAAGGCGGATCGACGAAACGACGGTAGGATGGCAAAGAATCGACACAGGCTAAGCCAAACGTATAATCTTGATTGATGACTGGGAAACGCATTTTTGCCGTCGGATTTGACCTCCCGGGAGACGAGTTCGAATACATCCCTCTTGAATCCGATCGCACGTTGCTCGATGCTGACATCGTGTTATACAAACCGAGGTTTGGTCAGTGGGAGCAGGCATGGCAAAGCTTTGATGGGCTGCAGGACTATCAAGGCGTGGCAGTCATGAACGACATATCGTCGCGCGAAGTGCCGAAACGCCTTGCGCACTGGCGCACTGAGATGGTTGCCGCCGTAAATGCTGGGAAGCTAGTCGTGTTTTACTTAAATAAGCCGGAAGTGCTGTTTAGATATACCGGCGAGCGCCAATTCTCAGGCACTGGGCGCAATCAAAAAACAACTAACATTGTAAGTGAAATTAGCACGTATCAAGCTATGCCAGCCAAGGTTGCGGCGTCCGCGCGAACTGGTACGGCTGTGAAGGCGGCCAAAGACAATGCGATCATTGCGTCGTACTGGAAGGACTTCGCTGCCATGTCGTCATATGAAGCGACGATCGAGGGAGAGTTTGGTAAAACGCTTTTAGAAACGCCTGGCGTGAGCCGCACGATTGCCGCGATCTTTCACGCGACCTCCGGCGGGGCGATTCTTTTCCTGCCGCCGATCACGTACGACCCTAAGAAGTTTCTCAAGACTGATAAAGATAATCTGGATAAACAGTTCTGGACTGCCGAAGCACTGAAGTTTGGAAAACGGTACAGCGCCGCGCTTGTAGCTATTGCGAAGACGCTGGCAGTGAGGACAAACGTAACGCCAACGCCAAGCTGGGCGACGGATACTACGTACTCGACAAAGGGTGAGGCGAAGATTCATGCGGAACTAGCGGGGCTCAAGAAGAAGGCTACGTCACTGGAGGAGAAGCGCAAGCGATTGGAGGGTGACTTGCAGGCGGCAGGTGTCTTGCGATGGTTGCTTTATGAACAAGGTAAGCCTCTCGAACGGGCAGTTCTTGAATCGCTCTCGCTTATGGGATTCGCAACCGAGACCGTTAACGATGGCGACTCTGAGTTCGATGCCGTGTTCACAAGCACAGAAGGCCGGTGTTTAGGAGAAGCAGAAGGTAAAGACAACAAGCCGGTGAATATCGATAAGCTAAGTCAGCTCGAACGAAACATCAGTGAAGACTTCGCCCGAGATCAGGTTACAGAACACGCCAAGGGAGTATTATTCGGCAACGCGTACCGCCTCACGCCTCCGACGGAGCGCGGCGACTACTTCACCGAGAAATGCTTGTCAGGAGCGAAGCGCGCAAAGATAGCTCTCGTGCGCACTCCGGACTTGTTTCCGGTTGGACGCTACCTCAAGGAGAGCAGCGATTCAGAGTTTGCTGCACAGTGTCGCGCGGCCATCTTTTCCGCAGAGGGCGAAGTCGTACAGTTTCCTCCCATACCCGAATCAGGCGAGGACGCGGAATAGGCGTTCGTATGACCCCGTCCCTCACTCAGACCGTCGGGCACGTCACCGTCTGGCATCAGTAGTAGACGCGCCCCTTTGCCAATGATCCGACATGCGATCGTCGACGGCTCAGGCATCGTAGTATCCGGCTGTGCTTGAATCGGTGCCTTAGCCGTCGGGGCCGCACTGTTCGCGATCACGCCGCAAAGCATCGAACCTCTGGCACCGTGTACGCCTGTCGCTCCAGAATAGACCTCGACGCGACGAAGACTACAGACGAGATGCTGTTATAGTGACAGGGCGGTTGCAAGGAACCAGGGCCTTCGCGCAGACCACTTAGTGGGGCCCGCCGTTCGGGACGGTCATTTGCGCCGAAGAACGCCTGCATGGGCGTGAGTCCCTGATCGGCCGCAAGGCGAAACCGAGGGCGAAACCACGTACGAGCGGGACGATGTCCGCCTGATAGGGTGAAGAGGTCGTACCGGTCGTTGTACGGACAGCACGACCCCTCGCTGAGGTTCGTTCGCTCTTGGGGCGGCAGAATGGGCGGGACGCAGCGACCGGGTGTCGTCCCTCAGAGCCCGCACCGCCCCCCCCGCCCCGCCGTGTACACGGTCACCCGCGACCGTGACCCATAACCTTTCCGAATGAACGGGCGTGCGCCGGTCGATCCCGCGCCGACGAAGAGGTCGACTCGTGCCCCGCGGAAATGGCCGCGGTCGGCGGCGATGAAGATGCCGTCGTGGATGGTTCCATCCGGGAGGCGGGCGCCTTTGAGTTGGGGGATCGAGATTCGTGTTCCGAGGGGGACGAAGCGGGGGTCGACGGCGATGGTGCGCCAGGGGACGAGGCGGCAGCCGGTGCTCCCGAGGCCGTATTTGGACGTGGTGATGCGGAACCGGCTTTCGCCGTTGACCTTCTTGATGTAGTTGATCGTCCGGCCGTCGCGCAGCCAGCCCGTTCCCTGGCGGACCAGGTCCAGTTTGAACTGTTTGTGCGTGCGGGCGATCACCCGTCCGCGAGGATCGCGCAGGACCGCGGACTGGTCGCCGCGGTATTTCGGCGAGCTCTCATCGATGACCCAGTAGAACGTCACCATGGCCCGGCCGACCTTTTGAGGGGCGGGGTCCGCGGCGGCGCCGGAGGCGAGAAACAGCACGCCGGTGAGTGCGGCTTGCGTGACGATGCTCCGGAACATATCGCCGACTATACCGGCGCATCGTTTCAATGGAGACTCCGTTAGAGTGTCTATTCATGCAGATCCGGCGAGCGGTTGGAGCGATCGAGTCGCGCGGCGGGCGGCTGGCGGTGCTGACCACGCTCCTGCTGCTCGCGGGGGCGGTGGCTCTGATCGCGTTCCCGAAGGCCGTCGTGCTCGCGACCGGGAAGGCGCCGGCACAGAGGCTCACTGCGCCGGATGAATTGCCCGCGGCGGGGCGCGACGATCCGACGCCGTTTCTCGTCGAGCGGAACACGCTCGTCGTGCAGGTCGACACGCCGATGACGGTGCGGCAGTTCCTCGAGGTCAACCGGCTGCAGCGCCCCGATCTGCGAAAGCAGGTGCTCGACCAGCTCGGCAATCCGTCGCTCGACAGCAACGTCGCCGCCGGCACTCGCCTGACGCTCACGCTCACGCCGAAAGCCACCGACGTGCCGGGTACCGGAGCGGCCGTTCCGGTCCCGAAGTGACCGCCATGTCCTTTCTCTGCAAAGACTGCTGGGTGGCGCACGAGCCGGCGACGCTGCTCGCGCGCTGCAAGGTGTGCGAGGCGAATTCGCGCCGCAGCCGGCTCGATCCGCTGCCGTCGCGCGCCGCGAACGCCGGGCCGGAGCTCGCCGAGCGCGCTTCGTTCGTCTGCAGGCTCCATCCGTCCGAGCCGCTCGACCTCTTCTGCAAGCGCTGCGAGCGGCAGCTCTCGCCGCGGGCGGTGCTCGACGACCGGAGCATCATCGCCGTCATCGGCGACACCGCGTCGGGGAAGACGTCGCTGCTGTGGATGCTGAGCGAGCGCCTCCGCTCCGCCCCCGATCTCCCGGTCAAGATCCGCCAGCCCCTCGGCGACACCGACCAGCAGCTCGCCACCGCCGTGCAGGAGATGCTCGACCACGGCCGCATGCGCGTGACGCCGGAGACGGACGCCGTGGTGCGCAACTACGCCTGGGAGCTGGTGACGACGAACGAGTGGCCGGCGCGCTCGACGATCGTCGCCTTCCACGACGCGCCGGGCGAGGTGTGGCGCACGCTGGAGACGCGCTCGCGCGACGACTACCAGCGGCTCTACGAGTATCTCGATCTCGTCGGCAGCGTGATCTTCATCGTCGACGGCGAACGTCTCGCGGAGCAGTTGCGCGCCGCCGAGTCGACCGCGGTGCGGACGCGCGCGCGTGCGGCCGAGGCGAACGAGATCGCGATCATCGACGCGATCGGGCCGCGGCTGATGGCTCGCGGCGGACGCATCCCCGCGGCGATCGCGGTGTCGAAGGCGGACACGCTGTGGGACCTCGACCCCGCATACGCGGTGTTCCAGGAGGACAGCGGGGCGACGCCCGATGCCATCGACGACGCCGTGCGCAAGCTGCTCGCCGCGTGCGGCCGGCGGGCCTTTGCGTCCGCCCTCGACGAGGTGTTCGCGCCGGTGCAGTACTACGCGTTTTCGGCCCTCGGGCGGACGGTGCCACCGGGGATGCCAGTGGACATCGACTCGATCCGACCGTCGCGCGTGCACGAGCCTCTCCTGGCGCTGATCGGCGTGGAGGTGCGGCCGGCGAATGAGTGAAGTGCCGCTCTATCACCGCATCTACACGCACATGCCCGACGCCGCGGGTGTGCCGGGCGGGCGGGTGTACCGCCTCGGGGAGCTCGATGCGGAGGCGGTGCTCAGCGAGGCGCAACGGCGGCGGCTCGATCATCTGCTCGAGTCTCTCGTACCGCCCGCGAACGGCCAGGTGTGGGCGATCTGCCGCTTTGCGGGAGCGCAGCACGACTACTCGTGCCTGGTGGTGAGCCGGACCGCACACGACGCCGAGGGGCGAACCGGTGTGCTCACGCATGCGCGACTGGCGCAGGTGGAGGCGGGAGGAGCGATGCTCGACCTGCCGGCACTGATGGAGGTCGCACGGACCGCGTCCGATGCCGGCGATCTCGATGCATTCGCGCGCCGTCTGGGCGAGACGGAGCCGAACATCGCGGTCGCGCCATGGTCGGCGGTCGACGTGCAGACGTACGACCGCGACGATGCCAGCGCGGTCCTCAGCGCACTGCTGGCGGGGATCCCGCGGCCCGATGACACGTTCCACGCGTCGCTCCCCGCCACGGACGACCGTCTGCACCTGCTTGTGAACGTCTGGGCGCTGCTGCCGATCGTCTTTCAGCGCGCGCTCTCCTGTGCGCTCGATGCGCAAGCGGGCGCGCGCGTGACGGTCGCGTTCGCGGCCGCGGACGCGAAGGTGCCGGGCGCGGTGCGGAAGCTCGCGCGCCGCTGGGTCGACTGGGTCTACGACCGCCCCGACGACGCGCGCAGACTGATCGAGACGATCTCCGGGCCGGGCCTGACTGAATTCGAGAGGGAGCTGAACGCCGCGCAGGAGCCGCCGATGACGAAGACGAAGAGCCGACCCGCTGAACCGAGACCGCAGCAGCAGCAGAGGCAGGGGGGCCCGCTCGATGAGAAGCTCGTCGAGTTCCTCAACGAGCAGATCGAGACGAGCCAGGAGTCGATCTACGAATGGCTCGAACGGGAGCTCAGGAGGCACGACATCACTGCGAAGGCACCGCGGGCGTTCCATCGCGGCGCCGCGGCGCGCGAGCTGCCTTCGAGCGCGGTGATGGCCGTCGGCGCGATCGCGCTCGTCGCCCTCGTCGCGGCCGGTTGGATGTGGTTCCGCGCCTCGCGCGCGGAGCGGCGCATCGCGGCGCTCGAACAGAAAGTCCTGGCGTTGTCGGAGGGGACCGGCGTACCGCTGCCGGCGACGCAGCCCGCCGATACGGTGACGCCAGCGTCCGAGGATGCAGCGCGCGACCCGTTGCGGGAGCCGGAGACGATCGCCGGCGTCAACTGGCCGGAACGCTTTCAGTGGGTCGTCGACAACCGGCAGCGGGAGTTGGCCCCCGACATCGTCCGTCTCGCGCAGACCGCGCCGGCCGCACGCCTGCCGGTGGCGAAGCAACGGGAACTGCAGCGGATGGTCGACGTGCTGCAGGCGAATGGAGCGCTGACCGCCGCCGACCGCCGCCTGCTTCGCGCGTTTCTCTTCGAGCTCATCGCCGCCGAGGGCGTTGCCGCGAACCGGACGCTGGCCATCGACGGCGCACCCGCGGACGTTCCGGCGAGCGCGGTCACGCGCGTGAAGGAAGAGCTGCGCATCGCCACACAGTCGAGCGATCCGGCGAGCGCCGATCTGCAGTCGGAAGTGGTCCTGCGCTGGCTCGCGCAACAACGCTGACGGTCATGGGACGGAGAATCGAGCACGCCCTGGTCATGGACACCGACCACCTCCCCGGTGGCGGCGGCTACGCCGTGGCCGGCTTTTCCGACGGCGTCAGCGAGCCGGAGCGGCTCTTCATCGCGCAGAACTTCGGAATCAGCGATTTCCTGCACGACCCGCAGAACGCGCGCGTCTACTTCAGCTTCTTCCGCGTGCCGAACGGCCGCTTCGCCTTCGTGCGCCGTTTCGCGCAGGGGCGGCGGCGCAGCGGCGTGCAGAACCGCCTCTTCGTGCACACGCTCTTTCTCGATGAGGCGACGCTGGACGAAGTGCACCATCTGCCTTGGCTTCTCGCCGCCGCCTCATTCCGCGTCGGCCGCGCTGATCCGGCGCCGCTGACGCTCGAGGTCGCGCCGCTGCTGGCCGATCCTGCGTTCCCGCCGCTGGAGTGGCAGGACCCGATCTCGCCCGCCGATGCCTGGAAAGAGCTGCAGTTCCGCGCCGAGCTGGTCGAGCGGAAGCTGCCGGGCGCCACGGCGACGGAGCTCGAGGCGCTGTCGCGGCGCACGCCTGCCGTGCTGCCGCAGGGGGCGCAGTACGAACAACTGAGTCTCGTGGTCTGGTCGATGCTGCCGCCGCGCGACCGCGAGTCGACGGCCTGGACGCAGCACGACGCCGGCAATGTGGCGGGTGTGGCGTTCGGCGTCTCGAACGCGCCCTCCGCTGCTGCCTATCCGGTATCCGCCGCGACGTCGTTCCGCCGCATCGTCGCGCTGCACTCGCGGTCGGCGACCGATTGGCTGGACTACCAGTCGCAGACGCGCGAATACAACCTCTCCATCACCTCTGCGTCGCTCTTTTCGTGGCTCGACTTTCAGGAAGCGAACGCGGAGCTCTTCTCCGATCCTTCGGCACCGGACGACGTGATCGTCGCCCGTTTGACGAAGCTGGCCAGCGCGATGGACGAGCGCCGTCCGTGGGTGAACGAGAGGGCGATTCTGCGCGCGGTCTGGTCGCTCGCCGCCGGCGGGGGAGGCGTCGATCGCGCCATCCGCCTCTTCACCACCTCCGGGATCGGCACCGTGGTCTTCCGCGAGCCGCCGTCGCGCGACTGGCTCAGCGCGAGCGAGTCGCAGGTAGGGGCGGAGGCGGTGACGCGCTTCTTCGTCGAGACGACGCGCCACGTCCCGGCGGCCGCGGCGACACGCGAGGCGGTCGCGTCGTGGCTGCTCGAGCGGAAGGGAAGCGGCGTCACGACCGCGACGCTCGTCCGTCTCGCCGCGCTGCTGGACCAGTCGCTCGTGCCGATCCTCCGTCTGGTTCTCGACCGCGAAGATGGTGCCGCGACGCTGATCGCCACATGGAAGGCGTCCAACGCGCAACTCGGGCGGGCCATCCGAGCGGCGGTGGAGCTTACGCTCGCCTCGCAGCATCCGGAACGGAAGGCGCTGATCCGCGCGCTGGTCGGGCCGCAGCTCGCCGCGAATGACGCGTTCGGAGAGGAGCTCGCGCCGATCGCGGGCGACATCGGCGAGCTGTTGCGCGACGATCCGGATGAATTCGTGCGCTTCGTCCGCAGCCTCCCTCGGGCGGCAGCGGCGCGCGTCAACGAGTCGGTGGCCACGTGGCTGAAACTCGATCCCGAGGGTACGCGCCCGCTCGTCCGTCGCATCCTCTCTCATCTCAACGAGCAGGCCTATCCGGAGGATCGCGTCCTCCCGGCGGTGTTCCTCGCCGCGCGCTCCGGCGAGCCGGTCGCTTCGTGGTGGCCGTTCGTGTCGCGCACGGCGGAGTTGCTCGATGCGCGCGGCGACAGCCAGCAGTTGCAGTACTTCACCGGCTGGACGAAGGAGCTGGTGTCCGAGGGCGCGCGCCTCGACCGTGAGGCGATGCCGCGGATCCTGGATGCGTTCCGGCAGCGCGTCGGGAGCCGCGGCCGCGTCGGGCCCGCGCTTCGCGCGCTCCTTGAGGTCGTGCGACCCGAGTGGGGGAACGCGGGCAGTGCGCTGTACGAGACGCTCGACGCCAGTCTGCAGAATCCGATGACGCGCGCGGTGGAGTGGGAGCAGATGGTGATGGCGATGACCCGTCCCGGCGAGACACGCGCGCAGGCGTCGCTGCTGGCGACGTTCTGGCGGCGTCTCGACGCGAAGGACGTGCCGGTGCTGCAGGAGCGGACGCTCGGCTCGCTGGCCGCGGTCGCGCCGGAGCATCGCGAGACGGTGGTGGTGCGCTGGATCAACGTGGTGCGCAACCTGCCGGCGAACGCGAATTGCGAGGAGCTGCTGCGGTTGCTCTCCACGATCGTTCCGCCCGCGCACGCCGCGACGCTGCAGATCGAAGAGGAATGGCGCGAGCTCCGCCTCGGACGCGGCACCGTGGAGACGCTGATGCGGCTCGACAAGGCGCTGTACGACGCGCGGCGGGAGAACCGCGCCGAGGAGCTGCGCGTCGCGGTGCCGTATCTCGTTGCGAATCGCGATGGCGCGCCCGAGCGCGCGGCGGAGCTGATCCACATCGCCGCCGCGCGCCGGACGCTTCCCACCACGCGGCGCGTCATCGAGACCGAGCTGCTCCGGCCGGAGCTGGCGAAGCTGCGCGGCGACGCGGAGTGGCAGCGGTTTCTCACGGAGGCGGCGCCGGGCCTCTTCGTCTGGCGCAACCTTACGTCCGTGATCGACGTATCGCTGCGGGGAGCGAAAAAGGCCGAGCAGGCCGCTACGCAATTCAGCCGGATGTCTCAGAAGGCAGGGCGTCATTGAACAACTTCAAGTGCGACAACTGCGGCCGCTTTGTCGACGACGTGCCGTGCCCGTTCTGCCAGAGCACGAAGGTGCGCCCACTGCGTCCCGGCGAGGTGCCGGGGGCGGAGGAGCGGGCGGTCATCGTCGCCCCGAAGCCGGCGCCGAAACCGCCGGCGGCGGAGAAGGCGACGGAGCCGCCGCCTCCTCCACCGCCCCCGCCGCGAGCGGAGGCGCCGCAGCCGGAATCGCCGCCGCGTGCGGAAGCGCCGCGACCGGAGCCGCCGCGCCGTCCAGCTCCGCCGCCGCCACCGGCACAGGCGGCGAGAAAGCAGGTGGTCGGCCTCGACGAATTCAACGCCCTGCTGAAGGCCGGCTTCCAGGCAGTCGTGATCTGCGGGCAGAGCCGCTCGGGCAAGTCCGAGATCGCCACGGGCTTCACGCGCGCGAACACGGTCTTCCGCGGGCGAAGCCAGGTGGGCATGGCCGGCATGCAGTCGGGAAGTCTCCACGTCGCGGGCGGCACGACTCCGGGCCACGTCTGGTTCGAGGTCGCCAACACCCGCCGGAAGCGGGTCTTCCTCGATCCTTCGGGCGAATTCTTCCGCAATCTGTCGCCCACGTATCGGCAGCAATGGGGATTGGGTGACATCACCGAGGAGTATTTCGATTTCGTGCGGTCAGCCATCGCCAGACTGGCGGGAGTGATCCTGGTCGTGGATCTCACCAGCACGGTCGACGCGTTCAACGACGCGCCCTGGCGCAACCAGGAGATCGACCTCGACTTCGACCTCGCTGCCATCCGCTGGATGCGCCACGACAAGGACGCGCGGATCGAAGGCCTCAGCGTGGAACGCAACATCGCTGCGCGCGTGCCTTCGCTGCGGAAGCTCGACGTCCCCGTGCTCGTGCTCTTCTCCAAGGCCGACCTGCTCCCGGACGAATACTCGTACAGCAACCCGCTCGACTTCGCGCGTAACCGCCTGCCGCATCTGCACGCGTCGCTGCTCACGCACGCCCGGCGGTTTCGTTTCGAATTTGCGCACACGATGCTGGGGGATCCCGACCACGCCCGGCGCGAGACCCGTCCCTGCGGCGTGCTCCTCTCCATGGAATGGCTGCTGAGCGATCCGTTCCGCTGGCTGCCCTCTCTTCCGACGCGGTGGCTGGGAGGCGGGCAGCGATGAGCGGACCGCGCCGTCCCGACGACCGCTGGGTCTGGCCGGCCGTCGCCGCCGCCACGCTGGTCGCCGCGATCGTCGGGGTCATCGTCTACGTCACCAGCACGCGCAATCGCAGCTTCGCCGCGCTCGGCGAAACGCCGCGCGAGCAGCTCGCCGCCGTCGACGTGCAGCCGGTGGCGATCGCGGCGGTGGAGCAGGAGTGGGTCGCGGACGGGTTCGAGCCGCAGTATCTCGTCGCGCCGGTCGGACCGCAGCCGTGTCCGGCGGCAGTCGACCTCGCGCCGCCGAACGAGCAGGCGGCACTGCGGCAGGCGTTCGCGATCGTGCAGGGCGGTGGCGACAGCGCGGAGGAGCTGGCCGTGGTCACGGACGCCCAGCCGTCGAACCTCCTCGTCGCGCTCATTCACGCGACCGCGCTCGTGCGCGCCGAGCGCTTCATCGAGGCGGAGCGCGTCATCACGCAGGCGTTCGACCGCACCACCACCGACGAGACCATCATCGCCGCGGCGCGCGTTCGCGGATCGAAGGTCGACCTCGACGATTACGGCTTCTCCACCGTCATTCACCTCCACCACGCCCTCGGCTACGCGCGCCTGCAGTCCGCCGCCGATCCGCCGTGGAAATCGCTGAAGAACGTCATCGGCTCCGTCGAGCAACTGAGCCGGCAGCGACTCCTCGGCGGTGCGACGCGCGGCGGAGGGGCGGCCAGCCGGCTCCCGATCGCCGCTCCCGGCTGCCCGCCGGGCGGCGACAGCCTCTCCTCGTACGACCTCTTCAACAACCTGATCGTCGGCTACATCCGGGCACGCGGCAAATACTCCGACACCGACCGCAATCGCCAGCGCGAGTTCTTCCGCGAGCCGCGCACCTATCCGCGCCCGCTGCGGCTCCTCCTGCTCGCGCAGCACCCGCGGGAGAAGGCGAGCGACTGGAAGAACGAGGCGGAGCTCTGGGCGCTGTCGAACGCCGAGCGGGTGGTCGACATCCGCCACCCCGACGATGCGCGGCTCGCGTTCAACATCATTCAGTTGATCGACTGGTGGTCGGCGCCGGAGCGCTGCCCGAACGACGTCTGCACCGAAGAGCTGCGGACGCAACTGCGCGCCGAGCGCGACCTCCTGCTCGAGCGCGCGCTGCGGCGGCGCAACGTGACGGAGGAGCAGCGGGCCGTGTTCGCGGCAGGGGCGGTGCGCATGCTCGCGCAGTCCAGCCTCGATCGCGCGAAGCTCGAAAGTGACCTGCAGCAACTCCGCGGATGGCTGCCGGCGCAGAAAGCGGCCACGCTCGACGACCTGATGGCATCGGGACGCGCGCGCATGGCGATGGCGAAGTGGCTCGTCGATCCAGCGGAGGATGCCGAAGAGCCGTACGGGAAACTCGGACGCCGCGCGGAGCGCTGGCGTGAGGCGGCGGTGCGCGACTTCGCGGCGGCGGCGGCAACATGGGCGGGCGCGCGTCCTCCTACGGAGCGGCGGCAGGTGCTCGTCGCGATCCGCCAGCTCCTCGGCAGCGGCGACGCTCCACCGGTGGTGACGGCGCTCGAGCAGCAGTTCTCGAGCACGCAGCGCCTCCGCATCCGCATGACCGGGTGGAAAGCGTGGTGGGCACTCGTGGCGTTTGCGGCCGCGCTGGCGCTGTGGCTGGTGCTGATGTGGATCATCGCCCAGGTGCGCGAGGCGCTCTCGCTGCGCGAGTCGTTCTACAACGTCGAGCTCGAGCACCTTCGCGGGCGCCCGCGCGATCCGGGAGGACGATGACCGGCCTGCTCAGCGCGTCGAGCTTCCTGCTGCTGCTCATGCCGGCTCTGCTGGTCGTGGTGGCGCTGTCGATGCGCAAGCAGGCGTCGCGGCCGGCGAACATGACCATGCTGCTCGTCGTCTACGTCGCGACGGCGCTGGTTCCGCTGGCCATCAGCACCATCTGGCGGTTGAAGGCGACGCGCATCGTGATCGAGCTGCGCGGCCTGGCCTTCCGCAGCGTCGGCGGGCAGCCGCTCCGCGAGCCGATCGTCGAGCGGACCACCGGCAGCGGCGCATTGCTCATCGGCGACACGCCGCGCCGACGCGTCCCGGCCGCCACGAGCTTCGGGACGTTCGTCTTCCGGCCGGTGCCGAACAACCCCAACGTGCCCGGGACGCTGACCATCGAGCTGCCGGCGCCCGGCGCGCGAGCGGGACTCGTGGCGGCAGGCGGGGCGGGCCTGGTCGGCGCTGAACCGCTCGAGGACGGCGATCGACTCTGCGCCGGCGGCGCGTGCTGGACGTATGACGAATCGGAGCGCGCGTTCACGCAGGGCGACGCGACGATCCGCATCCCGGCGCGCAGCACGATGGTACCGGGGCTCGACATCCCCATCGAGATGGCCTGGGCCGATCCGAGCTCCGCCGGCACGCGCACGTACTCGCTCGAGCCGTTCGCGAACGGCACGCGCCTCCGCTCATTCCTCTGCTACGCCCGTCCCGGACCGCGGCTGCGGCTGGTGACGCTCGACCCGGGCGTCACGCTCGTCCGCGGCGGGACTACCGTGACGCCGGAGGCCGCGGCGACGCTCGAGGACGGCGACTCGATTCGCTTCTACTCGCTGCCAATGGAGGCGGAAGGATTCGAGCGGCCGGGCATCGTCGAGCGGCGCAGCATGACGTACCGCGCCGGGCGGCAGAGCTTCGCCCTGGAGCTCGACACGCCCGAAGTGCATTCGCTTTCGAAGGAGCAATTCGACGCGCTGGTGCTGCAGCGCGGCGATGACAAGAAGAAAGCGACCACCGTCTCCCTCGGCATGGGCGACGCGCAGATGGTCGACCGCAGCCTCTACTTCCGCGGGCTCTCCGAGTCGGTGTCGCTGCAGGCCAGCTCGCTCCTCGAGCTGTCACGCTGGTTCCCGCGCGACTTCGACTCCACGTTCCGCATCGTCTCGCCGCGCGGGCCGACCGACGGCGTGCTGGCGCGCGTGGCCTGGATCGGCGCGACCGATCTCGCGGCGTTCCGGCTGGACGTGCTGCGCCCGCCGCTCCTCCTCCTGCTCGCCGGACTGCTGCTGCAGTTCTTCAAGGCGATCGCCGCGCGGGCAGGGCGTTTCACCGTGAATCAGACGCTTTTCGCGGGCGCGGTCGAGGTGCTGATCGGCGTCCGCCTGCTGGTCGGCTACCGCGCCTGGTCGATGCCGCCGCATCGGCTCGAAGCGGTGGAGCTGGGGCTGGTCGCCTGGATGGCGCTGCCGTGGATGTTCCTCGCCGCCAGCGTGCCGCTCGCGCCGCCGCCGCGGAGAAACGTGCGCGACGTGGCCATGCATCCGTGGGCGCCGGCGATGGCGGGCCTGTTCTTCTCCGCGGTCTTCTGCCTGCAGGCCGTCGACGGGCAGCGGCGGTGGATCTGGTTTCTCTGTCACCTGCTCGCGGCGGCGATCGCGCTGGCGCGCACGCAGGTGGTGCGCGACTTCGTCGCGGGTGCGTTCGTGCGGGGCTGGCAGGCAACGACTGCCGCCTGGGGCTGGGTCGCCGGTTTCTTCGACAGACTCGCGAACCGCCGTCCGGTGACGCTCGCCGAGCCGGTGCGCCGTGCGATCTACGGCGGCCTCTTCGCCATCGCCGTCTGGCTGCTCATCCGGCGGTTCGCGGAACCGTCGACGATCGTGATCTCGCTCGTCCTGTGGTTCGTCGTCGGCTGGTTCTCGCCGTGGTGGATGCGCCGATTCCGCGACTGGACGACGCCGGAGAACGCGCCGTACATCGCCGTGGCGGTGCTGATCTTCGCCGTCCGTTTCCTGCTGCTGATGCTCGGCTGGAAGGAGAGCGTCATCCGCGGCGGCGTGCGCCTGTCGATCAGCGCAGTGCACGTGCCGGCGGCGGTCGTGCTGCAGGGCTTCTTCCTCTACCAGCTCTTCGAGCGCGCGCGGCGCAACCGGCGCATCGAGAGCTCCGATTTCTTCGCCGTCGTCTGCCTCCTGCTCTTCGTCTGGATCCTGCCGGCCGCGCTGACGAGCGACATCGGACTGGCGCTGCTGAACGTGCCCGTGCTGGTGTTTCTCCTCCTCGGCCTCCATTGCAGCATCCATCGCGAGGGAAGGCGGGCCGCCGACTTTCTGCCGTGGGTGCTCGCCGCGGGTGTCGTGGTCTTCGTGGGCATCGCGCCGATGTGGCGTCTGGCGATCCCGCTCTTCGGTAACGAAGAGCAGATGCTCGAGCGCGCGTCCGACTCGAACTTCGCGCGCTTCATTCACTTCGCCGAGCCGGAGCGGTTGCGCGAGCTGGCGACGAAGCGCGGCGAGAGCCTGGCCATCACCTCCGCGATCCTGCAGCGCTACATCAGCACGGGCCTCACAGGGCGCGGTTACGGCCAGAGCGACGTCAGCCCCCACCTCGGCGACACGGCTCTGCGCGACTTCGCGCCGGCGGTGTTCATCGCCGCGGAATGGGGGCTCTTCGGCACGACGGCGATGCTGCTCGTCTACGCCGCGTTCTTCCTCATCGGCCAGATGCTCGCGCCATGGTCGGGCAGCGACGCCGCAGTGCACGGCTCTCCGTCACGCGGCACCGCCGGCACGATCCTCTATTTCGCCACGGCTACGCTGTCCGTGACCAGCATCTACATGATCCTCGCGAACCACGAGCTGCTGCTGCTGACGGGAAAGAACGCGTATCTCTTCGGACTCGACTCCGCCGGCGACCTGCTCGAGGTGATCGCGCTGCTGCTGATCGCCGCCTTCGCCGCGGCGCTCTTCCGCGACGAGGCACCGGAGACGGCGCAGACCACTTCGGTGCAGAAGGCGGCGACGCAGAAGCCGGCGGTGAGGGACGCCAGGATATGAGGCCGCGCAGCGTCGTCGTCGCCCTCGTCGTCACCATTGCCGTCATGGCCCTGCTCTGGTCTCGCCAGACGTACGAGCCGCTGTCGTACTACTCGTCGGCCAGCTACGTCGACCGCGTCAACGCGATGATCCGCAGGAGCGCGCTCGAATACAGTTGTCACAGCGATCGCATCGCCATCACTTCACGCGCCTCCGTCGCGGAGAGGAAGTGGTTCGAGGCCAGCCATCTGAAGAGCGACGTCGAGCTGTTCAACCGCAACCGCGAGCTGTTCGGCCACTTCTTCATCGTGCAGGACTGCCAGTTGCGCGAGATCAATCCCTTCCTGCGCACGATCCGCCTGCCGTTCGCGACGACGGTGCAGTGGCTGGGCAACATCGAATACTCCGGCCCGGGCGCCGACGCGACGCTGCGCTCGTCCAATGGACGGACGATCCTCGTCAATCGCGTGCTGCCGGACCTCCCACTGCGCGAGGTGCGCACGCGCGTCGGCGCGACGCAGGGCGTGGCCGCAAACGGCGTGCACCTCGACTTCGCCGGCGGCGCGCAGACCCCTGCCGTCGAAGTGCACGGCGTCTCCGGCAACGTGGTGCTCGAGCAACGGACCAAGCGCGGCCAGCCCGGCGAGATCCGCCTCCTCGGCAACGCCCTCCCGGAAGGACGCGTGGCGCTGATGCGCACGGGCGACTGGCTCTATCTCCAGTCGAGCGCTCCGTCCGCGAGCTCGGAGACGTTCCTCTTCACCGGTGAGCGCCTCTTCGAGCGGCTCAGCACCGTGCGCACGCGCAATGCGCGGCAGGAGCGGACGTTCGAGGAAGAGGAGCCGCTGCTGCGCTGGGTCGGCGGCGAGGATGGGGAGGAGATGCTGACCTTCGCCGACGCGCTGGCGCGCGGCGTGACGAACGCGATCCGGCAGGTCGGCACCGCCCGCGCGAAGGAGCTCGTCAACGCGTTCGACGTGCAGCTCACGATCGACCGTGCGCTGCAGACGTCGCTCGATGCGACGCTCAGCGAGCAGACCCGCCGCCTCGTCGACAACATCGCGGCAGGGGAGCCGTTCGCGTCGTCGGTGACGGTGATGAACGGCAAGAGCGGCGAGGTGCTGGCGGCGGCCAGCTTCCCGGGCGACAACGACCTCTCCGCGATGGGCCCCGTGACCGAGGAGGAGCGGCGGCGGCTGCTCGTCAACCACAACTTCAAGCGCCATCCGATCGGCTCCGCCGGCAAGCCTCTGCTGTACGCCGCGATCGGCACCCGGCATCCGTTCCTCCTCGACCTCACCGTAGCGCCGCATGCGCCGAAGGTGCTGCCGAACGGGGACGAGGAAGGGGAGCGGGAGGACCTGCAATTCTTCCTCGGCGACGACTACAAGCTCTGGCCGCACGGCGACGCGCCGATGGATCTCGAGTCGGCGCTCGAGCGCTCGTGCAACAAATACACGATCGAGCTGGCCACGCTGGCGCTCGCCGCGCCGCGCGACCGCAACGATCGCCACCTCGCCGAGCCGCTCGACCGCGTCTTTACGCCGCAGCCGGGCATCGTCTGGCCGAGGCCGGGGGAGCGCAGCGGGATCTCCATCGGCGCGCAGGAACTGACGTTCCCTCCCAGCCTCGGCATGTATATGAAAGAAGACGCGCGCCCGGTCAGGCCGCGCGACGAGACGACGGCTGTTTTGCATCCCGGCTCGCTCGACCGCGTCAACGAGGCGCCGTTCATCGACTCCTTCAGCGAGATCACGGGCGTGCGCATCTACGGCGGTCTGGCCGCGCCGGACGTCGACGAGGCCGCGCCCGGCCGCACCGGCCGCACGGCGCTGCAGACGATGCATTACGACCTCCGCACCTGGCGTCCGCTGATCGAGCGACTGGTGGCGGGGCAGGACGCGGCCACGGGCTGGAAGATCCGTGCAGCGTTCCAGAGCGTATCGCCGGAGCGCGTGAACCTGAACGTCAATCAGGTGACCCAACTGCGCGACGAATTCGTCTCGCTGCTCCTCGGCGGTTCGTCGTCGCAGTGGACGAACGTGCAGCTCGCCGAGGCGCTGTCGCGGCTGATGACGAAACAGCAGGTCGAGGCGAGTCTGGTGCGCGGCGTTCATACGCGCGGCGCCGGCCGTCCGCCGGTTCCGCCCGCGCCGTCGTTTCCGGAGCTGCAGGTCGGCGACGAAGCGCGCGCCGCGGTCCTGCGCGGCATGCGCCGTACCGTCCTCGGCACGCACGGTACGGCGACAGTGCTCGCGCCGCTGGTGCGCGGTCTGGAACGGCGCTATCCCGGTTATGCCGTCGCGCTCTTTTCGAAGACCGGCTCGCCCACCGTCGTGCGACCCGAGGTGAAGCCGGTGGGGGCGACCATGCGCGAGCTGATCGTGCGGGGCCAGCTCTTCTTCCGCGACGGCAGCCTGTTCGTCTCCGACGGCCGCGACATCGTCCCGTACTCCGCGCCGCGCACGCGCGGTCGCGCCGCGTTCCTCGCCGCGCTCGGCCGCGCGGCACGCTCGTCGGCGGCACGGGTCGGCGTTGAAGCCGGGCCGCGAACGGTGAACCGCATCGCCGGTTTCACGGATCGCTTCATGCGCTACAGGGATCGCCTCATCTTCACCGCACCGGTCTCCGTTCGCCTGAGCCCCACGTTGCCGATGCCGTTTCATGTGATCGGCGGAACGCTGGTTGTCAACCGCGACCACCCGATCTTCGACTCCGAACTGCAGACCGACTCGAGCGCCGTCTACATGTTCACCATCGCCAAGTGGCGCGGCGATCCCGCCACGGTCCCGACCGCCGAGGAGCTGGCGCTCGAAGACTCACGCGTGATTACCGTGACGATGTATTTCGACGTGGGGCCGGGGAGCGCCGTGGCGGTGGAGGCGGCGCGGGAGATCCTTCCGAAGGTCGCGCATTTGCTCGATTGACGACCTGACCCCTCTTCATCCTTTCTTCACAAGTCGCGCGCTAACATCTGGAGGTGACTGGCTCCCGCCTCATCCTCATCGTCGAAGACGATGACAAGACCGCTGCGGCGCTCACGCTCTATCTGGAGCACGACGGGTACCGCGTGATTCGGGCCGCAGACGGACGGCAGGCGTTGGAGCTCTCAGCACGGGAGCGCCCGGACCTGGTCCTGCTCGATCTGCTGCTTCCGCAGATCAGCGGCATGGAGGTATGCCGGCAGCTACGGCGCGAGACGACGGTGCCGGTGATCATGCTGACGGCGAAGTCCTCCGAGAGTGACAAGCTCGAAGGGTTGGAGCATGGTGCGGATGATTACGTCACGAAGCCCTTCAGCCCGCGCGAGCTCGTCGCACGCGTTCGCGCCGTCCTGAGGCGGACCTCACCGTCCGGCGGAGAGGGGGAGCGTCTGGTACACGACGACCTCACGCTCGAACCGGCGACACGGCGCGTGACCGCGGGTGGCGAGGAAGTCACGCTGACGCCTACCGAGTTCCGCCTGCTCGAAGTGATGGTGCGCGCGCCGGACCGCGTGTTCACGCGTGAGGTTCTCGTCGAACAGGCGTTCGGCGGCGACTTCGACGGCTTCGATCGCACCGTGGACGTCCACGTGAAGAACCTCAGGAAAAAGCTCGACCGGTCGCGACCTCATATCGAGACCGTGTTCGGAGTCGGCTACCGGCTCAGCGGGCCTCGGCTCGGCGGGCAACGCTCGTGAGACTCTCCCTCCGAGCCCGCCTCCTCGGGCTCGTGACGCTGATCCTCCTCGGCGCGATCGTGGCCATCGGCGTCGGGACGAGGCGTTACACGGAGACCGAGTTTCGACGGTTCCGAATGGCCGAGGAAGAGCTTCGGAACGTCGAAGTCGTCCAGCAGGTGACGGCGCACTTTCGCGTGAGTGGTGAGGAGGGCATCGGCGAGCTGGCGAACCGTCTGTCGAGGGAGCGAAAGCGCGGGGTCCTGCTGGTCGACGACAAAGGACGAACTATCGCCGCGGCGCCGGAATCGTGGCGCGACGCGACCATCGAGCGCCGGCCTCGCGGCATGGTCGAGCTTCGCGACGTCGAGGGTGGAAACCGGCTGGTTTTGAGAACGACCGGGTATCCGGTACGCGACGCCACCGGGAGCGAAGTGGCCCGGCTGTTCGTGCTCCCGCCGCTGCCGTCGCAGCGCGATCCTGCGGCCGGACGCTTCCTCCAGTCCACCAGCCGCGGCACGATGGCGATCATCGGCGCGGTCGGACTGCTGGCCCTGTTCGCCGCATCGCGGGTCGCGCGCCGGATCTCCCGCCCGATCGAAGAGCTCAGGGAAGCAGCGCAACGCGCAGCGCGGGGCGATCTCGGCGCGCGAGTCGTCGTGAGGACGACGGACGAGGTGGGACAGCTCGGCGAGTCCTTCAACGTCATGGCGTCCGCGCTGCAGCGCGACCAGTACCTGCGGCGCCAACTGGCCAGCGACGTCGCCCACGAGCTGCGAACGCCACTGACGAACATCCGATGCGAGCTCGAAGCCGTTCAGGACGGGCTGCGCTCCGCCGATCCGGCCCTGGTGACGTCACTCCACGAAGAGATCCTTCGTCTGGCGCGGCTCGTCGACGATCTGCAGGAGCTGTCCACCGCCGAGAGTGGAGAGCTGCGATTGGAGCGCCGCGCCGTCCGAGGTGTGGATCTGGTGAGCTCTGCGGCTGCCAACTTCGACCAGCGCATTCGCGACCACGGTCTGACCCTTCGGCTGGACCTGACATCAGACGCCACGGTCGAAGCCGACCCCGACCGGATCGTACAGGTCCTGCGCAATCTTCTGAGCAACGCGATCGAACATTCGCCCGTCACCCAGGCGATCACGATGACGCTCAGCAGCGACGCGCGCCGCGTGCGGTTCGAAGTCGCAGACAACGGCGCCGGAATCGCGCCGGAACACCTTCCGCACGTCTTCGAGCGGTTTTATCGCGCCGACGCTTCGCGTTCCCGGACGACTGGGGGGGGTGGCCTGGGCCTGGCGATCGCACGGTCGATCGTCGAAGCGCACGGAGGCACCATTGGAGCGGAGAGTCAGGTGGGGCGGGGAAGCACGTTCTGGTTCGAGCTCCCTGTCGCGCCTCTTCATTCTTCCTACACAACCGGAACGTAACTTCACGTCAGCACAAAGGAGACGTGAAATGAAAAAGACTCTGATTGTTCTCATGGCGGTGGTTTCTCTCGCAGCTATCGCTCAGGAGAAGAAGAAGGTGGTCGTCGGCGGCGGTGGTGGCGCGGTCGACAAGACGCAGTACCCCGACTTTTCGATCGCCGCGGGCGCATCGGACGCGGACGTCGCCACTGCCGTCGATCGCTACGTCAGCGACCGTGCGGCAGTCGGACACTTTTCAGGTGCCGTGCTCGTGGCGCGTGGCGACAAACCGCTGCTGACGAAAGGGTGGGGTTACCGCGACGTCGCGAAGAAGCTGCCGAACACCGACGAAACGCAGTTCAACATCGGCTCGATCAACAAGATCTTCACGGGTGTGGCGATCGAACAGCTGGAGCGCGCAGGCAAGCTCTCACTCGACGACTCGATTGCGAAGCATCTTCCCGGCACGACGATTCCTTCGGCGGACAAAATCACCATTCAGCAACTGTTGAAGCACCGCTCCGGCATCGGCGACATCTTCGGCCCGAACTTTCGGGAGAACGCCGACTCCTACCGCGACACTGCCTCATACCTCGCCGCGATCGCGGCGCAACCGCTTCGTTTCGAGCCCGGCACTGACCAGCGCTACTCGAACGGCGGTTACATCGTCCTCGGCGCCATCGTCGAGAAGCTGAGCGGACTGACGTACTACGACTACATCGACCGGAATGTCTATGCCAAAGCGCGGATGACGTCGAGCGGCTCTTTCTTCAAGACGGAGAAGAGCGCGAACCGCGCCATCGGGTACACCAGGCGCGGGCCCGATGGTCCTCTGCCGGAACGCACGGAGAACTTCGCCACGCTGCCGGCACGCGGCAGCTCCGCAGGCGGGGGCTACTCGACCCTGCGCGATCTTTTCAGTTTCACGAAGGCGCTGCGTTCCGGCACGCTCACGCCGGCGGGACAGGGTGCATTCAAGGGAGGCGCAGGGTTCGCCGGCGGTGCTCCCGGCATCAATGCCATGGTCGAGATGACTCCCGAGTACACGGTCATCGTTCTCTCCAACTACGACTCGCCGGCTGCAACCGCCGTCGCCGGCGCCATCACCGGGGCGCTGGAACCGAAAGCGGGCGAGTAGCCGCCCGGAGCTCGGCCGGTGAGCGGACGCTCACCGGCCGGCCTGCTCTCAGAACGGAACGACGAGCTATCGTGTTCTTGGGGCGGGAGCGAACGACATGACCGACGAGAAGCCGTACGTGCTCGGCACGCACGACGCGGAGATCGAGCGACTGGGGATTCAGCACCGCGTCTGGCGTGCGCGTGCTCTGGAGGGGTGGAGCCGCGCGGGGTTCAACGTCGGACATCGCATCATCGACGTGGGCTGCGGTCCCGGTTATGCGACCGCCGATCTCGCCGAGTTGGTCGGGGCGCGGGGAGAGATCGTGAGCATCGATCGCTCGGAGCGTTTTCTCGAGGTCGTGCGACAGACGGCCAAGTTGCGCAATCTTCCGGTCCGGACACTCTCCATCGACTTTTCGGAAGCGGGCGTGCCGCCACTCGATGCAGACGGCGCGTGGGTGCGCTGGGTCTTCGCGTTCGTTCCCCGGCCGCAGGAGCTCCTGCGCAGCATCCATGCTGCGCTCAAACCAGGAGGCCGTCTGGTGGTCCATGAATACTTCGACTACCGCACCTGGCGGCTCTCTCCACGCGATGAGCACTTCGAGCGCTTCGTCGCCGCGGTCATGAAGAGCTGGCGCGATGAGGGCGGGGAGCCCGACGTCGGCTTCGACCTGCCGCGCTGGATGCGTGAGCTCGGCTTCGACGTCGCCTGGCGCCAGTTCAGCGACATGATCCAGCCCCACGACCGGCTCTGGCAGTGGCCCCGCGCCTTCATCGAGACGGGCCTCCTGCGGATGATCGATCTGGGCCGGATCACGTCCGAAGAAGCAGCACGGGTCCGCGGCGCGTTCGAGCGCGTCTCCGCCGACCCTCACGCCCACATGGTCATCCCGTCGGTCGTCGAGCTGATCGCAACGAAACGTCCGTGAGCCGCGCGTTGCGCTAAAGTTCGAGCTCACACGTCGATGGAGGACCTCTTGAAGAGACTCGGACTAGCAGTGGTCGTTGCGGTGCTGATGCTCGCCGTGCCCGCGCAGGCGGGAACCGTTTGCGAGATGACCTTCACCATGTCGGGATGGTCGGCGTTCTACAAGACGTCGTCCGGCACGGGCACCATCAAGTGCGACAACGGGCAGAAGGCAAAGGTGAGAGTCTCGTCCAAGGGCGGCGGCATCACCTTCGGCCGCTCGAAGATCAAAGACGCCATCGGCAAGTTCACGGAAGTGGACGACATCTCCGAGATCTTCGGCAGCTACGGCCAGGGCGAAGCCCACGCCGGCGCCGGTAAGTCTGCCAAAGCGTCCGTCGTCACCAAAGGCGACATCTCCCTGGCCATCGCCGGCAAAGGCACGGGCGTCGACGTCGGGATCTCGTTCGGGAAGTTCACCATCGAAAAGGTGAAGTAGCCGCTTCTAGGCCCGCGCCTTCAGCGCGTTCTTCAGGCGAGAAGAATGAATTCGTACGGAAGCTGGCGGCACAACCGGCGTTGTCGAAGCCGTGGCTGCGGACATTGATCGGCGAATTGAAAAGACGACGGCAAGCGACCGATCCGCCTGACTTCACCGTCCGCCCGCGACGAGCGTGAGCCTCAGCGCGCCTCCCGCTCCGGAATCGGCCGCCCGTGTTCCTCCTCCCACGCTTCACGCATGCGCGCTACGTGCGGGATGAGCTCCGCGTGCTCCGGTTGGCGCGACAGTTCCTCGGCCGTGTAATAGATCTCCAGCGCTTTGGCGGTGGCCAGCGCGTAGGCGTGATCGATGGCGGCTTCGAGCTCGTGCAGGAGCGACTCCACGCCGTCGGCGACGGCGGCGTATTCGAAGTCCTCGGGTGTACAGGGGACGGTGCGAGAAGGGGGCGGGGGCGGGCCGGGCTGGAGGTAGGGGATGACGCGGCGGATCTCCGCGAGCTGGCGCAGGATCGGTTCGGCGTCGAATGTTCTGTTCATAGGAATCGTCCTTTCGGGCAAAGGACCGGGCGCGCCGCGGCGCGCCCGGTCGTCGTCTACTGCTGCTCCTGCGTTACTTCGCGGGTGCGGGCTGCTGCTGCGGTTCGGCCGACGGCTTCGCGCGCCGGCGCCCGAACTTCCTCATCTGGCGCATGCGCGCCACGTGCGGCAGCAGGTCCGCGTGGTCCTGCTCCTTCACCAGCTGCGTACTGACGTTGTACGCCTGCAGGGCCACCCGGCCGATGCGCTGGCGGCGCACGATGTTCCCCGCGATCACGCCGGAGAGCATCGCCCGGAGCTCCGCCTCCACCGCCGTCCACCGCGACATCTCATCCTGGGCCTCGTGCAGTTGGTCGGGCGTGTTGCCGATGATGTTCTGCACGCCGCCCGAGGCGCCCACGGTGGCGAAGGCTTCGCGGGTGAATTCGACGTTGACGCTGGCGAGACGCT
>DATLOL010000033.1:0-14518 GCA_035536275.1 Thermoanaerobaculia bacterium
TTCAGCCCGCCGGTTGTCTGTCGGCGGGCTGAAGCCCGCCGCTCCACTTACATCGTCTTCTGCTTCTTCTCGTCCAGCACGCGCTGCAGGCCCGCCTTGCGGCGCGGGTCCGTCGTCGACGCGACGATCTGTTCGAGCGCCATCAGGTACGCCTTGTCGAGAGCCTGCGGCGCGGCGATGCTCACGTCCGGCGCGACGCCCGTGCCTTCCCAGTTCGTCTTCGTGATCGGGTTGATCGCGCGCGCGTCAGGCACGCCGATCGTGAAGTGCTCACTGATCTTCACTTCGCTCACTGGGTGCGCACCGCCGCCGGTGGTCTCGCCGATGATGGTCGCGCGCTTGAGGACCTTCAAATTGTTCGCGAACTCCTCGCCGCCGGAGAACGTGTTCTTGCTCGTCAGCACGTACACCGGCTTCCTCCCGCCGAACCGCCGCCCGGAAACGGTTTTCGACGTCCACCACTCCTGCGTGGCGTTGGTGTGGCGTGTCCAGATGTCGTTGAGGTGGGTCGGCTCATCGAAGAGGTAGCTGGTGAGGAAGGCGACCATGGCCGGCTCGCCGCCGCCGTTGAAGCGCAGGTCGACGATGAGCGCGTCGGTGTTGGCGACGAAGGTCATCGCCGCCGCGCCGGTCTCCGCTCCAATCTCCGGGGGCATGAAGCCGCGGATGTCGATGTAGCCGATGTTGCCGCGCAGACGCTCCGCTTTCTCGAAGCCGTAATTGACAGTCGTGGCGAAAGCCTTCTGCGCTTCGACCTCCGCGGCGGACGGCGACGCATCCGGATCGCGGTCGGGGACGGGACCGCTGTGATGGCGGACGCCGAGGTGCTTGTCCTTGCTGACTTCCCGGAAGTCGCGGGTGAGCGTTTCGGCGAGCTCGCGGGCACTGGTGATCTTGTCGTACTCGCCGCTCGAGGCCTTGGCGCGGACGGCCTCCTCCATCTTCTTCGCGACTTCGGGGAAGACATAGCGCTCGTTCAAACGCGCGATCGAGTTCTCGATCACCTTCCCGCGCTCCTCGGCGGTGACGGTGAAGTCGGGCTCCGGCCCGAACTGGGCGAAGGCGGAGGTCGTGACTGCGATGGTGAAGGCGACTGCAGCGATACGGTGGATGCGTGTCGTCAAGCGTTCGTTCCTTTCGCACTTCACTACGCGAGACGCGTGTGAAGGTTGTGAAACGACAGGCATCGAGGCTCAGAGGCTCACGGGAGCTTTCTCAACCTATGAGCCTTTGAGCCTTTGCGCCTCGACGCCTGGCGTCAGCCGTGGCACCAGCATCGGCACCCGGCGCCGGTAGTCCTCGTACGTCCCGCCGAACTCGCGCACGAGGTCGCGCTCTTCGAACTGAATCGCGATGAGGATGTACGCGGTCGTGGCGATGGCGAAGAGGAGGTGCGCGAAGGTCATCGACGGCGTCGCCCAGAACGCGAAGAACCAGCCGACGTACAGCGGGTGGCGCACGAGGCGATACGGTCCCGGCGTCCCGAACTCGAGTCGCGTGTACGGGCGGCCGCGGAAGTAGAGCCACACCTGGCGCAGGCCGAAGAGGTCGAAGTGGTTGATGAGGAACGTCGACACGAGGACCAGCGCGAAGCCGAAGGCGAAGAGCGCGTAGAGCACGGTGCGGCCGATCGGGTCGGTGACGTTCCAGATCGAGCCGCCGAGGGGCTGCCAGAAGCGGAAGAGGAGAATGAGGGCGACGCTCGAGAAGAGCACGTACGTCGAGCGCTCCAGCGCGCTCGAGCGGGGCTGCGGCCTGAGCGATCGCGACCCGCCCACGGTCTCCGTCGACCGCTGGATCAGCGACTTCGAGGAAGTCTGCGACGCCGCTGCGCCCCGCGAGCCCTTCACGATCCTCGGCATCTCCCAGGGCTCGCTGGCCTGCATCCACTACGCGGTGCGGCATCCCGAGCGCGTCGCGCGCATGGTCCTCTACGGCGGCTACGCGCGCGGATACCTGCGCCGCGGCAATCCGGAGCTGCAGCGCGAGTACCGGGCCATCGTCGAGGCGGTGCGCGTCGGATGGGGCAAGTCGAATCCGTCGTTCCGGCAGCTCTTCACGTCGCGGTTCATCCCCGACGGGACGCCGGAGCAGGTCGCGTGGTTCAACGAGCTTTGCCGCAAGACGGTGGCGCCAGCCATGGCCGCGGACCTGCTGCAGCTTCGCGGCGAAGTGGATATCGTCGCCCTCCTCGAACAGGTGCGCGTGCCGACGCTGGTGATTCACGCCGCCGACGACAACGTGATTCCGGCATCGGAAGGACGCCTCATCGCGTCCTCGATTCCGGGCGCGGAGTTCGTCGAGCTGGAGTCGAAGAATCACGTCCTCCTCGAGCACGAGCCGGCATGGACGCGTTTTCAGGAAGCGGTGCTCGCGTTCACCGGCGCGCGACCGGCGACGACGAGCGACGCATTCACGTCGCTCTCGCCACGCGAGCGCGAAGTCCTCGCGCTGCTGAGCGAAGGTCTCGACAACACGCAGATCGGCGACCGCCTCGCCATCAGCGCAAAGACGGTCCGCAATCACGTCTCCAGCGTCTACGACAAGCTCGGCGTATGGACACGCGCGCAAGCTGTAGTCTTTGCGAGGGAACATGGTTTCCGTGGATGAGGGACGCATCGTTCGGGCGACAGGCGTGCGGTCTGGCTAGGCCAACAAGCGCTGCCGCCCGTGGCGGCCCGCCGGAGGCGCTCCCGGTCGTACCCCTAGCGGAAGCGACCTACTCGCTCCGCGCCACGAGGATCTTCCAGTTCTCCATGGGCGAGCCCTGCAGGTTGAGGTTCGACGCGATGTAGTAGAGGCGGCGCGTTGCCTCGCCCTTGCCGATGCGGAAGCGTTGATCGAGGTAGTAGGGCGGGATGTTCTGGTAGTAGAGCGAGGCGCGGACAGTGACGTTCGCGGGGTCGACGTCGGGCGGGAGGGCGATGCGGTACTGCACTCGGTCGTAGCCTTTGCCGCTCTTGTAGTCGGGATCGTCTTTGGCGTTGCCGTGGGGGAACGTGGCGGCCAGCCAGCGGCCGTTGAGTGAGGGATCGGGGCCGGACTTCGTCCAGCCGAGGGGGAGCAGGCGGTTGTCTTTGACGTCGGAGTCGCGGCGGATGAAGCTCGTCGTGAAGTTGCCGTCCGAGTCCTTGGTCAGCTCCTCGTAGATCTGCACCTGATCGTCGGACGTGATCACCTCGTGGTGCTTCTGATACGCGCCGTCGGTGAGGAGCTCCGTCGGGAGCGGACGCCCTTCGCCGTCGACGATCACGCCGACGCTGTTCGTCGCGCCCGAGCTCCAGACCACGCGCGAGCGCCCGTCGCGATTCTCGAGCACGAGGAACTCGAGGAACGTGCGGCGGAAGCCGACGCCGCTCGGCAGGCGATGGCCGGTCAGGTTCGTGACCGTCACATTCGAGGTGAGCGTGCGGCCGTCGATCTTCGTGTCGGCGGTGACCGTGGCCGTGCGCGTGCGGGCCTGGTCGAAGAGATTGGCCTGTGCGTTCTCGAGGTTGTCCGACTTCCCGGTCATGTAATCGCTCTTGCGAACGCCGAGGATGTCGTTGAACTGCTTGAACATCTCCAGGAGGAAGCCGTTCATGCCCAGGAGCTCGTGCCGCGCGAAGCCCGAGGTGCGGAAGCGTACGCGGATGTCCTCGGTCGGTGCGCGATGCTCGGCCGCCGGGAACGTGTCGTCCTCGACGATGGCGATCCGCGTCTGGATCGGATCGACGTTCATCCCCAGCCGCGGGTTCACCTGCTTGCGGGGCATGTGGCAGTCCTGGCAGCTCTGGGCCTGCGGGCCGGGCTTGCCGAGCTCGTTCTGGTAGGCGCTGTTCAGCCACTCCAGATACGTGGCCTGCTCGATCGAGTGCGTGCCCGGCGTGCTGCTGTCGACCACGGGCAGATCGATGGTGTGGCAACTGCCGCACATGCGCGAGCTCTGGATGTACTCGTTGTGCTTCGGCTTCACGCCGAGAGCGTTGTCCATGGGGACGGTGACGATCTCGTCGTCCTTGAAGGGGCCGAAGAGCTCTTTCGCGGGACCGGTCTGGAACTGGCCGGTCGTGGAGTTGGTGAGGAAGAACTCGAGCGGCGACTTTTTCCAGGTCGGCGGGATCTCGTCGCGGCGGATGTGATGGCACGAGCCGCAACTGATGCCGTCGCGGGAGAGGGCGCCGTACGTCGCGCCGGGCTGGCTGCCGGTGCGGTAGACGTAGTCGAGGTCGAAGTGCGCGCCGGGTTGATCGAGGTCGTGCTGGCGCTTGCCCATCACGCCATGGCAGCGGAAGCACGTGTCGACGACCGAGTGCTTGAGGCTCGCGCGTTTGGCCGGATCGGGGATCGTGTCGAGGTAGGACAGCTCGCTGTCGAGCTGCGCGTAGAAGATCGGATCGCGTCCGGCCAGTCCCATCGGCGACCAGCGCCACTCGCTGTACGGCGAGACGTTGACGCCTTTCGGCGGGCTGAAGCCCGCCGCTCCACTCGTCAGCCACATCGCCGGGCCGAACGGACTGATGGCCGCGCTGTGGCAGGACTGGCATTGATCGGAGGTCATGAACATCTGTCCGTTCGCCGGCACGTGATCCCATGACTCGTTGGGGATGCGCAGCACGCTGTTCGGATCGATGGGGCCGAGTCCTCGGAACGTCTGCAGGAACGAGGGGTTCGGCGCGACGATGGGCGTGGGCGGCGGGGCTTGCGGCGGCGTCGCGTGGCGTGCCTTCCCGGCCTTTTCGTCGCGCCAGGAGTCGTCGACGCGGAAGGTGAGC
This sequence comes from Thermoanaerobaculia bacterium, assembly GCA_035536275.1. Classification (GTDB taxonomy): domain Bacteria; phylum Acidobacteriota; class Thermoanaerobaculia; order Gp7-AA8; family Gp7-AA8; genus QHVT01. The sequence goes on from DATLOL010000033.1 coordinate 4,755, forward strand.
GGATCGCCGGGATGGCTGGCGATGTTGTTCAGGGCCGCGAAGGTCGACTCTTTTTCCGCGGAGGCGTGGCAGCGCACGCAGTAGATGCCGAAGCCGGCGTTCGGATACTGGAACGGCCACTCGTGGTTGTCGAAGGGCATCCCTTCCCACAGCTCGGCCCACCACCAGCCGTCGGCGGAGTGCTTCGCGTCCTTGATCATGATGGTCCAGTCGGTGATCTTCGACGGCGGACCGTTCTCCCAGCGCGCGGCCGGTGCGGCGATGCCTTCCTTGATGATCATCGCGCCGTCGGGGATCGCGCCTTTGCGGCCGGACTCGAGCCAGGTCATCACCGCGGGCGAGTAGTAGACGCGCGCGGCCTTGTGCGTGCCGTAGTACACGTCGTTGATCCACGGGCCGGTGTCGCGGATGCCTTTGTCGCCGCACCACGCCAGCTCGGTGACGTACGCGCGCCGCTGCAGCCAGGCCAGGACGTCTTTCTCGTACTGCGCGAGCCCTTCCGGAGGGATGGTGCCGGGAAGCGCGAGCGGAAACTCTCCCGTTCCCCGGCAAGGCGGCGGCGTGCTCTTTTCCCCGCCCGGCAGCGCGAGCGGAAACGCGAGCAGCAACACGATCAGTAGAAGGCGACGCAGCGTTTGCATTTTGAAATAGCTCCGAGCGAGCCTGCGAGTCGAGGAGCCATGTTAGCCCGACTCAGCACGTGCCTCGTGAGACTAAGTTGGACGCCACCTGATAATGCGTCCTCACATGCCCGCGAAGACCAGCGCCGGAATCGTTCTGTATCGCCGCCGCGGCGAAGGGCTGGAAGTGTTCCTCGTCCACCCCGGAGGCCCGTTCTGGGCGAAGAAAGACCTCGGCGCGTGGTCGATTCCGAAAGGCGAGATCGATGAGGGGGAGGATCCTGCCGCTGCCGCGATGCGTGAGTTCTCCGAAGAAACGGGATTTGCGGTCGAAGGCGAGTTGCGCGCGCTGAAGCCGCTCCGCCAGCCGAGCGGCAAGACCGTGGTGGCGTTCGCGGTGGAAGGCGACTGCGATCCCGCGCAACTGCGCAGCAACCTGTTCTCGATGGAGTGGCCACCGAAGTCGGGCAAGCGCGCGGAGTTCCCCGAGGTGGACCGCGGGGCGTGGTTCCCAATCGAAGAGGCACGGACGAAGATCCTCAAAGGCCAGGCGCCGTTCCTCGACGAGCTAAAGGACCGCCGGCGTCCCGCCGGCTGAGCAGGCGGCGTCCCGCCGCCCGCGGGAGCGAGTCGCTCCCTGCTCAGCCGGCGAGGACGCCGGCGGTCCGGGGTTCCTGCGTCACTCCACCTCGACGATCATCTCCACTTCCACAGCGATGCCGCCCGGCAGCGACGGCGCGCCGACGGCCGATCGCGCGTGCTTGCCCGCCTCGCCGAAGACTTCGACCATCAGGTCCGAGAAGCCGTTGATCACGCGGGGCTGGTCGGTGAACGACGGGTCGCAGTTCACCAGGCCGAGGACCTTGACGATGCGGCGGACGCGGCGGAGATCGCCGATCTCCGCCTTGAGCGCGGCGAGCTGGTTGATGCCGGTCAGCCGCGCCGCGGCATAGCCTTCCTCGATGGTGAGATCCGTTCCGACCTTGCCGGTCACGTTCGTGCCGTCGGCCCGTCGCGGACCTTTTCCCGCGAGAAACACCAGGTTGCCGGTGCGCACCGCGTTGACGTAGTTCGCCACCGGCGCGCTCGCCGACGGCAGCGTAATCCCCAGCTCCGCGAGCCGAGCCTCGGGACTCGGCCGCGGAGGAGTATGCGTCGAGCATCCGATCAGCAGAACGACGAGCAGTGAGGCCGCGCGAATCATGCGGCAAGGATAGCGGGTGAGACCCTCTGTTGCTGGTTGCTGTGTTGCTGGTTCCTAGGGCGCTGCAGCACCAGCAACCAGCAACCAGCAACACAGCAACCGCTTACGCTTCCTTCTCCCGCGCGAACCCGAGGTGCGCCGTGCCCCAGTCGACGCGGCGCGTGGCGTACATCACCAGCGCGAGGATCAGGAACAGGCCGATCGACCCCATGAGCAGGGCCCAGTCTTCGAGCTGCAGCAGCACGTACAGGTAGCCGTACAGCATCGCCAATACGGCGGCCAGTCCGGCCACGCGCAATGCGCTCTTCAGCAGTGCGGCGCCGTACATCGTGATCAGCGAGACCGTGGCCACGGACGCGATCGCGTAGGCCATGCCGAACGGCGCGTGCTCGGAGATGCTGAGCAGCAGCACGTAGAACACGCACAGCGCGCCGCCGACGAGGAAGTACTGCACCGGGTGCAGCGACACGGGGCTGAGCAGCTCGTACAGGAAGAAGGTCACGAACGTCAGCACGATGAACAGCGCGCCGTACTTCACCGAACGCTCGGCCTGCTGGTAGTGGCTGACCGGCGAGAAGAGTCCGACGCTGAACGCCGACGGCACCAAGGATGTCCCGAAGTCCGGCTCGTCGTTCGTGCGCCACTGCTGCGGATAGCTGCGCGCCAGCGAGGAGATGCTCCAGCGCGCCGAGAATCCCTGGTCGGTGATGCGTCGCGACTGCGGGAGGAACGCGCCGCTGAAGCTCGGGTCCGGCCACGGCGACGTCAGCTCGACGACCGTCTCCCGTCCCAGCGGATAGAAGGAGATGTGCTCGCTCCCGTTCAGCGAGAGGTTCATCGCGAACGGATACCGCGCCGCGGTCGGGCCGCCGGGGAACGGGTTCGACGCGGTGAGTCCGCTCGCCCAGAGCCGCGGATTGCCGCTGCCGCCCGAGAACTTCAGCGCGCCGCCGTTCCACTGCATCACCGGGTTGCCGCCGATGCCGCGCAGATCGGAGACGCCGACCGTGAGGATGGCCTCGTTCCAGAGGATGTCCGTGGGCGCGACGTCCCATCCGGAGAAGTCCGGTCTCGCGAACTCGCCCTCGACGCGCAACTGCGCGCGATAGAGCACCGTCTCGAAGATGCCGCGGTGCCGGCGCTCCGGCAGCAGGCGCCCGCGCGCCACCAGCCGGTCGGGGAGGAAATGGGCGTGGTGCTTGGCCTCGAGGATCTTGCCGGCGCTGATGTAGCGCACCCGGTACGGCACGATCAGCACCGGGCCGCCCAGGATCTGGCTCTGTCCCCACGATGCCGCGATCTCGGCCCGCGCCGCCCTTGCGCGCGAGGCGCGCTCGAGGACGAGCGAATGGATCATCGACAGCGCGAGCATGAGCACGAGCGCGATCCCGCCGAGGATGATCATTTCGACCAGAGCGGGATAGCGGAGGCGGCGCGGAGGAGCGGGAGTGGTGTCGTCGGTCGTCATACTCATGCGACGAATATGCGTCCCACGCGTTACCGCGCCGGGGAGTCCGCGCGGCGGTGCCGAGGAAAGATGTGGCGATTTCATGGCAGCGCGTTCCCGCGCGCGCGAATGCGTTAGATTCGATTCATGACCGGAGCGCTCGTCGCGTTCGTAGATGACGAGGAGAGCCTGCGCACCACCGTCAGTCTGGCGCTGAAGCGCGACGGCTTTCGCGTGGAGACCTTCCCCGACGGGCTCTCCGCGCTGAACAAGTTCGAGCGCGCGCTGCCCGATCTGGCCATCCTCGACATCGTCATGCCCCGCATGGACGGCCTGGAGCTGTGCCGCCGCCTGCGCGCCCGCAGCGAGCATCTCCCCATCCTCATCCTCTCCTCCAAGGACGAAGAGCTCGACCGCGTCCTCGGCCTGGAGCTCGGCGCCGACGACTACCTCTGCAAGCCGTTCGCGCTGCGCGAGCTGATCGCGCGGGTGAAGGCGCTGCTGCGCCGCGCGCGGCTGCGGCAGGAGCCGCCCGGCGGCGCGGAGGAACAGATCGTCGAGTCGGGCGCGCTGCGGCTCGATCTCCGCCGCTTCGAGGCCCGCTGGAACGACCACACGCTGCCGCTCACGCTCACGGAGTTCAACCTGCTCGAGGCGCTGGCGCGCCGGCCGGGCGTGGTGAAGTCGCGCGGGCAACTATTGGCCGAGGCGTATCCGAATGACGTGCATGTCGAGGAGCGGACCATCGACACGCACATCAAGCGATTGCGCCGCAAGCTGGCCGACGCCGGCGCCGATGACCCCATCGACACCGTCCACGGCCTCGGGTATCGCTTCCAGGTGCCGCCGTGAAGCTGCGCATTCCGCGCATCGGCTTGCGGCTGCTCCTGTTCAACGTGCTGCTGGTGTTCCTGCCGCTGGCGGGCGTCTTCTCGTTGCGCGCGCTCGAGCAGCAACTCCTCGACCTGCAGGAGCGCTCGATGGTGCAGCAGGGGAGGCTGGTGGCAGCGGCGCTCTCCGCGCAGCCGCTGACGAAGGAGGAGGCGCGGGGATTGATCGAGCGATTGGCGGGACGCTCCGAGTCGCGCATCCGCGTCGTCGATCGCACGACCCGCGTCCTGGCCGATTCCGCGCAGTGGAGCGGCGGGCTTCAGCCCGCCGAAGACTCTTACCGGCGGCCTGAAGACCGCCGCTCCACGAATTCGCGGGAGAGCCTGCTCTACCGGTCCGGTGCGACGGTGTGGCGATGGATCAAGCCGATCGTGCGGGGACGCGGATCGAAGAAGCCGGTCGAGGACGTGACGCCGCACAACGTCGTGAACCGCGCGCTGCAGGGACGCTACGCGGCGACGCTGCAGGAGAGCTCGGGACAGCGCTCGCTGACGCTGTACAGCGTCCTGCCGATTCGCGACGGCGCGAACGGTCCCGTGGCCGGGGCGGTGATCGTGTCGCAGTCGACGTCGCGCATCCTCACCGCGCTGTGGCGTGTGCGCCTGCACGTGTTCCGCGTGTTCGTGATCTCGGTCGTGGCCGCGGCGATTCTCAGCATGCTCTTCGCGGCCACGATCGCGCGTCCGCTGGTGCGCCTGCGCGACGAGGCCGACGATCTGCTCGATCACCGCGGCCGCCTGAAGCGTGGCTTTCGCGGCTCGCACCGTCGCGACGAGATCGGCGATCTCACCCGCGCGCTGGAGAAGCTCACCGCGCGGCTGGAGCGGCATCTTGCGTTCGTCGAGAGCGTGCCCGCGGACGTGTCGCACGAGTTCAAGAATCCGCTGGCGTCGATTCGCAGCGCGGCGGAGCTGCTCGCCCAGTCCGAGGACGAGGAAGAGCGGCAGCAGCTCGGTGCAACGATCGAGAAGGAAGTCGCTCGATTGAGCCGTCTCCTCAATGGCGTGCGCGAGATCTCGCGCATCGACGCGGCTTTGGATCTCGAAAAGGCGGCGCCTGTGGATGTGCGGGAGGTCGTTCGTGAGATTGCGCCGGACGCCGAGCTGCCGTCGCATCCGGTGACCGTCGTTGCGTCGGCGGAGCGGTTGGCGCAGGCGGTGCGGAACGTCGTCGACAACGCGCGTGGCTTCGCTTCGAATGTGCGGGTGACCGTGCGCGAGCATGACGGTCGCGCGGTCATCCGCGTCGACGACGACGGTCCCGGCATCCCCCCCGAGCACCTCGGCCGGATCTTCGACCGCTTCTTCTCCTTCCGCCCCGACAGTGCCCAGCGCGACCACGACGGCCTCGGCCTGGCCATCGCCCGCGCGGTGGTCGACGGCTACGGCGGCACGATCACGGCGTCGAACCGGGCGGAGGGTGGGGCGCGCTTCGAGATCCGCCTGCCGCTCGTGTAGTGGTCCAGTAAACAGCCAAGGCCACCCCCACGCCAATCATCGTCCACAACACCAGCTCGTTCGGCGGCAGCACGAAGATTACGACGATGAACGCGCACCAGAGGATCGCGATCACGTTGATCGCCGGCCCGAAGCGTCCGAGGGACCAGACCGCGCTCTCGCGCGGCAGACGGTTGCGGAGATTGAGAGCTATGGGGATCACGTAGGCGAGGTACAGCGTGATCGTACTGATCGACGTCACCACGAAGAACGCCGCCGCGTACACGCACACCAGCACCGAGAGGATGCTCGTCACGACGATCGCGTTCAAGGGCGTGCCGTTCGCGGACACGCGCGACAGCATGCGCGAGCCGGGCATCGCGCCGTCGCGCGCGAACGCGTACCACATGCGCCCCATCGACGTGACGCTGGCCAGGCCGCAGAGCCACATCGCGCCGCCGATGATCACGGCGATCAGGTTCGCCAGGAACGGCGTGAGGTTGCGATCGATGATGTACAGCACGGGATAGGCGTCGGCCGCGGTCTTGGCGACGTCACCGTCGGGGATGCACCACGTCAGCACCATCAGCATCGCGTAGCCGACGACGGCCGATACGGCCACGGAGAGAAAGATCCCCCACGCCGAGTTCTTCCTCGCCATCCGCGTCTCCTCGGCGATGTGCGCCGACGCGTCATAGCCCGTGTACGTCCACTGCGCCTGCAGCAGCGCCAGCACGAACATGAGAGCGGCCGGCGCGGCGCGATAGAGATCGGCCAGGGCGGGGAAGATCCGGAACAGCGGCGACGGCGTGGAGAGCTCGGACACGGTCAGCGTGGACGACGCGTCGTAGGCATTCACGGCTGGCGCGTAGGAGAAGAGGAACGCGCCGCTGTTGTGATGCGTGCCGAACGCGGTGAGCGCGATGGTGATCAGCAGCACGCCCGCGATGTGCCACCAGACGCTGACGTCGGAGAGACGCGCGGTGAGGCGGATGCCGTAGACGTTGATCCCGACCTGCGGAATCAGGATCGCGATCATCACCGCGAGCTGGAAGTACCAGTTGGTCAGATAGTCGCCGCTGAGCCCGAAGATGCGCGTGGCCGCGCCGACGAGATAGATCGCCGCGGCGATGTTGATCCCGCCGGTGATCGTGACCTGGCCGATCATGTTCAGCCACGCCGTGAGCCATCCCCATCCCCGCCCGCCCAGCTTCAGCGACCAGTAGTACAGCCCTCCCGCGGTCGGATACGCGGACGCGATCTCCGCCATCGACGCCGCGACGGCCAGCGTGAACAGGCTGACGATCGGCCAGCCGACCGAGTTCACGATCGGTCCCGCGAACTTCAGTCCGTAGCCGTACAGCAGCACCGCGCCGGTGAGGATGGAGATGATCGAGAACGAGACGGCGAAGTTCGAGAAGCCGCCCATCTCGCGAAGGAGCTGCTGCCGGTATCCGAGGGATTTGAGGTACTCCTCGTCGTTCATGGCGCCAGTTTGTCACGTGTCATTCCGAGCCGCCGCAGGGCCGTCGTTCCAGCAGGGGATCCCTCGACCGTCTTCGCGGCTCGGGATGACACGCTGGATGACACGCGGTCGTTCATGCCGAGATTATGGAGTGCGGCAGCCTCCCAGTCCCCTCTCCCCGCAGCGCGGGGAGAGGGCTAGGGTGAGGGGCCATTCCTCGCATCAGTCGCTCCTATGCAGCCCGCAACGTTAGCGCGTATAGGCGCGACGACCCCCGCACTGTTGCGCCGCACTCCATAATGTGCACCGCATGAACGCCGAGCGCGCGCGGCTCGCCGACGCAAACCGATGGCGGAACTGGGGGCCGTATCTGGCGGACCGTTCGTGGGCCACCGTGCGCGAGGACTACAGCGCCGACGCCGATCCGTGGCGCTCTTTCCCCCACGACCACGCCCGCTCGCGCGCCTATCGCTGGGGCGAGGACGGCATCGCCGGCTTCTGCGATCGCTACCAGATCCTCTGCTGGGCGATGGCCTTCTGGAACGAGCGCGATCCCATCCTCAAGGAGCGCTACTTCGGGCTCGTGCCGACCGAGGGGAATCACGGCGAGGATGTGAAGGAGTGTTACTTCTATCTCGACGCGCTGCCGACGCACGCGTATCAGCGGATGCTCTACAAGTATCCGCAGCGCGCGTATCCGTACCTGCCGCTCATCGAAGGCAATCGCGCGCGGAACACGAGCGACCCCGAGCTCGAGCTGATCGACACGGGCATCTTCGACGACGGCCGCTACTGGGACATCGAGATCGAGATCGCGAAAGAGGATCCGGAGTCACTGGTCTTCCGCGTCACCGCACACAACCGCGGGCCGGAGCGCGCGCCGATCCATCTCATCCCCAACCTCTGGTACCGCAACACCTGGGCGTGGCACGGACGCGGGACCACGCCGCGCATCCACCACGATCCGTCAGGTCTGATCGCGGACGACACTGACGCGCCGCCGCTGGAGGGACTGGTCACGGACACGCGCATCGGTCCGCGCATCCTGGAGATCGCCGGCGAGCACCGCGCGCTCTTCACCGACAACGAGACCAACCACGAGCGGCTCAACGGAACGAAGTCGCGCAGCGCGTTCACGAAAGACGCGTTCCATCGCTACATCGTCGACGGCGAGCACGCCGCGACGAACCCGAGCCACCACGGCACGAAGGCCTGCGCGTGGGTACGACACGAAGTCGATCCCGGCCAAAGCGTGCAAATGCTGATGCGTCTGCGTCCCTGGACAACCAACAACCAACAACCAACAACCAACAACCTCACGCAGATCATCGACCAGCGCAAAAAAGAAGCGGACGAGTTCTACGAGTCGATCCATCCGGCGCAGGCGAGCAAAGAGGAGCGCAACGTCCAGCGCCAGGCCTTCGCGGGGATGATGTGGACGCGGCAGAGCTACCTGTTCGACGTCGACGTCTGGCTCGACGGCGACGATCCTCTGCGCCCTCCGCCCGAGGCGCGGTTGCGCGGCCGCAACAGCCGCTGGCGCCACCTCAACTCCATGCGCATCCTCTCCATGCCCGACAAATGGGAGTACCCCTGGTTCGCGGCGTGGGACCTGGCCTTTCACGCGGTGACGTTCGCGCTGGTCGACCCGGAGTTCGCGAAGGAACAGCTCTGGCTCATGCTCTTCGAGCAGTTCCAGCATCCGAACGGGCAGATCGCCGCCTACGAATGGGAGTTCTCCGATCTCAACCCTCCCGTCCTCGGATGGGCCGTCTGGCGCGTCTACAACATGGACCGCATCCGCAGCGGCAAGGCCGACGTGGCCTTCCTGGAGCGCTGCTTCCACAAGCTCCTGCTCAACTTCACGTGGTGGGTGAACAAGGTCGACCGCGAAGGGAACAACGTCTTCGAGGGCGGCTTCCTCGGCCTGGACAACATCGCCGTCTTCGACCGCAGCCGTCCCATTCCCGGCGGAGCCATGCTCGAACAGAGCGACGGCACGGGCTGGATGGGCATGTTCTCGCTGGTGATGATGCGCATGGCCCTCGAGCTGGCGAAGACCAACGCCACGTACGAGAGCCTGGCCACGAAATTCTTCGAGCACTACGTCTACATCGGCGCGGCCATGAAGATGGTGCACGGCGGCCGCACGCTGTGGGATGACGACGACGGCTTCTTCTACGACGTGCTGCGCTGGCCCGACGGCAGCGTCGTGCCGTTCCGGGTGCGCTCGCTGGTCGGACTGATTCCGCTATACGCCGTCGAGCGGCTCGAGGAGAAGTGGATCGAGCCCTTCCCGTCGTTCCGCCGCGACCTGGAGTGGTTCCTCCGCTTCCGCCGCGACATCGTCGAGCACTGCGTGACCACCGTCGAGCACGACCACGATCGCACCCACGTGCTGGCGGTCGTCGATCAGGAGCAACTGCAGCAACTGCTCGCGCGCGTCGTCGATCCGGACGAGTTCCTCTCGCCATACGGCATGCGCAGCCTGAGCAAGTTCCACGGGCAGCACCCGTTCGTCTTCGCCGACGCCTCCGTGGGCTACGAGCCCGCGGAGACGGCAGGGTGGCTGAAGGGCGGGAACAGCAACTGGCGCGGACCGGTGTGGTTCCCGACGACGTTCCTGATGATCGAGACGCTGCGCAAGCTGGAGAAGGCGTTCGGGGACGAGATCCGGGTGACCGTGACCGATCCGGTGGAG
>DATLOL010000034.1:0-4764 GCA_035536275.1 Thermoanaerobaculia bacterium
TTCGGCCGCCGGGTCCTCTTCGGCGGCCGAGAGCGGCCGCCGCTCCACAGGACGTGGCTAACCGGCTAGCGCCTGGGCGATCAGCTCGTACGAGCGCCGCCGCGCCTCGTGCTCGTAGGTGATGTTCACGATCATCACCTCGTCCGCCTCGTACTCCTCCACCGCCTCGAGGATTCCTTTGCGCACGGTGTCCGGCGTGCCGATGATCGTGCGCCGCCGCGTGCGGAACGGGTCGTCCTCCTTCGGCTGCTGCTCGAGGAACGCCAGCGCCTTCTCGATCGGCGGGATGGGGATGAGCTGCCCGCGGAAGAAGAGCGTGAACATCATCCGCGCGCTGGACGCGATGCGCCGCGCCTCCTCGTCCGTCTCCGCGCAGATCGCCCACACGGCCACGATCACGCGCGGCTTCTCGGCGTGCTTCGACGGCTCGAAGCGGCGCCGGTAGTCGGCCACGATCTCCGCGTTGTACGGCGCGATGAAGTCCGCGAACGCGTACGGCAGCCCGAGCTCCGCCGCCCAGAGCGCGCTCTGCGCCGAACTGCCGAGGAGCCACGGCTCCGGCAGCTCGGGCCGCCCCGGCAACTGCGCCAGCCGCGCGAACGGATGGTCCTCGGGCAGCGTGTCGTCGAGATAGCCGAGGAGCTCGTAGAGCTGTCCCGGGAAATCGTCGGGACCGGCTTGGCGGCGATCGCGCTGCAGGGCGAAGGTGGTGATCGGATCGGTGCCGGCGGCGCGGCCGACGCCGAGGTCGAGACGGCCGGGCGCGAACGCGGCGAGCATGCTGAACGTCTCCGCGACCTTCAACGGACTGTAATGTGGCAGCATCACCCCGCCGCTTCCGATGCGGATCCGCGACGTCACCATGGCCATCGGCCCGAGCAGCGCCTCCGGACTCGCACACGCGAGCGCCGGCGTGCCGTGATGCTCGGCCACCCAGTACCGGGCGTACCCGAGCCGCTCCGCGAACTGCGCCAGGTCGATGCTGTTGCGCACCGCCTGCGCGCCGGTCATGTTCTCGGAGATCGGGGATTGGTCGAGGATGGAGAAGGGGATCATTTCTTGGTTGTCAGTTGTCGGTTGTCGGTTGTCTGGGGAGTTGCGTCGCAGCGTTGCGGCGCAGAGAACTGACAACCGACAACAACGGGCGGGCGCGGATCATTGGCGCACCTTCTGCCACTCCGCGTCGAACTCGCGGAGCAGGTCGCTCCGCGTCAACGCCTGTTCGAGGAGCGCCAGAAGCGAGCGGACGCGCTCGACGTCGAGCGACTCCGCTCGTGCGCGCATGACGGAGCGCACGTCCTCGAGATCTTTGGCGCGCCCGGCGAGGATCTTCGTCGCGATCAGGTCCTCGGGCGACATGACGGGTAGGTCGCGACCGTTCACGTCGCAGGCGATGGAGCGTTCGAGAAACTCTTCCTCCAGGCCGGCGCCCGCGAGCACCAGATCGACGGGCATCCCACTTTTTCGATGAACCACCGGGATTACGCGGGTGCGCTCGATGAACTCAGGGTCGCTCTCCACGATGTCGAAACCGTGCGAGCGGAACGTCTGCACGACTCGATCGGGAGCGACGGCTTCGAGGGTGACGTCGACGTCGCTGCTCAGACGGGGACTGCCCCAGATGATGGCGGCCTGTGCCCCGAAGACGTACCAGCGCACGCCGAGCTCACGCAGCGCGGCATCGACCGCGTGGAGGACCTCAACCGCGGCGACGCGATCGGACACGGCCGAGGGCCTCCGAGACGCGCACGTGCGAGGCGAGGTCGGCCTCGCGCTGCTCGCGCGTCGGCCAGTCGGGATGCAGCGACAGCGCGTAGCGGCGCAACTCGTCGGCGATGCGCAAGCGCTCGTCGATCGTTGTGGGACGGTCGGTCCAGAAGCGCCGTTTGTGATCGGCGATCGCCTCCCAGTCACGCATCGCGAAAGCGACGATGTCTTCTTTGCGCACCGCGGCCGAGAATAGCACCGCGCCGCTGCCATTGTCCGCTACCGGACCGACGCCGCCGCGGCACTTTTCTTACGGTACGTCCGTGCCCACCGTGGACGAGCTGTCGATGCTGCTGGCGCTGGCGCAGCGCGAATTGCGTGAGTTGCGTCGCGAGGCCGCGCGGTTGCCGTACGTCGACGCCCAGCGGCTGCTGCGCGAGCTGGAGCGGCTGAGCGCGGAGTCGCGGGCCATCGCACGCGAGGCGCGCCTCATGCGCGGGCACTGACGCGGTTGCGATAGGGTCGCGGCGTGGATCCCCTCACCCACACGCTCCTCGGCGCGAACCTCGCCTCGACGCGACTGCGCGACACGACCCGCTTCGCCGCCGCAGCCTTGATCGTCGGCGCGAACCTGCCCGACGTCGACTCCATCCTCTACTTCACCGGACACCAGGATCTCGCCCTCGGGTTCCGGCGCGGCTGGACGCACGGCGTGCTCGCGCTGGCCGTGTTGCCACTCCTGCAGACCGGTCTGTTGCTGCTGCTCGATCGCTTGCGGCCCGGGCCGCGTCGCGCGCACGCGGGATGGCTGCTCGCACTGTCGTTCTTCGCCATCCTCACCCATCCGTTTCTGGACTGGCTGAACAACTACGGCATGCGCTGGCTGATGCCGTTCCGGGAGACGTGGTTCTACGGCGATTCGGTCTACATCATGGACCCGTGGCTCTGGCTCATCCTCGGCTGCGGATGCCTGGCACCGCGCGCGCCGTCGCGGCTGACGGTGGCCTTGTGGGGCGTGTGCACGGCGCTGCTCGCATACATCGTGTACGGTCGCGCGCGTGTCTACCTGCCCATCGTCCTCGGCGTCGCGATCGTGCTGCTGCTCGCTCTGCTGTGGCGTCCGCGGGCGCGATGGATCTCGACGGCGGCGTTGATGGTCGCCTTCGCGTACATCGGCGCGCGCCTGGTCGTGCACGAGATCGCGGAGGCGCGCGTCGCCCGCGAGCTCGCGCCGCAGCGGCTGATGGTGGCGCCGCACCCGCTCGACCCGACCCGCTGGGACGTCGTGGCGCAGACGGGATCGGTATACCGCTTCGGACGCTTCTCCTTCTTCGAAGGCCTGACCCTGGACCCGCGCGCACTGCCATTGCCGCGTTCGACGACGGAATGGGAGATCGCGCGCCGCGATCCGTCGGTGCGCGGCTTCGTGTCCTGGGTGCGCTTCCCCTGGTACGAGATCGAGGGCGATCGCGTGCTCATCCACGACGCGCGTTACGCGGTGCGGACGGGGAGGCGGGGGTTTGGGGGAGTGGAAGTGCGCGTGCGCTAACGCTTGGTTGCTGGTTGCTGGTTGCTGGTTGCTCGCGGGGCATGGGGTTTCATGACGTCCGTCGCGAGTGCGGCACTGGCCATGCGTCCCCGTATCGCGAGAACCCACCAGCAACCAGCAACCAGCAACCAGCAACCAGCAACAGCCTTCACGAAATGTTGTGATGACGACAATCGTTAACGTCACCCGTATGGCAGGAAGGCTTCAAAAGGAGATCCGGCAGCGCAAACCGTTCGTCAGTCTCGAGGAGGAGACCTATCTCAACCTCGTGCGCACCGCCGACGCGCTCTCGCGCGAGCTCGAGCTCGTGCTGCAGCCGCACGGCATCACCGGGACGCAGTACAACGTCCTGCGCATCCTTCGCGGCGCGGGCGCGGAAGGGTCCACCTGCTCGGGGATCAGCGAGCGGCTGCTCGCGTACGACCCCGACGTCACGCGGCTCCTCGACCGTCTGGAAAAGACCAGCCTCGTGCAGCGCCAGCGCAGCACCACCGACCGCCGCGTGGTGATGACCACCATCACGCCGGCCGGACTGGAGCTGCTGGCCAAGCTCGACGGGCCCATCGAGTCGCAGCTCCGCCGCCAGTTCGAGAAGATCAGCCGTGAGCGGCTTCGCCAGCTCATCGCCGATCTCGAGGAGATCCGCTCGCGATGAGAATGCCCGCTGTCTTCTTCGGCCACGGCAACCCGATGAACGCGCTGGACACGAACGCGTGGACCGACGGCTGGAACCGCATCGGCCGGACCGTGCCGAAGCCAAAGGCGATCCTCTGCGTCTCCGCGCACTGGTATCCGCCGGCGACGCTCGTCACCGCTGTCGAGAAGCCGCGCACGATCCACGACTTCGGCGGCTTCCCGCGTCCGCTTTTCGAGGTGCAGTACCCCGCGCCGGGCGATCTCGATCTCTGCCGGCGCGTGCAGGAGCTGACCGGCGCCCAGTTCGACGACGGGTGGGGAATCGATCACGGCACGTGGTCGGTGCTGGTGCACGTGTTCCCCGAGGCGGACGTGCCGGCGGTGCAGCTCAGCATCGACGAGACCCAGCCCGCCCGGTTCCACTACGACCTCGGGCGCAAGCTCGCGCCGCTGCGCGACGAAGGCGTGCTGGTGATGGGCAGCGGGAATCTCATTCACAACCTGCACGCGTACGGGTGGGGGAGGCACGTGCCCGAGCCGTACGACTGGGCGGTGCGATTCGAGAACAGCGCGCGCGAGTGGATGTCCCGCGGCGAGCACCAGCCGCTCATCGACTACGAGCAGCTCGGCCGCGACGCGATGCTGGCCGCGCCCACCCCCGATCACTATCTCCCGCTCCTCTACGTCCTCGGCGCGCAGCAGCCGGGCGACGCGGTCAGCTTTCCGGTGGAAGGAGTGGACGGCGGTTCGGTGTCGATGCTGGCGGTGCAGATCGGATGATGATCTGGCTCGCTGCGATTGGTTTTGCGGACCGCCGGCGTCTCGCCGGCTGAGCGGGGAGCGTCCGCTCCCGCGGGCGGCGGGACGCCGCC
>DATLOL010000035.1:0-19244 GCA_035536275.1 Thermoanaerobaculia bacterium
CCCCCCCCCCCCCCGACTCGGTGTCCGGTGCCGTCGCCGCACTGCCCCGGGCGAAGTGGGACGCGATCGTGTCGGACATCGGCATGCCCGAGGCCGACGGCTACTCGCTGATGGCCCACGTGCAGGAAACCTATCCGAACGGATCGGCGCCGCTGGTCGTCGCGGTCACGGCGTTCGGTGCGCCCGATGACCGGCGACGGATCCGCGAGGCCGGTTTCGCGCGTCACTTCGTCAAGCCGATCGATCCGGTCCTGTTCGCGCGCAGCATCGCCGGGATGTGGCAGTAGCGACCTCAGTCGCACGCCAGCAGGGGTACGGCGGGCTTCAGCCCGCCGATGGACGCGCTGAAGCCCGTCCTACGTTTACCGCTGCGTAATCCACGGACGGCGGCGGATGCAGGCCGGCATGCGCCCGCCGCCGGAAGCGCGTCGATGGTGGCAACGATATCCGTGCCGATCCTGCCGATGCTGGCGATGGTCATGCGCGGCTCATCGAAGGGTGTCGCCGCCGATTTCAGTTGTACGATGCGGGAGATGGCGGCGCACGCTCCGAGAGTCCTGGTGGCCGATGACGAGGAACCCATTCGCCGGCTGCTGCTCCACGCCCTGCGTCGGCAGGGTTTCGACATGTGCGAGGCCCGCGACGGCCAGGAAGCCATCGAGCAACTCGACGCGGGCAGCTTCGACGCGCTGGTGCTCGACCTCATGATGCCGCGCGTCGACGGCTTCGGCGTGGTCAACCACCTCATCGAGACGAACCCGGCCATGGTCGAGAAGACCGTCGTCATCACGGCCTTCCCGCGGACCGCGGTCAACGAACGTCTCCACCATCTCTGCTGTGTTCTCTCGAAGCCGTTCGAGATGGCGGAGCTGATCGCGAAGGTCGATGAGTGCACGAAGCGCTGAGTAAGGTTTCCGTAAGCGTCCAGGCTCGGCGTCGGGCTTGCAGTCCGGCGGCCTCATGGCTCATTCCGGTGACGCTTCGATCGCGTCGGACGCCGCAGCGCAGCGGTGGCGTTGCTGGACCGCGGCGTTGCTCTCGCCGTAGTGCGGCGCGCTGACGGCGATGCCGATGCTCACTGTCGTGATGGATGACGTCGCGGATGACATCGTGAAGGTGCCCAAGCTGACGCATGAGCTGTCAGGAAGACCTCGCGCCGCTGCCCTCGTTTGACTTGTCGCATGAAGCGCCGCGCCGCGAGCCGCATCCCGATTCCGATGGGATCAGCAGCCAACCTTTTCGCTCAGGTCAGCCGAGTGTGACCAGCCTGCGCAGTCTCGATTTCGCGCGGATATAGAGCGGGCCGACCGAGCCGAGGGGGATTCCGAGGCGCTCGCTGACTTTGTCGTAGGAGAGATTCTCGAGCCCGATCAGGGAGCAGAGTTGACGGGTGCGTTCGTCCGCTTGTTGTAACGCGGTGCGGACGATGAGGATGGCGTCGGCGGCCTGATTGCGCGTGTCGGCGATTTCTTCGAATACTGTCGCTTCGGAGGGGACCGTGCGATGACGGTCCGTGAGCCGCTGGCGGCAGAGGTTTGCCACTGTGCCGCTGAGCCACGCGCGGGGCCGGCGGATGGCGTCGCGTTTTTCGAGGAAGAGGCACCAGGCCTGCTGCACCACATCCTCCGCGTCTTCGCCGGCCAGGCCGAAGCGGCGGATGGGGAGGCTGTAGAGGACGGCGCGGAGATCGGTATAGAGGGCGTCCAGGTCGAGCGGTTCGACGGTCGTGGTGTCGCCGGCGTCGTCGCCGAGGAGCTCGCGGATGATGCGCAGGAGCTCGTCGAATTCGATCGGCTTATAGATGATCTGACGCGCGCCGAGAGAGCGGAGCTGCTGTTCGAGCGCCGGCGTGGCGTAACCGGTCATGGTGGCGATCTTCGAATCCGGACTGAGTCTCCGGATTGAATCGAGCAGCATCAATCCGTCCTCTTCACTGCGCAGACGGACGTCGGCCAGCACGACCGGGAAGTGTTCCTCGACCATCAACCGTTCCGCGGTCGCGCGATCGCCGGCGACGGCCGCCGCGATGTTTTCCAGTTCGAACAGGCTGCTCAATGCTTCCGCGAGCGGAGTCTCGTCGTCGACGATCAGAATGCGCGTCATCAGAACCTTCTTCCTTGAATTGTGGGTTGGACCCGCGGCGTATTACTTCAATCCGGCTGCCACCGCGCCATCAGGAGAAAATCTCATGGATTCAGTGAGATAGCTGAAACCAGGAGAAAAGAGGCGCGTCCGGAATCTGGACAGATGTCCGAATACCGGGCGAAAAGGTGTCCGTGCCGGCGAGGGCCGGCGATCCGGGCAGCGCCTGCGGAGCCGCCGGCTGACGACCGGCACGAGACACCTGCCATCGAGTCGCTCCGGAGGGCGGAAAAATACAACCGACGTTTAAAAAATATTTTTGCGGCGTCTGTATTTTCCGACGGCGGAGGAGGACTCATGGGCGAACCCCGGTCAGCGCCGGGCAACCACCAGAAAGAGAAAAAGGGAGCCATCACATGAAGAAAGCCGCAATCGTCCTCGCCGCCGTCACGCTGTTCTCCACCTCTACGCTGTATGCCGCCGACGCCACCTCTAACGCCTCCGCTGAAGTGATCACTCCGATCTCCATCTCCAACACCGCCGCCCTGCGCTTCGGCAAGTTCTCGGCGTTGACGGGAGGCACGGTGGTCATCTCCTCGGCCGGCGCGCGCAGCGCCACCGGCGCGGTCGTCCTCTCCTCCACCAATGCCGGCGGCGCCGCGTCGTTCGACGTCAGCGGGGACGCGAATGCCACTTACGCCGTCACCCTTCCGAACAACGCCACGATCACGCACAGCGTCGACAACACCAAGACCATATCCATCGGGACGTTCACCAGCAACCCCTCGGGCACCGGCACGCTCAGCGCGGGCGGTGCGCAGACGCTGTCCGTCGGCGCCACCCTCACGGTCGGCAATGGCCAGACCACCGGCAGTTACTCCGGCACATTCGACGTGTCCGTCGAATACAACTGAGCGCGCGTCGCGCCCAGTTCTCTCCTCTCTGCAGGCCTCCCCCGCGTTCCAACACGGGGGAGACCTTTTCGCCGGAGACCACCGAACATGCGAAAACTGATCTTCTTCCTGCTGGCGGTCGCGCCGCGGGTCCTCGCGGGCGAGCTGATGGTGCATCCGACCCGCCTCGTATTCGACGGCAACACGCGCACGGCCCAGGTCGACGTCATCAACTCCGGCACCGAGACCATGACCTATCGCATCTCGGTCATCCGGCGCCGCATGACCGACACCGGCGACTTCGTCACGGTCGACCAGCCGGCGGCGAACGAGTGGTTCTCGGACGAGATGATCCGCTACTCGCCTCGCCAGGTGGTCCTGCCGCCCGGCGGCGCGCAGGCGGTGCGGCTGCAGATCCGCAAACCGGCCGGGCTCGAAGACGGCGAATACCGCGCGCACCTGCTCTTCCAGGCGCTGCCGCCGGCGGAGAGCCACGCCGCGCCGGCGACGGCCGCCGAGACCAAAGACCTCGAGATCCACCTGCACGCCGTTTACAGCGTCTCCATCCCGGTCATCGTCCGCCACGGCGCCACGGCAGCCGAAGTGGCGATCCGCGACGTCGCCGTCCGCGATAACGCCGTGAGCTTCACGCTCGACCGCAAAGGGACACGCTCCGTCTACGGCGACCTGATCGTCTCGCTGCGCGGCGCGCGCGGAACGGAGCGGGTGATCGCGCGCGCGAACGGCGTCGCCGTCTACACACCAAACGCCACACGGCGCGTCCGGCTGCCGCTGGCGCCGGGACTGCTGTCCGCGGGCGAGCTGCACGTTGCCTTCGCCGAGCGGCGCGAACAGGCCGGACGCGTCGAGGCCGAATCGCGGATTCCGGTGCGCTGAGACTGCGATGCGCCACGCGATCCGGTTCGCGGTACTGGCACTGCTGGTGGCGAATGCATTCGCCGCCACGCCGGCGCAGCCTCGCGACGAGGAGATCCGCCTGCTCGAGTACGTGCTCGACGACGCCGTGCTCTCCGACTCCGTGGCCGGCTACGCCGGTCCCGGCAACGGGACGCTCCTCCCCCTCGGCATCTCGTCGGAGCTGATCGGCGTGGGCATCACCGTCGACCTCGAGCGCGGCACCGCGCGCGGGTTCGTGCTGAATGAGAAGACCACGTTTCAGCTCGACGTGGCCCGCGGGAGCGTCACCGTCGCGGGCAAGCCGCGCCGCTTCGATCGCGAGCTGGTGCGCGTCTACGGCGACGACATCTACGTCGACTCGACGCTCCTCGGCGAATGGCTGCCGGTGGCGTTCGACGTGGAGCTGTTCGCGCTGCGCGTCCGGGTGCGTCCGCGCGAGCAGTTGCCGATGCAGACCCGCCTCGATCGCGAGCGCCGCATCCGGCACTGGCGGCTGCGGCTCGCACCCGAGGATCCGGACTACCCTTCCCTCTCCACGAAATACCGGCTCTACGACACGCCGTCCATCGATCAGACGGTGCGGCTGTCGCTCGGCCAAGAGCAGCTTCATGGCAGCTACGCGACGTACGCCACCGGCGACCTTTTCTACATGGAATCGGAGGCGTACGCGTCGGGCGATGACCGGGATCCGTTCGACGACTGGCGTTTGACGCTGCGACGCCGCGATGCCGCGGGAAAGATCGCCGGTGCGCTGCGCGCGACCGAAGTCGCGGTCGGCCACATCTTTCATCCCACCAGCACGCTGCTCTCGATGTCGACCGAGGCGGCACCGGGCGTACTGGTGAGCAACCTGCCGCTGTATCGCGCGACGGAGTTCGAGCGCCATTCGTTCCGCGGCAATCTGCCGCCGGGCTGGGACGTCGAGCTGTATCACAACGGCACGCTGGTCGATTACCGGCAGACGCGTGCGGATGGCCAGTATTCCTTCGAAGACGTGCCGATCCTGTTCGGGATGAACTTCTTCCGGCTCGTCTTCTACGGACCGCAGGGACAGCGCCGCGAGGAAGAACATCGCTTCCTCCTCGGCGACTCGCTGACCAAGCCGGGACGCCTCGAGTACCGCCTCGCGGCCAGCGCGGCGAGCATGGACGAATACCGCGGCTCGCTCTTCCTCAGCTACGGCATCAGCAGGCACGTCACCGCGACCGGCGAGCTGGCCGTGCTGCCGACGCCGGCCGGCGAGCGTGTCTACGGGAAAGGGGGCGCGCGGATGTTCTGGAGCGCGCTGTTCGCGTACGGAGACTACGTCGTCGACGACACCGGCGGCAGCGCGTACGAGGCCGGGATGCAGACCCGCATCCTGGGCGTCAACCTGGCGGCGAGCCGGACCAGCGTGCGCGATGGCTACGTGAGCGACGCATTGCACGCGATCGGCGACCCGATCGTGACGCGCGATCGCGTGCGCATCGATACCGCCATCCCCGCATCCATCCTGCCGCGGTTTCCGATCAGCGCCGAGCTCGAACGGCAGCAACTCGCCTCGGGAGTGGTGCGCACGGTCGTGCAGGGACGCGTGTCGGCCAGTTACAAAGGTCTCTCGATCTCGAACCGTCTGCTGCGGACGACGCTGACCGGACAGCCGGTGCAGACCGAGGGAGGATTGCAGTTCAGCCGGCACCTGCGGCGCACCGGCGTGCGCGGCGAAGTGCTGTACGGCATCGAGGCGGGGCGCGTGAGCAGTGCGAATCTCAGCGTCGAGCGGCCGATCGCCGCCGGCTATCGCGTCTACGCCGGCGTGGCGCGTTCCTTCCTCGACTCGCGGCACGTCTTCGCGATCGGCATCGACAAGTCGGCCGGCTCGTTCGCCGCTGGCGTGGAGACGCGCTTCACGACCGGCGGCGACTCGCTCGCGAACATCAATCTCTCCGCCGGCATCGGCCGCGACCCGCTCCTCGGCGCGTGGATGGCCAGCGCGCGCAGCCGCGCGGGATCGGGCGCGTTGTCGGTGCGTGTGTTTCTGGACCGCAATCGCAACGACGTGTTCGACGCGGGCGACCAGCCGCTGGAGGGCGTCGCGTTCACCGTCAACTCCGTCGAGCGCGCAGAGCGCACGGGACGCGACGGCGTCGCCTATCTCGCCGAGCTTTCGCCGCATGCTCCGGCGGACGTCGCCGTCGACATGCGCACGCTCGAAGATCCGCAGTGGGATCCGGCCATCGCCGGCGTCCGCGTCATGCCGCGGCCCGGCAAGGCGGCCACTCTCGACGTCGCCGTCATCGCCACGACGGAAATCGAGGGCACAGTCACGCGGCTGCGCGGCCACAAGACCGACGGCGCGGCAGCGATGACGGTGCAACTCGTGAACGCCGCGGGCAAAGTCGTACAACAAACGAAGACCTCGTACGACGGCTACTACCTCATCAGCAAAGTGCGGCCGGGACGCTACACCGTGCGCATCGCGGGCGCGTCGCCGGACGTGCCATCGCGCGAGATCGCGGTGCGCACGGACGAGTCGCTCGTCGCCGGCGTCGACTTTCGACTCATCGCGCCGCCCGCTCGGGCCGTGCTCGTCGCGAACGTCGAAGCAGCACCCGCCGAAAGCGCCGCACGCGAAGGGCGATTCATCGTCCAGCTCGGAGCGTTCGGCGTTCGCGCCAATGCCGAGGCGCTGCTCCGGCGCGCCGGCGCCGATCGGGCACGGATCGATCACCGCGGCAAGCTCTACTTCGTCGAGGCAGGACCCTTTCCGACGCACGCCCACGCCGTAACCGCACGCGCGGCGCTCGCGCGGCAGGGCTTTTCCGGGATCGTGCGGCCATGAGCAGATCTCTTACGGAGCGCTGGCGGAGAAATTCTTCGACAAGGCATGCGCGCTGGGCTCAGAGCCGGGTTGCCGGTTGACAGGCACTACGTACAGGGCAGGCACTTGGCGGTCAGCAGCACCGTGAGCGTTTTCGAGGATGCGAACTGTATGGGGATGGCGCGGCCGACCACGTAAACTGAACACGTGACATCTGCCTCTCGTCGCGCGTCACCCGTCCACTACGTGCTCGTCGCGTTCGGCGTCGCGTTGCTCTACGTGGCGTGCGCGAAGCTGGGGCTGGCGCTGGCGGTTCGCGCCGCCGAGGTCTCGGCGGTGTGGCCGCCGACCGGCTTCGCGCTCGCGGCGGTCGTGCTCCTCGGACGGCGCGCCGTGCCAGGCGTCCTGCTCGGCGCCTTCGTGGCAAACGCGGCGACCGGGGAGCCGCTCTGGGTGGCCGCGGGGATCGCGGCCGGCAACACCCTCGAGGCAATTGCCGGCGCGGCGATTCTCGTCCGATCGCGATTCGATGCGTCTCTCGCGCGCGTCCGCGATGTGATGGTGCTTCTCGCCGCCGTCGCCCTGGCGCCGTGCGTCAGCGCGACCATCGGCGTGGCATTCCTCGTCGCGGGCGGCCTGCATCCGGCGAGCGTCGCGCCCTCTCTCTGGCCGGTATGGTGGATCGGCGACGCCCTCGGCGGTCTGATCGTCACGCCATTGATTCTGGTGTGGGCGCGCGATGCGCGTCACGCGCAAACGCACGGATTCCTCGAGCCGGCGGGGATGCTCGGCGGAATCATCCTGGCGGCGTCGATCGTGTTTGCGCTGCCCCCGAAATTTCCTGCGGCGTACGTGGTGTATCCGTTTCTGATCTGGGCCGCACTTCGTCTCGGCCCGGCGTATACGACCACCGCATCGCTGCTCGCCAACGCGATCGCGGTCGCCGGTACGCTCACGGGCCACGGTCCATTCGCCGGCGCCGGTCCGGAGCGCGGTCTCGTTCTCGTCCAGTGCTACGTGGCCGTCGGCGCGACCACGGCACTGATCCTCGCCGCCATCGCGGCGCAGAGCCGCGCCGCGCACGAGCGCGCCGACCGCAGCGAGCAGCGCCTGCGCATGGCCATGGCCGGCGCACGCGTCGGCGTCTGGGAGTGGAACATCGTCACGGGCGACGTCGTCTGGTCCGAGGCGCTCGAACCGCTGCATGGTTTGCCGCAGGGCGGCTTCGCAGGAACGTACGATGCGTACCGCAAAACCATTCATCCCGACGATCTGGAGCGCGTCGAGACGCTGATCGCGAGGTCCGTCGAGACGCGCACTCCGTACGAAGCGGAATTCCGCCTGCTCGGACCAGACGGCGTTCTCCGTTGGACGAGCGCGCGTGCCATCGTGATCGAGGATGCCGAGGGCCGCGCCGCGCGCATGGTGGGCGTCGGCGTGGACGTCACTCATCTGAAGCAGCTCGAGGAGGAGCTGCGTCTGCAGCATCGTCGCAAAGACGAGTTCCTGGCGATGCTCGGCCACGAGCTGCGCAACCCGCTCGCGGCCATCGTGCACGCGGTCGAGCTGCTCTGGTCCAACGATCCGGAGGAGGTGGAGGGTGCCCGGCGCGTGATCCGCCGGCAGACGCGGAACATGTCGCGGCTGATCGACGAGCTCCTCGACATCTCGCGGATCAGCCGTGGTCAGATCACGCTGGAGCGCCGCCGGCTCGCGCTCCCCGAGGTCGTTTCGGCAGGTGTAGACGTGTGGCGGCACCTCGTCTCGCAGAAGCGGCAGCGGCTGACGATCGACGCGCCAAAGAGTGCGGTCTGCGTCGACGGCGATGCCACGCGGCTGACGCAGGTGTTCGCGAACCTGGTGCACAACGCCGCGAAGTTCACGCCCGAGGGCGGAACGATTGCGATCACGGTATCCGGCAATGACGGCTCGGCGGTCGTGACTGTGCGCGACGACGGTCAGGGAATGACGCCGGACGTGCTCGCGCACGCGTTCGAGCTGTTCGTGCAGGGGCCGCCGTCCCTCGACCGCCAGCACGGCGGCCTCGGGCTCGGACTGACACTCGTTTGCCGGCTCGTGGAGATGCACGGCGGAAGCGTGGAGGCGAAGAGCGCCGGCCCGGGTCGCGGGAGCGAAGTGGTCGTCCGGCTTCCGCTGCCTGAGGCGGAGGAGTCGGCGGCCGCTGCGCCACCTCCGGTCCGGTCCGACGCTCCGGCGCGACGGCGCCGCGTCCTCGTCGTCGAGGACAACGCCGACGCGCGCGACATGCTCGTGATCCTCCTCAGGCGCGCCGGCCACGACGTCCGTGCGGCAAGCGACGGTGTCGCGGCGATCTCCGCCGCCGAGGCATTCGTCCCCGAGATCGTGCTCCTCGACGTCGGCCTGCCGGGACTCGATGGGTACGGCGTCGCGCGGAAGCTCCGGTCGTCACCCCGTGTATCCGACGCGATGCTCGTCGCACTGACCGGCTACGGGCAGGACGAGGATCGCGAGCGGGCCTTCGCCGCCGGCTTCGATCATCATCTCCTGAAACCGGCGGAGCCCGCGGCCGTGCTGGAGCTGATCGGCCGCGAGCGGAACGCACGCTGAAAATCGGCGCTGGGGGCGGGTCGTGTTGCGGCAGCTCGCTCGACGTGTCAGCCCAATGGCCTTAACTTAAGCGTGTCATCCCGAGCCGCCGGAGTCGCAACGCGACGGAGGACGGTCGAGGGATCCCGTGATTTAGGCGAAACCCCGCACAAATCCGGGGGTCCCTCGACTCCGCTTCGCTCCGCTCGGGATGACACGCGACCTAGGCGTCGCCTAAGTTATAAGTTAAGGCCATTGACGTGTCAGCCGGCGCGGCGACGCAGCTCGAGTGAGGACGGTTAGCGACGAACCATGAGGTACGATCAACACTTCCGAGCTGGAGGCATGATGCCGGCCTACGTGGTTTCTCGTGCACAGATTCGCGACGCTGCCGCGATGCGTCGATATGTGGATGAGGCGCCGGCGACGGTGGCTGCATTCGGCGGCAAGTACCATTTTCGCGGCGGCAATGTTGAGGCGCTCGAGGGTGCCTGGGAGCACGACCGCCTCGTTGTACTGGAATTCCCCACGAAGGCGGATGCGGTGGCGTGGTACGAATCCGACATCTACCGCCCGCTGCGTGACCTCAGGCATGCCAGTGCCGATGCGGTCATTTTGCTGGCAGAAGGAGATGCGGTAATCCGCTGATTCCGTCGTCGCAGTTCGCGCCTCCCGCGCGGTCTATGGGCGCGATGCAAGGCGTTGAACGGTCAGGGCCAGCTCCGCCGGATCGACCGGCTTCTTGAGATACGCGTCGAATCCGGCATCGAGCGCGTGCAGACGATCGTCGGGACGTCCGAAGGCTGTCAGCGCGAGCACGGGCGTGCTCCGAAGGGCGTCAGGCCTCCCCCGTACTTCGCGCAGAAATACGTATCCGTCCTCGTCGGGCATCGCGATGTCGCATACGACGACCTGCGGCTCGAGCCTGCGGAAGATGTACAGGGCCTCGCGCACCGAGGATGCAGTCTCGACGACGGCCCCGGTCCGCCGCAGGATCGCGGCCACGATGTCGCGCGTGAACTGCTGGTCGTCGACCACGAGCACAATCATGTCGGTGAGCGCCGGGAGCGAGGTCGAAGCTGCCGGCAGCACAGCGCGCTCGGAAAACGGCGCCGGGGCGATCGCGGGCGCCCCCTCGTGGACCGGCAGTTCCACGATGAACGTCGCGCCGCGCCCTTTGCCCTCGCTGGCGGCGCGGATACGGCCACCATGCATCTCGACGAGCGAGCGCACGATGGCGAGCCCCAGACCGATTCCGCCATGAGGCCTCGTGGTCGAGCTGTCCGCCTGCCGGAAAGGCTCGAACACGTACGGGAGAAACGCGCGCTCGATCCCCTCGCCGGTGTCCGTGATAACGAGGCGCACCAGCGATCCGTCGTGCTGTACGCGCAGCGTCACGGTTCCGCCGCGGGGGGTGAACTTGATGGCGTTGGCAAGGAGGTTCCAGACGACCTGCTGGAGCCGCCCTTCGTCCCCCGCGACCGGCGGCAGCAGGGGCGGGATGCTGGTGAGGATATCGATCCCTTTTCCGACGGCGGCAGGATGAACGGTCGTGACCGCGGCCTGGGCGATGGTCCGCAGATCCGTCGGACGAGGGTCGAAGGTGAGCTTGCCGGACATGATCCGCGAGACATCGAGCACGTCCTCGATCAACTGGGCCTGCGCGGTGGCGCTCTGCTCGATGGCATCGATCGCAACCTGCGCCTCGGCATCGCTCAGGCCGAGCTTGAGCATCCGCGCCCAGCCGAGGACGGCCGTCATCGGTGTTCTCAACTCGTGGGAGAGCGTGGCCAGGAACTCGTCCTTCGCACGGTTTGCGGCTTGCGCGGCACTGTAGAGCCGTGCGTTCTCGATGGCGATCGACGCGCGGTAGGCCAGCTCCTCGGCCTGGGTGAGGTCGCGTTCGGAGTAGCGCCGGTCGGAGGCGACGAAGGTGATCGTCCCCACCACGTCGCCCCGCGAGCGGAGCGGTACGATCATGAAGGACATGATGCCGAGCTCGCGAATCAGCCGCAGATGCTCTTCGTTGCACGCCGCCTGAACGAGCATCTCATCCGGCACGAACGGAACGAGCTCGGAGGTGCCGGTACGCATGACCCGATGGATGGCGTCCGTCTCCGGATCGGGCGGAAACTTCCGATAGAGCTCCTCGGCGAGCGCGATCTTCGCAGGATCGGCGTGCGCGACGGCCAGCCGGTCTCGAAGCTCGTCTCCCCCATCGGACGCCATGTCGACGGCGCACCAGTCGGCGATCCGCGGCACCGCCAGGAAGGTGACGTTCTTCAGCGTCTCGCGATAGTCGAGTGACGAGGCAAAAATCTCGTTCGCCTTCGCGAGAAATGCCAATCCCTCCTTCGTGACGTGCTGCTCGTGCACGTCGGACGCGGTTCCGATCCATTCCTCGATCGAGCCGTCTTCACCGCGGACGGGGACGGTCTTGTCCAGGAACCAGCGGTAGGACCCGTCGGACTGCCGCAACAGGTACTCGCCTTCGTAAACGGTCCCGGCATCGACTGCGGCTTGCCATGCGGCGGCAACCGAGGCGCGCTGGCTCGGATGGACCGCCTCGAGCCACCCCCGCCCGCGCATCTCTTCAGCGGTCTGCCCGGTGATCTCCTCCCATGACGCCGACGGCAGTGCCGTACCGTCGGCAGCACTGATGGCAATGGCCTGGCGCGACGGTGTCGCCAGCACGAGGGAGCGGTAACGGCGTTCCTCCTTGCGCAACGCGCTCCGGTCCTGCTCGAGCGACTGGTACAACCGGACGTTGTCGATGGCCACGGCCGCATGTCCGGCGAGCGCATCGGCGATCTTCTCCTCGGTCTCGCCAAAGACCCCTTCGTCGGCGTGGCCGAAGAACAGGCCGCCGAGGACCTCGCCCGTACGCGACTTCACCGGCACGGCGAGATAGCTCACGACCGGCAGGTGCCCCGCGGGCATGCCGGCGTACGGGGCATTCCGGCCGTACCGCGGGTCCTTGTGGATGTTGGGGCTGCGAACGATGCCGGTCCCGGCGAACGTCGGCGCGAAGACGTCGGTGTTCCGCGGCATCGGGAATTTGGAGAAGTGCTCGCGCGGAACACCCGAGATCGTATAGAGGGTGTAGGCCTCTCCGTCTGGCCGGATGACGTTGTAGAAGAAGGCGCCGAACTGCGCGCCGGTGAGCGACGTGGCGGCGTCGGTGATGCGCTGGACGACCGCGTCGAGATCGAGCCGGCCGGCAACGTCTCGGGCGACGTCTCCGAGCTGGTCGTACCGCTCCGACGAAAGGGCGGCGGACGCAATCTGCCCGAAGGCGGCGGCGGCATCCATCTCCGCATCGCTCGCCTCGGTCTTCGGGGTGCGGTAATAACAGGTGATCGTCCCCGAGGTCTCACCGCGGATGTTGAGGGGGAGTACCAGAAACGATGCGATCCCTTCGCTGTCGTAGAGCTTCCTCCGGTCGTCGACGAGCGGCCACGCCCGCGCGTCCCCGATGAGCATCGGCGCGGGCAGCATCGCTGCAACGTTCGCATTCGCGAGCGCCGCGATGGCGAATCCCGAGTAATCCTCCGACAGCCCGGTCGTGGCCGCGATCCGCCACATGCGCTCGCGCGACTCCAGCCGCCACATCGCCGCCGCGTCGGCCCGAAAGAATCGGAAGGCCTGCTCGACGATCCGTTCGCGCAGCTCTTTTCCAGCCACGCTCGCGCGCATCAGCAT
The DNA here is from genome assembly GCA_035536275.1 of Thermoanaerobaculia bacterium. Taxonomy (GTDB): domain Bacteria; phylum Acidobacteriota; class Thermoanaerobaculia; order Gp7-AA8; family Gp7-AA8; genus QHVT01. The sequence goes on from DATLOL010000035.1 coordinate 12,964, forward strand.
GGACAGGTCGCGCAGGCCGGTGGCGATCCACTCGGCGGTCATCCCTCCCCCGTCCGAGGCTTCGCCACCAGCTTGTCCTTGCAGCGGATCTCCGACCGACATCGTCCGCGGATCTATGCAAGAACCGGAGCCAAGTGTGCAAAAAGGGAGTATTTCTCAGCGAAGCCTGACGAGCTTCACTCCCGCGATCGCCCGCGCTCTGCGGTGAGCTCGTCGAGATGGCGACGCTCTGGGCAGCGGTGGTCGACGCTCCGCCTTTTGACTGGGACCCGGGTCCCGTTCGAACGCACGTTGGTTGCCGAGGGCGCCGAGCACCCCGCCGCCGTGCTCACGTTGAGCAGGAGGGGTGTTCCGGCAGCGCATCACCGCTCCCGCTTCATCCCCTTACGTGCCCGGATCACGAAGTGCAGCGGGCACCCGGGCAGGTTCAGCGTGTCGCGGAACTGGTTCTCGAGGTAGCGCCGATACGAGAAGTGCAGCGGCTCGTCGACGTTCGAGAAGAGCGCGAACGTCGGCGGGCCGGATTTGAGCTGGGTGACGTAGTAGAAGCGGCGTGGTTTGCCGCGCACCGTCGGCGGGTTGTGCGCGCTGACCGCGCGCTCGAGGATCGTGTTCAGCTCCGAGGTGCGGAACTTCGCGCGATAGCCGGTCACGATGCGGTCGATCTGCGGAAAGATCTTCTCCACGTTCCGGCCCGTCTTCGCGGAGATGAACAGCAGCGGCGCATACGCGAGGAACTTCAGGCGGAAGCGGAGCTGCTCCTCGAACTTCTTGTAGTCGTCGGGGCCGTGCTGTTCGGCGTCCCACTTGTTGACGAGGATGAGCGCGGCCTTGCCCGCGTCTTCCGCGTAGCCGGCCACGGTCGCGTCCTGCGCGGTGGCGGCGCCGTCGGTCGCGTCGATGATGCAGAGGGCGATCTCGCAGCGCTCGATGGCCTTGCGCGCGGAGATCACCGCCAGCTTCTCCGCCTCGTCGGTGGTCTTGCCTTTGCGGCGAATGCCCGCCGTGTCGATGATCAGGTAGGGCTTATCGTTGCGGGTGATCATCGAGTCGATGGCGTCGCGGGTCGTGCCCGAGATCGGCGACACCACTGCGCGCTCCTCCTGGGTGAGCCGGTTCAGCAGCGAAGACTTGCCGACGTTGGGGCGTCCGATGATCGCCACGCGGATCGGCGCGTCGGCGTCCTCCTCTTCGTCCAGCACCGACTCCGGAGGCACGATCTCGCCGATCGCATCGAGGACGTCATCGACTCCGGGGCCATGCTCCGCGGACATCGGAAACACGCGATCGAACCCGAGCTCCCAGAACTCGTTGACCGCCTCCTCGGCGTCCTTGCGATCGGTTTTGTTGACGATGAGCACCGTCTTCGACGCCTCGGGGCGCAGGTCCTGGGCGATCTCGCGATCTTCCGTGACCAGCCCCGCCGCGCCGTCGACGACGAAGAGGATGAAGTCCGCGTCGCGCAGCGCGCGCCGGGCCTGATCCTTGATCTCATCCGCGAACGCGGACATCGGCGACTCGCCATATTCGAGGCCGCCCGTGTCGGTGAGCTCGTAGCGGCGACCGTCGTCGAGCTCCACCACCTCGGACAGGCGATCGCGGGTCATGCCCGGCAGATCGTGGGTGAGCGCGCGACGGCGTCCGGCCAGACGGTTGAAGAGCGTCGACTTGCCGACGTTCGGACGGCCGACGATGACGATTTTTTTCAGGCTCGGCGCGGACATGCGCGCGAATCTTACTGCGGCAGATGGATGCGCAGGCCGTCCAGGAACTCGATCATGTCCGCCTTGCGCTCGGCGAAGCGCTCGCGCGCCGTGAACGTCACGGACTGCACGTACGTCCCCGCTCCCCGAAAGAAGTAGCCGAGGATCACCACGGATTCGCCGTCGCGCGCCGTACCTTCCAACTGCATCATCGTCACCTTCGTGCCGGCGACCGTCTTCGGCTCTTCGCCGACGACCTTCGCGTTCTTCGCCAGCGCCCTGGACTGATCGATGATGAAATGCCGCAGGCCCGAGGCGGGTATGTCGGTGCGCGAGGCGCTGGCGAGGGCCATCGTGTCGCCCGCGTTGTGGGCGAAGAGCATGCCGCCGGTTCTCGCGCCGTCATCCTTGACCTCCCACTTCAGCGGCGGGAAGTCGACGGTGAACGCACGCCCGTCGTCTTTCGCCGAGCGGATCCTGAGGCCGTTGAGCAACTGCTGGACGTCGTCATCCGTCTCTGTCGTGGTCGTGGCCACGAGCTGTACGTACTTGCCGGATCCCGCCCAGTAGACGGCGCGATACGCGACCGGTCCCTCGGCCGACTCGCCGGTCAGGTGCATGGTCAGGATGTCGGCGCCGTTCTTCTTGATGCGCTCCTCCGAGACGACTCTCAGATCGGGCGCGGTCTTCTTCCCGTTCTCGAGCGCGCTCGCGCGCAACGCGTCGAGCGTGGCGTTGCCCGCGTACACGTACAGCGTCGCATCGGCCTTGCCGGAGCGATGTTGCAGCACGAGGTCCGTGCCTTCGTCGTCCGACCCGGACGACGTCCAGATGTCCGGGTTGTACGCGAGCGAGTACGGATGCTGGGGACTGACGTAAATGGTGACCGACTTCTGTTCTGCAACCGCGTTGCAGGCGAGCAGCAATAGCAGTGCGATCCGTCTCATTGGACGAAATAGTACGTGAGGATCGCCCCCACGGCGGTGTTGAAGAAGTTCAGGACGCCGTTCGGCACCGGAGACATCCGCTTCCGATTCCAACTTCCGGCGATCGACTCGATGTACGAGCCGAGAAACGCCGCGGCGATGATGAAGAAGATCGCGCCGAGGTTCGTGCGCATCAGGCCGTAGTGCAGCGAGAGCACGCCCGCGGCGGCGACGATCGCGCCTCCGATCAGACCCGCCAGCGTCCCCTCGATCGAGATCGCGCCCTCGGTGCCGACCGGTACGCGTCGCAGCGTGAGCGGAAGAAAGGCGCGCTTGCCGATCAACTGCCCGATCTCCGAGGCGGTGGTGTCGGCGGCGGCGGTGGCGAGGGCGGCGATGCCCATGAAGTACGCGATGGCCATCCACTCCAGCGGGTTGTCATCGGAGCGGCTCAACCGCGAGACCGCGATCGCGCAGATGGCCGCTACGCCGACATTCGAGAACGCATGCGAGAAACCGCGCCGCCCTCCCCGCTCCTGCGCCAGTCCAAGGCGCTCCTTGCGCGCGTAGCCCAGCTTCGTCGTCGCGGTGCCGAGGATGAAGAACGCGAGCAGGGCGACGTACATCGGCCAGCCCGCGCCGAGGATGAGGATCGCGCCGAGGAACCACCCGCCGATGGCGCCGGAGACGCTGACGCTGCGCATGAAGTATCCGAGGATGGCCAGCGCGCCGTTCGCGATCAGCCACGGCGCGGACGACGGCCAGACGCTGTACGGAAAGATCGGAACGATGCCCGCGACGACGCACGCGACCGCGGCGGCGAAGGGCACGGTCACGTTGTCGTCGACGCGCAGTGGCAGCGACTCCGCGATCGCCGCGGCGGCAGCGGCGATGAGCACTACGACCGGCGCGCGATAGTCCATCCAGTACGCGACCGCCAGGCCGCCCGCGGCGCTGCCGATGAAGCACGCGATGAGGCCGCCCCAGCTCTTGTCGGGATTCCACGGGATCGACGCGATGCGCACCGACTTGCCGGCGAGCGTAGCGAGGCCGTCGCCGAACGCCAGCATCGCCCAGCCGATGGCGGCGTACACGAGCCGCTCGCGGAACACGATCACGAGCAGCAGCACCATGATCGGATAGAGCATGATGCCCGCGTCGAAGCCCCGCTCGTGGCGCGAGACCCGACCGCCGAACACGCGCGGCAGCACGAGCATGTTCCCGAAGATCGCGACGACGCAAACGGCAGCGGCGACGTACCACGGCAGCGCTTTCAGTGCGAACGCGCCGAGGCCGAATGCGATGTGGAGGCCCTTGCGCAGGGCTTCGTTCGTGTCGTGAGGCATTTGCGCCGCGGGAGTCTACAATGCGCGCGCTTCATGACTGAGACCCCGAAACCGCCGCTGCTGAGTGTGATCGTGCCCTGCTACAACGAGCGGGCGACGGTCGCGCAGCTGTTGCGCCACGTTCGCGAAGTGCCCGTCGGCGGCGAGAAAGAGATCCTGGTCATCGACGACCAGTCCACCGACGGCTCGCGCGACATCGTGGCCCGTCTGGCCAGCGAGTGGCCGGAGATCCGCCAGATCATCCAGCCGTACAACCAGGGCAAGGGCGCGGCGATCCGTCGCGGCATCGAGGAGGCGCGCGGCGACATCGTCCTGATCCAGGACGCCGATCTGGAGTACGACCCCGAGGATTACCCGAAGCTCTTGCAGCCGATCATCGACGGACATGCCGACGCGGTCTTCGGCTCGCGCTTCGAAGGCTATCCGCGGCGGGTGATGCTCTTCTGGCATCGCCTGGGGAACACCTTCCTCACCTTCCTCTCCAACGCCACGACCAACCTCGACCTCACGGACATGGAGACCTGCTACAAGGTTTTCCGCCGCGACGTCATCCAGTCCATCAAGCTCCAGTCGAACCGCTTCGGCATCGAGCCGGAGATCACCGCCAAGCTGGCCAAGCGCGGCTACCGCATCTTCGAAGTGCCCATCGCCTACTACGGCCGCGACTACTGGGAAGGCAAGAAGATCAACTGGAAGGACGGCTTCTCCGCCCTCTGGACGATCCTCAAGTACGGTCTCTTTCACGACACGGCCAGCGAGCCGCGGACGTTCACGCAGGTGCGCCGGCGCTCGCGCCTGACGCGGTACAACGGCTGGGTGTGGGATCGCATCAAGCCCTATGTCGGCGAGCGGGTGCTGGAGATCGGCGGCGGCAGCGGCGCGATGACACGTTTCTTCTACGGCCGCGAGCTGGTCGTCGCCACCGATCGCGAGACCGCGTACGTCGATCGCCTGCGCAACGCCTTCCGCCGCCGTCCGGGCATCACCGTCGAGCGCGCGGACATCGAGTCCGACGCCGTCCTCGACCTCGCCCACCACAACTTCGACACCGTCACGCTGATCAACGTCCTCGAGCACACGGGCGACGACGTGGCCGCGCTGCGCCGCGCGCATCAGCTCCTCCCCGCCGGCGGCCGGGTGATCGTGTTCGTCCCGGCCGATCAGTCGCTCTACGGATCGATGGACCGCGGCATCGGCCACCAGCGCCGCTACGACAAGGCGGAACTGGTCGGAAAACTGCAGCAGGCCGGGTTCGAGGTGGAGCACGTCAGCTTTCAGAACCGGCTCGCGAAGATGGCCTGGTGGCTCAACGCGAAAGTCCTCGGCCGCAAGGCCCTGCCCAGCGGACAGTCGCGCCTCTTCGATCGCCTCGTGCCGCTGTTCCGTTCCGTCGAAGGCGAGAATCCATCTTCCGGATTGAGCCTGATTGCCGTGGGCCGCAAGGGATGACACGGGCCGCGGTGATCCTCGCCGGCGGCGCGGGCACACGTCTTCGTCCCCTCAGCTCCGACGAGAATCCCAAGCAATTCCTGAAGCTCTTCGACGGCCAGTCGCTCATCCAGCTCACCTGGAACCGGCTGCGCCGCATCCTGCCGCCCGAGGCGATTTACGTCTCGACGAACGTGCAGTACGCGGACAAGTCGCGCGAGCACCTGCCGGAGATGCCGCCGGATAACGTCCTTGCCGAGCCCGCGCGGCGCAACACGGCGCCGGCCATCGCGCTGTGCACGTTCGCGCTGGAAGAGCGACTCGGTCCCTGCACCGTCTCCTTCCTGGCATCCGATCACTACATCGGCAACGAGGCCGAGTTCGTGCGCGTGCTGTCGCGGGCGTACGACTTTGCGGAGTCGCACGAGACGCTCATGACCGTCGGTATCGAGCCGACGGAGCCCAACACCGGCTACGGCTATCTCCGTCTCGCCGAGACGCTCGAGGACGAAGTCGTGCGCGTGGAGACGTTCGTGGAGAAGCCGGACCTGGCGCGCGCCGAGGAGTTCCTGCGCGCGGGAAACTACATCTGGAACGCGAGCATGTTCGTCTGGCGCACGGACGTCTTTCGCCGCGAGCTCGAAGCCGCGGCGCCGGAGATCGCGCGCGTGTCGGAGGCCAGTTACGAGGAGATGCCATCGATCTCGATCGACTACGCGCTCATGGAGAAGGCACCCCGCGTGGCCACGATCAGGGGCGACTTCGAGTGGTCGGATGTGGGGTCGTTCGAGGCGCTGCGGAAAGTGGGCGTCGACGTGTAACGGCGGAATCCCCCCATTCAGGCGCGATCCCGGTGGAGAGGCGGGCTTCAGCCCGCC
>DATLOL010000036.1:0-7037 GCA_035536275.1 Thermoanaerobaculia bacterium
CGGTCACTGACCAATCACACCCTCCCTTGGAGCGGGTGCACCTTAGTCGACTCAGCTTCGTTGTGTTGGGGTTATTCGGAGGAGACCGACCCCGCAGTTCTAGTTGTCGTCACGCTGCAGGTCTAATGGTCGCTGAACAGAGAGCGTGCTGCTTAGGCCACGATCCCTCGCCGCGGGTGCCGCTCCGTGATGCGCACCTTCAGGGCGGCGTCCGCAACGTGTGTGTAGATCTCGGTCGTGGAGATGCTGCGGTGGCCCAGGAGGCGCTGGACGTAGCGGATGTCGACGCCTTCCTCGAGGAGGTAGGTGGCCACGGAGTGGCGGAACATGTGCGGCGTCACGCGGTCGCGGACCGCGCTGCGTTCGCCGTGCTCGCGGATCAGGCGGCGGATCAGTTGCGGTGACGCGGCGTCGCCTCGCGAGTTCACGAGGAAGGTCGGCGCGGGAAACGATGCGCGCGCGGTGCGGTAGTCGTGGAGGAGCGACTTCAGCTCGTCCGGGACGAACACGCGGCGCTGGCGGTTGCCTTTGCCGATGATCGTGATCGTGCCGTCTTCGAGGTCGACCGCGGCGTCGAGGAGGGACGCGAGCTCGCTCACGCGCATGCCCGTGGCGAACAGGAGCTCCGTGGCGACGTACGCGGTCAGACCGGCGAACGTTCCCGGCCGCTCGTGGAGCAGGAGGCGGCGCAGGTCGGCGCGGGCGATGACGCGCGGCAACCGCTTGGGCATGCGGATGCGGATGCGCGCGCCGCGGAACGGGTCGTCGATCTCCTCGTCCTCCTCGAGCCAGCGGAAGAGCGATCGGAGCGTGGCCAGGTGGCGTTTCACGCTCGCCTCCTTCAGCTCGCGCACGTCGAAGAGGTGGCGCACGTAGTCATGGATCTTCGACTTGTCGCACGACGCCACCGCCGCCCGGCGGCCGAGGAACTGCGAGAAGCGGGCGAGATCGAGCTCGTAGGCGCGGACCGTGTGCGGGGAGAGCTTCCGGATCGACTGGCAGTGGCGGAGGAATGCGGACGCCGCGTCTCGAAAGAGCACGGCGCGGACCTTACCCGAGGGAGGGCGAGGGTGCGACCGGAAGTAAGGAAGTTTGCGGACGAGGGACGACCCGGAGGCCCTTCGTCATCCCTCGCGTTGGCGGAGTAGCCTTCGGTAGTTGTATTACTACTAGACTGGCATTCGCGTTGCTGTTAGACTGCCTTCGCAGCGGTGGTAACACTACCAATGTAAATCTGCCGGGGCAGGAGCGCAGAGAGAAATGAAGGCCTTACAGACCCCTAAGTCAGTGCACTTCATCACCTTAGCCTCAAATCCGGCTTGTTCGTTCAGAAGCGGGGTGGGGATTGCCATCGTGGCAACTCTTACCTCAAGGAACTCGACAATTCAGCAGGAGGTTGAGCGATGAAGTTTCGGAGTCTTGCCAGTCTGGTGGTTTCTGTCGTCCTGATTCTCACGGCGTTCTCGGCTTTCGCGGCGAATCCCGCGAACGGCAGCCTGTCCGGGCAGAAAGACGAAGCCGTGTGGAACGGCGGTCCGTTCTACGTTTCCAATCCCACGACGACCGCGGGGCTCATCAAGCAAGGTCCCTGCGACCTCGGCGCGCCGGCGTGCGACAGCTATCGCCTCACCGTCGAGTCGGGTGTCAAGCAGGTTCTCGTGGCCATCGCTCCCGCGCAGGGATTCGAGGCCGACGACTACGACCTCTATATCTATGACGACAAGGGCAACCAGGTGTCGATGAACGCCGACGGAGACGGGTACGAGTCGGCCGTGTTCGACAACACCGGCGCCGCGTACTACGACATCCGCGTGCAACCGTACGTCATCGGTGCCGGTTCGTCGTACTCCGGCGTCGCCCAGCCGACGCGCAGGCAGCCCGTCGATGTCGTTACCGAGTGCCTGGAGGTGATTCCCGAGAACATCGCGCTGCCGATCGGCGACACCGGCCAGGCGGTCGACCTCTCCGTGCTCCTGCTCCTCGACGGAACCGACGCCGCCGCGGCGCAGCAGCTCATGGCCAAGGCCGCGGCCTCGTACAAGCCGTTGAACATCAACCTGGTGCTCAAAGGCACGAAGGACGTCCTGTACAACACGACGATCTCCTCTGAGCTCATCACCGCCGCGAAGACAACGGTCGGGGGCAAGCCGCCGAAGGGGATCGACATCGTCGGCGTGTTCACGAACAAGGAAATGCAGGCTGCCACCGGCGGCGCGGGCACGGTCGTTGGCCAGGCCGACTGCATCGGCGGCATCCGCTGGGACCAGACGTCGTTCTTCGTCTTCAGCGACATCCGTGACATCGAGAACCCGACCACGGGTACCACGGGCACGCTGAACTCGATGGGGCTCAACCCGAACGTCGACGCGGCGGCGGAAGTCCTGGCGCACGAGATCGGCCACCTCATGGGCGCGCATCACCACTACGCGAACTGCGTGGAAGGGCAGCTCACCAGCGCCGGCGCGGGCGACGTCTCGCCGTGCACGCTGATGTTCCCGATGGTGAACTTCGCATCATTGAACTTTGCAGCCCTCGATGGGGCGGTAGTGCGCGGTCACGCGGTGAATCACGCCACGCCGTAAAATCACTCCCGACGCATGACTGTGAAGCGGCGGCCCTCGGCCGCCGCTTCCGCGTTGGGACATGAGACTCGCTTCCTTCAATCTTCGCGCTGGCGGCTCACGCGGGCACTGGAACGTCATTCTCGACGAGAGCCCGGACGTCCTGTTCGTTCAGGAGACCCGGAACCCGGCCGAGTTTCCCCTCAGCTTTTTCGGCGGTCCCGACCTCGATCGCGCGTACTGGCGACCGGTCGGTCACGGCAAATGGGGCTCGGCGATCCACGTTCCGCTCGGGTCGATCCGGCCGCTCTCGCTCGGTGACCTGGACGGCTGGGTCGTCGGCGGACACGTGTCGCTTCGATCCCTCGACTTTCTCGCGTTCAGCGTCCATTTGCCGCTGACGAAGTCCTCGTACCTCCGCACCGCGCATCGAATGCTCGACCTGCTGCATCCGGTCGTCGAAGAGCGTCCGCTCATCCTCGGCGGCGACTGGAACGTATCCATCTCGCCGGGCCCACGCGCACGGCGCGGCGAGAACGAGCTACACGCGCGCCTGATGAACGAGTTCAGTCTCCGCTCCGCGTGGACGTCAGCGCATCCGGATGTCGAGCCGCCGCAGACGCTGCGCTGGTGTCGCGATCCGGCGACGAACTATCACTGCGACGGGATCTGGCTTTCGGCTGACTGGGCTACGTCGCTCTCCGAGGTGAGAGTGCTCGAGGGCGAACCTTGGACGAGGCTCAGCGATCACAACCCGGTGGTCGCGCATGTTCAAGTCGATCGCGTCGAGTGAACCACCTCGAGCAGCCGGCGCACATCTTCCTCGTTGTTTGCCATGCCGATCGACGCGCGGACCGCGCCGACCGCGGTGCCCGCGCAGTCGGCGAACCGCTCGATGGAGAAATCGTCGCCGAGCTTTTCGAAGCACTGGCCGGGATCTCTCAGCCCGAACGCCGCCTCGGACGCGCCGGGATTGCAGAAGCAGCCGCCGCGCACCGACACTCTCTCGCGGGACGCACGCGCCTCCACCTCGGCGTACGGAACGCCGCGCACGTTGAATGCGACGGTGCCGCCGCGCATGTGGAGGTCGCGCGGCCCGTAGATCTCGACGTGACGCATCGACGTGAGACCGTCAAGCAGCATCTCCGTGAGCGAGGCGACGTGCGCGCTGAGGCGCGGGAGCTGGACTTCGCGGAGGAGCGCGAAGCCGGCGGGAAGGGCGGCGATGCCGAGGAAATCGGGAGTGCCGTCCTCGAAGGCGGCGTGGCGTGGGTGGAGACGATGGGTATCCGCCGCGACGGACGCGTAGAGCACCGTTCCGCCGGCGAACCACGGGCGGCGCAGACGCGCGAGCGCGTCGCGGCGGCCGACGAGCGCACCGAGTCCGGTGGGATAGCCGAAGAGCTTGTAGAACGAGAGCGCGACGAAGTCGGCCGGACACTCCCGCAGGCAGAGGCTCTGGCTCGCCGCGAACGAGGCGATGTCGAGCAGCACGTCGTATCCGAGCTGTTTCGCGCGGCGGACGAGCGAGAGCGGATGGCGTACGCCGGAGAAGTTCGACTGCGCGGGAAAGCCGAGGAAGCCGCCGCCAGCCTCGCGGAGAATCGAGTCGGGGTCCTGCAACCGCAGCTCGTCATCGAGCGGGAGGATGTGCAGCGGTGCACCGGTGCGGCGCGCGTACTCACGGATGCCGTTCACGGAGTTGTGGTTGTCGGCCGAGAGCACGCAGGCCGTGTCGTGCGTGAACGGATAGCTCTCCGCGACCAGCTTGATCGCGGCGGTGGTGTTCGCGGTGAAGACGACGTCGTACGTGGAGGCGTCGACGCCGAGGAAGCGGAGGACGAGGTCGCGGGCGGCGTCGATCGTGTCCGTGCTCGCGCGTGAGGGGAGCGAATCGGAGTGCGGGTTGCCGAAGAGCGAACCGGCCAGCAGCTCGTGATGCGCGCGGAGCTGCGACTCGGCGTACAGCGCGCTGCCGGTGTAGTCGAGGTACGCGTGGTGCTGCCGCTCGAGGCGGCTGAACTCGCGCCAGCGGAGCTCCTCGAAGAAGGATGGCGAATGGGCGGCGTTCAGCATCCGTCGCCGCTCCGCACGCCGCCGAAGTAGCGGCTCAGCTCTTTCTGCCGCGGCGAGCGCAGCACGTCGTCGACCCACTCCTCCATCCCTCCGCGCAGGAAGAACACGTTCCGGTAGCCGCGCGCCTGCAGCAGTACCCAGCCCTGCGCCGCGTGGCCGCCGCGCTCCGAGATCAGGACGATCGTGTCGCTGCGCGTGAGCTCGCGCGTGGCCAGCTCGCGCAGCGAGAGGTTGACCGAGGACGGGACGCGAGTCCCGGCGTACTCCTTCGGCGTGCGGAGGTCGATCACCCGCAGGCCGGGCTTGCGGTCGCGGATCCAGTGCGCGAGCTCCACGGCCGTGACGTGATCCTTCTCCGTCTCGATGAGCGTCGCGAGGCGCGTGACGTCGAGCTGCGGCGTGCGGTGCGGAGATCGCGCGATCGCCGCGAGTGCACCGGCAACGACCGCGGCGACGAGAAGCGCGCGCCGCATCACGCGCGCCTCTCGATCCACTCGACGGCGCGGAAGCCGGCGAGTGCGATGGCGACGACGATCGCCGCGATGACGCCGTACGACAGTCCGAATTGCTCGGGCAGCGTGAGTGTGCCTCGCGCCGTCATGTCGGCGACGTCCGCCGGGATCACCAGACCGCTCGCGAGCATGCCCGCGAAGAGACCGAGGATGACCGCCAGCCCGTCGCCGCGACCCGTAGATGCGGCGACGCAGGCCGTGCCGGGACAGAGTCCCGCCACGACGAAGCCGATTCCGAAGAGGAGTCCGCCCGCGAGCTGGGGCACGAGCCAGGTCTCGGGCACGGTAACGCGGCCGAGATCGAGGAAGCCGAGGCGAGAGAGCCAGAACGCGCCGAGCATCGCCGTCACGATCGCGCTGAACATCACCTTGAAGACCGTGAAGTCGGTTCCGTAGAACTGTCCGGCGAGCTTCGGCGCGTTGCCGAGCCCCGCGCGCTCGAGGGCGAAGCCGAAGGCGATGCCGATGACCAGCGCGCCGATCATCGCCATGCTCTCCGCACCATCGGCGCGACGGCGTAGGCGGCGGCGAACGCGGCCAGCATGAAGATCCAGCTCCCGGCGCTGAGCAGCGATCCGCCCGTCAACGCCAGACCGCTGGTGCAGCCGCGCGCCAGATACGCTCCGACCGCCATGACCGCGCCGCCGGCGAGGGCCGCGCCCAGTCGCGTGCGTGACGTGATGTTCGGCCCTCGCTCGACCGTCGCGCGCAGGCGTCCGGCGAGCAATGCGGAGAGAAAGCCTCCGACCAGGATGCCGGCCACGGTGGGATCGAAGAACGCCTCGCCCGACGTCGCGCGGCGGAACGCACCGGAGACGCCGACGCCGCGGCCGTTCCATGCGAACGACGCGAGCAGCACCAGTCCCAGGGCGAAGCCGGCGAGGTACGGATCGGCGTAACGCTTCATTTCGAGGCCGCCGGGTTGTCGACCGGAGCATCCGCCTGGCGCGACCAGTCCTGGAACGATCCGTCGTAGAGCAGGACCTTGTGGCCCAGCGTGCGCGCGGCGAACAGCGTCGCCGTGGCCTGCTGCCCGATGTGGCAGTAGCCGATGATCGTGTCGCCCTTCTTCACGCCCGCTTTGGCGAAGAGCGCCTCGAGCTCCGCGGCGGAGCGCAGGCGGTTGTCGTCGTCGACGACCGACGTGAACGGCACGCTGCCGGCGCCGGCGATGTGGCCGGTGCGATCCTTGTTGTGCATGCCGCCGGTCTCGACGCCGTCGTAGAAGACGGGCGCGCGCCCGTCGACCACTTTGAAGCCCGGCTTCGCGAGATGTGTTCGCACGAACGCCGCGTCGGCGACGACCGGTTTCGTTTTCAGGGCGGCGAGCTTGCCGGTGCGCGCAGACGTCCCGGCATCGGTGACCGTGCCTCCGCGGCGGACCCACTCGGGCATGCCGCCGTCGAGGAGCGAGGTGCGCGCGCCGAGGCCGGCGTGATCGAGGGTGAGGATGATGCGCGTGGACGGGCTGACCCAGTCTTTCCCGTAGTAGACGACGACGCGCGAGTCGTCGGAGATGCCGAGCTTCTCGAGGCGCGTGCGGAGATCGTCCGCCGGCGGCAGCTCCAGCATCAGTCCCTTGTCGGTGTGGTCGGAGACGGAGACGTCGGCCTGCGCGACGAGTCGCGCGCCGGGGATGTGCTCCTTCGCGTAGGCGTCCTTGTCGCCGACGTGGAGCAGGACCAGGTTCGGGTCGTTGAGGTGGGCCTTGAGCCAGTCGGCGTCGACGAGGAGCGAGGCGCGCGGCGAGGCCAGGGCGGAGGTCGCGAGAAGGAGCAGCAGCAGGAGTTTTCGCATGCTCGCAGGATGGTCTCGGCCAGCGAGCCCGTCGCGGGGATTGCAGCGAAATGCGCGAAGAATGCAGTGGAGCGGCGGGCTTCAGCCCGCC
>DATLOL010000037.1:0-3614 GCA_035536275.1 Thermoanaerobaculia bacterium
CACCGCACGAAGTTCGAATCGGAGAAGCTCGTGCGCGAGCAGGCCAAGGTGCCGTGGCGCGTGTATCGGCCGGCGATCGTCGTGGGCCACTCGCGGACCGGCGAGATGGACAAGATCGACGGCCCCTACTACTTCTTCAAGGCGATCCAGAAGGCCCGTTTCGCCCTGCCGGAGTGGTTTCCGCTGATCGGCCCCGAGCTCGGCTACACGAACATCGTGCCGGTCGACTTCGTCGCGAACGCGATGGACCACATCGCCCATCAGCCGGGAATGAACTTCCAGGCCTTCCACCTCACCAACCCCAAGGCGATGCGCGTCGGCGAGTCGCTCAACGCGTTCGCCGGCGCCGCGCACGCGCCGAAGCTCGCGATCCGCGTCGACAAGCGCCTGACCGACGCGCTGCCCAAGGGCACGGTCTCGATGCTCATGAAGCTGCCGCAGGTGCGCGACATCCGCCGCACGGTGCTGGCCGATCTCGGGATCCCCGAGGAAGTCGTCGATCACATGGCGCTCAAGCCGCAGTTCGACACCCGCGACACCGAGCGTGCGCTCGCCGGCTCGGGCATCGAGGTCCCCGAGCTCGGGACGTATGCCGGCAAGCTGTGGGATTACTGGGAGCGAAACCTCGACCCCGACCTCTTCAAGGACCGCTCGTTCGAGAACATCATCAGGGGGCGCACCGCGATCATCACAGGCGCATCGAGCGGCATCGGCCGCGCGACCGCGCTGAAGGTCGCCGCCGCCGGGGGCATCCCGCTGCTCGTCGCACGCGGGCTGGAGAAGCTCGAGGCGCTGCGCGACGAGATCGAGGGCGCGGGCGGCGCCGCGCACGTCTACAGCGCCGACCTGTCGGACATGGATGCGATCGACGAGGTCGTGGCGCGGATCCTGGCGGAGCATCCGGCCGTCGACTTCCTCGTCAACAACGCCGGCCGCTCCATCCGCCGCTCGATCAAGCTCTCCGAAAATCGCTTCCACGACTTCGAGCGCACCGTCCAGCTGAACTACTTCGGCGCGATCAAGATGATCATGGCGCTACTGCCGCACATGCGCGAGCGCAAGTTCGGCCACATCGTCAACGTCTCCTCGATCGGCGTGCAGACCAACCCGCCGCGCTTCAGCGCCTACGTCGCGTCGAAGTCGGCGCTGGACTCGTGGACACGCGTCGTCTCCTCCGAGGTCGTCGGCGACGGGATCTCGTTCACGACGATCCACATGCCGCTCGTCCGAACGCCGATGATCGCGCCGACGAAGCTCTACGACCACTTCCCAACGATCAGCCCCGACGAGGCCGCCGAACTCATCTGCGAGGCGATGCGCGCGCGGCCGACGCAGATCAACACGCGCCTCGGGACCGCGGGCGAGGTCCTGCACGCCGTCGCACCGAAGATCATGGACCAGATCCTGCACATGGCCTACAAGGTCTTCCCCGACTCGGCGGCCTCGAAGGGCGAGAAGGCGCCGGCCGGGTCCGAGCGCGCGAACATGGAGCAGATCGCGATGGCGAACATCATGAAGGGCGTGCACTGGTAGACGGACTGTTCGGACTGGATTAAGCGCTGGTGGTGCTATAGAAGTTGGCACCGCGACGCATGTCTTCAGATGGCGGGGATGTTCGTCGAAATCGGGCCACGGCGACCGTGCACGGGACAGAGGGCTGGACCGAGCGTCGGGCGCGAAGGGAGAGCAGTGCTTCAAACGACCGAGCAACTCGCGCCACGCGCCCTCGCGTTTGCCGTGAAGTGCCACCACGGGCAGCGTCGCGAGAGCGACGGCACCCCGTTCGTCAGCCACCCGATCGAAGTCGCACGCCTGCTGCGCGACGCGGGCTGCGCGGAGACCGTCATCGCCGCCGGTCTGTTGCACGATGTGCTGGAGAACGGCGACGTCGACGTTCCGGAGCTGTCGGCGCGCTTCGGCCCTGACGTCGCGACGCTCGTGGACGCGGTCACCGACGATTCGTGCGTGGAGAGCTACCGCCGGCGCAAGCAACTTCTGCGCGACCAGGTGCGCTGCGCCGGCGGCGACGTCGCATTGCTATACGCCGCGGCCGAGATCTCGACGTTGCGCGAGTTGCCCGCGCGCGTGCAACGCGACCGCGCGCGCCTTGAAGATCTGCCGGGTGACAGCCGCACCCGGCGCTACCTCGAGCGTCACTCTGCGATGTGGCTGGAGCATTCACGGGCAAGCCTCGCGATGCTGGAGCAGGTCATTCCCGGCCACGAGCTCGTCGGGCGCCTGTGCCAGGAGCTCGAACGCTGCAGCGCCGAGTGCGGTCTGCTGAACTGACGAGGGCCCGGCTTGCGCCGGGCCCTCGGTAGTCGGACGCTGCAGCTCGCGTGCGGCGAGCCTCGGCGTGTGTCAGGCCTTGATGAACGGCTTGACGGCCGCGAGGATCTCTTCCATCTCGCTGGCCTTGTCGAACGCCAGCGGCGCCGGCGGCTTGTTGCGCACCAGGCGAATCATGGCCGCGTGACGAGCCTCGACCTGGACGATCCCGCCGGCTGCGGCGAGGACGTCGACCGACTTGATCGCCGGGGCGGCGCCGTTGTAGGCGCTGACGCCGGTGTCCTCGAGCACGTTCGCCGTCTTCAGGTACGCGGTACGGCTGGCAAACGCGCCGCCGAATGCGAACGTCGGCTTGGCCACGGGCTTGCCGCCGAGGTCCTTGATCGTCGCGGTGAGCGCATCGACATGCGCGGCCTCGTTGTCGCGCAGCTCCTTGGTGAGGTCCATCTCGTACTTCGACAGTCCCTTCACCTGCTTTGCGGCCTGCACGTAGAACTCGGTCTCGAGGAACTCGAGGGTGAGTGCGTAGTTGAGGATGTCGACGTCGCCGCCGGCGGAGTCCGCCAGCGCCGCGGAGATCAGCCCGGTCGCGGACAGCGCACCGTAGGCGGCGCCTGCTGCGAGTGTCGAACGCATGAGGAACGCCTCACGCGTCATTCCGTGAACCTTGATGCTGGCAAGCTCGGGAGCCACCAGTCGCGATGTAGCCATATGCAACTCTCTTTCGTGATCTTGGTGGTTGTTATGCCAGGAACGGCTTGACGGCCGCGAGGACCGCGGTGTCGTCCATCGGCTTGCCGAAGGCGCCGTCGGGCAGCGCGCCCTCGAGTCCGCCCTTGCCGTCGCCGAAGCCACGGCCGACGAGGATGTTCAGCGCCGCAGCGTGACGCGCCTCGACGGAGTGGATCGCCAGGGCCGCAGCAAGGACTTCCTTGCTCTTGATGTTGCCGGCCTGTCCGAGGTACGCGGCGGCGCCGAGGTTCTCGACGGTCGCTGCGGTCTCGAGCACGGCCTTCAGGCCCTTCTCGAGCGTCGGCTCGAACTTCGTCTTCGGCGCCGGGACGGGCTTGCCGCCCATCATCTTGAAGAAGCGCTCGCGCGCAGACGGGTCGTCCGCGAGCTCACGCAATGCAGAGTCGGTCACGGGATGTGCCTCTCAGAGTGGGTGTTTTGAGAACTGCTGCACGGCATAGCGTTCGCAGCGCACTCTCAGATCACGCCGTGGCGCGTAGGCGGTCGGGCTGGACTTACAAGCGAAAGATCGGCACCAGCCGCTGCTCGTGCTCGGCCTCGATCCGCGCGACGACCTCGATGTGCTGTTCGAG
>DATLOL010000038.1:0-29965 GCA_035536275.1 Thermoanaerobaculia bacterium
CCTCGACTCCGCTTCGCTCCGCTCGGGATGACACGCGACGTAGGCGTCGCTTAAGTTAAGGATTGGGATGACACGCCTTCGGCGTGTCACGGCGTGTCACTTCACGAACGCGTTCTTCACCGTGCTCGTGAGCTGATCCTGGCCGTACCAGCGGCGGTGGAACTCGAGCAGGGCGTCGCGTTCGGTTGCGCCGGGGAGGGTCTGCGTGCCGTCCGCCGGGCGGAAGAGGCGGGGGAACGAGTAGAGCACGTAGTCGAAGTTGCGCTTCGAGTACTCCTCGCCGAGGCGGGTGAAGGAGGCGCCGTCGATGGAGAACTTGGTCGTGCCGCGGTAGGAGAGGTCGACGCGCGAGTAGCGCTTCGACTTCAGCTTCTTCGCGAACTCGAGGAAGGCCGTGTGCACGTCGATGGGCGTCTGGCGGAGGCTCAGCTCTTCGAGGTCGTAAACCACGACGCCGGGCACGACCCAGTACTGGTAGTGGGCGGAGACTTTCATCCCTCGCAGCGCCGAGTTCTCGCGGACGATGTCGTTGACGGGCTGCTGCAACAGCAGCACGTTCGCGGAGTAGCCGATCAGCGCGGCCACGAGCGGCGTGCCGACGAAGATCAATCGCCGGTGCCGGAACGCGGGCAACGGGATGGCCACGCGCTCGAAGCGGAGCTGGCGCTTGAGCAGCGTTGCCAGGGAGGTGTTCTTGGAGGGCGGTTCGACCGGGATCGCGTAATAGGCGATCGAAAGGAGCAGGCCTGCGGCGATGGAGACGATGCCGACCGGACGGAACACGAGCAGCGCGCCGAGGCCGAACAGGTACGCGACCCAGCTCGCGTAGTTGACGCGGGAGCGAAGGCGCTGCGCACGGGCGCGGTAAAAGTCCTCGTCGAGGATCTCCGAGCAGTGCTTGCAGCGGATGGCGTCGGGCTTGATGGAGCCGCCGCAGAAGCGGCACGGCGTGGCTTCCAGATCGGCCGCGCGCCGGCGCTGACCGGCGTAGTCCTCGGCCCGTCGTTTCAGCGGCTCAGCCGGGGCAACGTTCAGGAGGAGCAGACCGCAGTTCAAACAGGCCGCTGTGCCTGCTTCGTTCAACGCCTTGCACTCGGGGCAGCGCATGTCCTCCGGGACTGCAACCGGGCTGCCATTTGTGGGTTGCTGGTTGCTGTGTTGCTGGTTGCTTGCGGGGCATGGCCCTGAACGAGCAACCAGCAACCAGCAACAGCCTTACTGCTTCCTCTTTCCGAACCGGCGCTCGATGTTGAACCCGAGGTGCATGTTGCCGGTGTCCAGCGGGGTGCCCTGGAACGTCGTCGTCACGTACTGGTCGACCAGAGTCGACTGTGTGTTCGTGATCAGGATCTCGAACCAGTGGCCGCCGATGTTCCGTTTCACGCCGACCGCCCAGCCGAAGTCGGCTTCCATGCTGTCGGGGAGGTCCTGGTTGGGCGGGGTGAGCTCGGCCACGGCCGCGAAGCCGGGACGGAGCATCCACGCGAAGGCCACGGGCATGTTGAAGGCGTGCTCGAAGAGCGCAGCCGATCCGTCGCCGCTGACGGCGCGGCCGGCGTGGGTCGCGAACGTCGGGAGGAGGAAGATCTCCGCCTTGCGTCCGAACTGCCGCGACACGATGGCCTGTGCGAACACGGACGTGCGATCGCCGAGGTCCTTCTCCGTGCGCAGGTCGGTGCCGCCGCGGAGGGTCATGGTGAACGGTCGGCCGTCGGCCTGCCGGAACACGACGTACTTCGCCGCCGCCTCGATCGTGTCGTTCGTGTTGCTGCGCGCAAGCGAGAGCTGGAGGTTCGGGCGCACCGCGTAGGCGAAGCCGAACACCACGTCCGCGTTCGTGTCGAGGCCGAACAGCGAGTGGACCTGATCGCTGAAGCTGCCCTGATCGAGCGACTGGTTGAAGCGGTGGGTGAACTTCATCTCCCACTGCCCGTGCGGCGCGATCTGGTTGCTCGGTAGCGAGAGCAGCATGTCGCCCATCGGCAGGGGACGCAGCGGCGCCGCGCCGGACATCGGATCGTCCTGCGCGAGTCCGGCAAGTGCCACGAGGCACAGACAACTGACAACCAGCAACCGATAACTAGTCATTCGGCGCTCCTCGGCGGATCCAATCGCGCACCAGCTTGATCTGGCCATCGGACAGCGGCCCCAGATTGAGCGGCATCCGGTCACCGGTGATGTTGACGCCGATGATCTTGCGGTAGAGGTACGAGTTGTCGGGATCGTTCGGGCGGATGCGGGCCACGGACGGCATCTCGACGCTGGACTGGTTCACGATCGCCGCGTACGCGCGTCCGGCGGAGAGAACCATCTGCGATTGCTGTCCGAGGGGATCGTGACAGCCGATCGTGGCACAGGTGGGAGTGAAGATCTCGCTCTGCACGCGGGTGAAGGTCGCGCTCTGGTCGATCGGATCGCCAGGACCGTTTCCGCTGGTTGGAGTCTTCAGCTCACCACAAGCGGTGAGTAGGAGGAGGGACAACACCATCAGACTTGATCTCATGACCAAAACGTAAGGTAGCATCGGAGCGTGCATTCCGTCGACGAACTGTTCGAGGTCGTCGTTCGAGAGCCGGATGACGACTCACGGTGGAGTGCCATCCAGCAACTGCACGCGATCGGCACGCGGGAAGTGTTCGAGCGGGCCGTGCATCTCTGCCGCAGCGAGCAGGCCTCCGAGCGGGTCGCCGGCGCCGACATCCTGGGGCAGCTCAACGCCTTTTCCGACGAGGCGATGACGACGCTGCTGGCGATGCTCGATGATGCCGATACATCCGTCGTCGAGGCGGTCGTGCACGCGCTCGGGCAACGACAGGACGCGCGCACGATCGACGCGCTGGGCCGCGCTGCCGCACACGATGGCGCGAACGTGCGCTGGGCGGTGGCCACCGCGCTCGAGGACCTGATCGGCGACGAGCGCGCGGAGCGGGTCCTGCTCGCGCTGATGAAGGACGACGACACGTCGGTGCGCGACCGCGCGACGTTCGCGGTGGGCAGCCTCTCCGACCACGACACGCCGCGCATCCGGGCCGCGCTGGCGGAGCGCCTCCGCGACGACGACAAGTGCGTCGCCCACGAAGCCGCCCTCGGCCTGGCCCGCCGCCGCGACGCCCGCGCCATCCCGTACATCGCCGTCGCGGTCGAATCGGCCGACGGCGAGATCGAGGAAGCGGCGGACGAGATCACGTCACCGGACATGCTCACCGAGCTGCTGAAAGCGCGCGACGCGATCGGCGGCGGGCGGGGGCTGTCGACGCTGATCGAGCGCTGCAGGGCGCGGTTATGACGCACTCGTTTTCTTCAGCTCCGAGCGAAGTCGAGGAGCCAAATTCGGTGCGCGTTGCATGTTCTCCGCGACTGAGCTGGCCCCTCGACTTCGCTCGGGGCTGAAGAAAACGCTACCTGGCGCCCGCCACGATTTTCTCCACGTCCGCGAGCAATTGGCGAGCGTCGTACACGATGCCGTCCTTGATCACGTACTTCACGCCCCCCGCTCGTTCCACTTTGCCCGTCTCGTCGTTCACGCGGACGGCGCCGGTGCCGTAGAGCACTTTCAGATTCGCGAGCGGGTTCTCGTCGACGAGCACGAGGTCGGCGAGCATGCCCGCGCGCACGAGGCCGTACTGCGGCTTCTTCCCCGTCGGCGCCGCCAGGGCCTCGGCGCCGTGGAACGTCGCGGCGCGGATCACTTCCAGCGGATGGAAGCCCGCCTCCTGCAGCAGCTCCAGCTCGCGGATGTAGTCGAAGCCGTAGAGCTTATAGATGTATCCGGAGTCCGAGCCCGTGGTGACGCGGCCGCCGCGGTTCTTGTACTCATTGAGGAAGGCCATCCAGAGCCGGTAGTTGTTCTTCCACTCGATCTCGTCGCGGGTGGTCCAGTCGAACCAGTACGAGCCGTGGGCCTTGCGACTGGGCTCGTACCACTTCCAGAGCGACGGCAGCGTGTAGCGGTCGTGCCACTCCGCGCGCATCGCGCGCATGAGATCGCGGCTGGCCTCATAGATGGTGAGTGTGGGATCGATGGTGAAGCCGCGCTGAAGCAGCTCGTCCATGACCGCGTTCCACTTCGCGCTGCCCGGAGGCGCGGCCTGGCGCCAAAGCCTTCCGGCCTCGCCGAAGCGATGCTGCTCGTCGGCGTAGTTGTAGTGGGGCGGGTAGTCCTGCACGGAGCGGTCGGCGAAGAGCGACTCGGGGAGGCCGTACCAGTGCTCCATGCAGTCGAGACCGAGGCGCGAGGCCTGGAGGATGTTCATGCGGGCGACGCCCATCTGCGACAAGTGCGTCGTCGTGCCGAGCTTCAGTTTCTTCGCTTCGTCGATGAGCGCCGCCAGGACGTCCGGGTCGTACACCGGATCGCCGCCGCCGCCGATGATCTTCAGTCCTGCGCCGCCGCCTTTCGCGGCCCACTGCACGAACTTGCGGGCCTGCTCGGGCGAGTCGATCGGGCCGCCGTTCCACATCGAGCGGCCGGTGAAGACGTACGGGACGATGCGCGGCGCGACGATCTCGTTCTTCGCGCTGCGATCGCGCTCGTGGATCGTCCACTCCAACCCGTTGCCTGCGCCGGGATCGCGCACCGTGGTGATTCCGTGCGCCAGCCAGAGTTTGAAGACGTACTCCGCGGTCGTGCCCTGCTCGACGCCGCCGGGATGGCCGTGCATGTCGACGAAGCCCGGCAGCACGTACATCTTCGAGCCGTCGATCTCTTTGGTCGCGTCCTTGGGCCCTTCGGCTGTGCTCAGGGCAGGCCGGCGCTCCGAGTCGATGGCGACTTTCGGATAGCCGACGCCGCGCACTTCGACGATGCGGTTGCCCTCGATGACGATGTCCATCGGTCCGACGGGAGGCGCGCCCGTGCCGTCGATGACCGTCGCGCCGCGGATGATGAGCCGCTTGAACGGTCCTTCGCCTTCGCCGGCGCGGCGGTCGGGCGCATACGGCTGAGTCTTGTCCTGGGCGAGGAGCGGGAGGGCGATCGCGAACAGCAGCAGTGCACGCTTCAGCATGGCGCGAATTGTATGGTGCGATAATGAAGACGCCGGTAACGGGGCTGCGAATAAGAGTGGAAGAAGTGCACTCGCACGCCCGTTGCACGGCACGATTCTCATCGACAAATGCAGATGCTCACGCTGCTTCACTCGGAGTCTTTTCCCATCGGCCGCTACGCCGAGGGACTGACTGCCGAGTCGATCTCGCCGAGTCGTCTGGAGAGCCTCGATGAGCTGCTGACGGCCGATGGCAGCGGACTCCGGGTCGTGCTCGTCGACCGCGGCATTCTCAACGGACGCCGCGCCGCGCTGCATCTCGATCAGCGTACCGCGGTGGTCGGCGTCGGACTCGACGATGAGCTGCCGCAGTGGCTCGCCGGCGACAGCGTCTACCTGCACCTCCCGCAGGATCCGTCCACGCCCGCGCTGCTGAGCGCGATCAAGCGGGCGTTCCAGTTTCTTTACCAGAAGAACCGCGCCGATCAGCTCGAGAAGCAGTTGAGCGAGCGCACGCGGGAGCTGCAGGAAGTGGCCGAAGTCGGCCGCGCACTTTCCACCGTGCGCGATCACTCCGTCCTGCTGACGATGATCCTCAGCAAGGCTCGCGAGCTCTCCCGCGCGGACGCCGGATCGCTCTACCTGCTCGACGAAGATCGCGGAAACAAAGTCCTGCGCTGGAAGCTCGCCCAGAACGACTCGATCGACGTCGAGGCGTTCGAGGAAAAGATCCTCCCCATCACCCGCAAGAGCCTCGCGGGCTACGTGGCCATGACCGGCGAGACGCTGGTCATCGACGACGCGTACAACCTGCCCGTCGGCGCGGAGTACGAGATCAACCGCTCCTTCGACGAGAAGAACGGCTATCTCACGAAGTCGCTGCTGGTGTTCCCGATGACGAACCACGCCGGGGAAGTGATCGGCGTGCTGCAGCTCATCAACCGGCGCCGCGCCGGCGCCACGGTGCGCCTGACCGCTACGAATGTCCCCGACGCGGTCATCGCCTTCGATCAGGATACGGCCGACATCATGCGTGCGCTGGCCAGCCAGGCCGCGGTCGCCGTCGAGAACAACCTGCTGTACGAGTCGATCGAGCGTCTGTTCGAGGGCTTCGTCACGGCCGCGGTCACGGCGATCGAGCAGCGGGACCCGACGACGTCCGGTCACTCGTTCCGCGTCGCCGATCTCACCGTGGAGCTGGCCAAGGTCGTCGATCGCATCGACCGCGGCGAGTACGCGGACGTGCACTTCACCACGGATCAGATCCGCGAGGTGCGCTACGCCTCGCTGCTGCACGACTTCGGCAAAGTCGGCGTGCGCGAGCAGGTCCTGATCAAGGAGAAGAAGCTCTATCCGCTGCACCTCGACAACATCCGCGGGCGCTTCGAGTTCGTGATGAAGTCGGTGGAGAACGACGCCAGCCGCCGGAAGATCGACTATCTGCTCGAGCACGGGCGCGACGGCTACGACGAGTTCGCGGCCCACGCCGACGCCGAGGCCGCGGACACGATTCTGAAGCTGCAGAAGGACTTCGCGTTCATCGCGCAGTCGAACGAGCCGACCGTCCTCCCCGAGGGAGACTTCCACTTCCTGCAGGCCCTGGCGGCGCGGACTTACAACGACATCCGCAACGAGAAGCGTCTGCTCGTCGATCCGGAAGAGGCGCGCATTCTCTCGATCCGCAAGGGCAACCTGGACTCGGTGGAGCGCGTGGAGATCGAGAGCCACGTCACGCACACGTTCAATTTCCTCCTCAAGATCCCCTGGACCCGCGATCTCTCCTCGGTCGCCGAGATCGCCTACGCCCATCACGAGAAGCTGAACGGCCGCGGCTACCCGCGCAAGCTCACGGCGCAGGACATCCCCATCCAGTCGCGGATGATGACGGTCTCGGACATCTACGACGCGCTGACGGCGAGCGATCGCCCGTACAAACGCGCCGTGCCGACGGAACGCGCCCTGGACATCCTGCGCATGGAGATGAGCGAAGGCCTGCTCGACCCGCACTTGGTCGACACGTTCATCGAAGCCAAGGTCTACGAGCGCGCGGGCGTCCTGCGCACTTAGCGCGCTTTTCGCTTCCGCTCAGGAGCACGACGTGGGGCGCCTCCGGCGGGCCGGCACGGCCGGCAGCGCTTACGTTGCACATGCACTCACGACAGGCGCGATTCCCGCGAAGGCGTGCGTATGGCCTGAGGCAACAAGCGCTGCCGCCCGTGGCGGCCCGCCGGAGGCGCTCCCGGTCGTCCCCCCGAGCGGTAGCGAAAACGCGCCGCTCAGGGCGCGGGCGCCGCGATCGTGAACTTTGCGGCGATGCGTTTGCGCTCGAGCCAGAGCAGCGCCATCGCGGCGACCGCGATCAGCACGCCGAGCCACTGCACCACTGCGGCGGAGACGGTGAAGATGCGTGCGCGTTGGGGGCGATCGATGCGCAGGAGCTCCTGGGAGAAGTTGGTGCTGCGCTCGCCCGCAGGGAGGGTGAATTTCGCGGGCAGGCCCTGGTAGGCGGGTGAGGTTGCGTCACCCATGCCCTGCACTTTGCGTTCGGGTGCTCCTGCCGCGGCGGTGTCGGTGACGACGGTTTCGGCGCTCCGATTCATGTCGCTGTATCCGTAGCCGCGGCTCGTTGTGCGCGTCAACACCACGAAGATCAGCGCCGCGATTCCGAACAGCACGAACGCGAACGCGTAGGCGAGGCGTTTCCGCAGCGGCTGTGACGCGATCCAGGCGATGGTGAGCGCGCCGAATGCGACGACTACCAGAACGAGGAACGACATGACGATCGTCGCGGCGAAGGAGGCCAGGAGTGCGATGACGAGGCGCGTGCGCAGAGCCACGCCGGTCCAGGCGAGCAGGCGCTCGATCCAGATCGCCAGGATCAGGAACAGCAGGATCTGCCCGACCGCCGGTGTCCAGACCTCGGCCGCTGATCCGAAGCTCGCGTAGAGCGGGATCCACTGCGCGGGATAGGCGAGGCTCAGATGCGTGTTCGTCGCGGGGACGGTGAGCTGGGGGACGGCGATGGTGCCGGCGGCGAAGCCGAGGCCGCGCGTGAGCGGTTGCCGGTGCTGGATGAGGACGTTCTGCTCGCCCTGTGAGAGCGGCACGGTCAGTTGTCCCGTCGCGTTCTTGGTCATCAGCACGGCCTCGTCGGCGAGGCTGACGTAGGTGGGCTCCGGCCGCGGCGGCAGCACGAGCTCGGGCGCGCCCTCGTTGCGCACGGCGAAGGTGGTCTCGCCGAGGACCGGACCGTCGAGGGGAACGAAGACGCGGTGGCCGGCGTGGCTCACGGCGAAGCCGGTCGAGTGGAGCGCCTGCAGGCGGGTGGTCTGCCAGCCGATGCGCTCCGTGCCGATCTCGAACGCCACCGCGCCGCGATACGTCGGCGTGACGCCGGTCTCGCCGAGGGAGATGCGTTTGGCGGGCGTCTGCACGTTGGGGCGGAGCAGCGGATGGGACTCGATCACCAGGTACTGCAGGCTCGCGCGCACCGGCGCGACGAAGTTCGTGCCCCGCAGCTCGCCCGTCAGGATGATCGTCGAGTCGCCGGGTGGGATGGCGAAGATGTGGCGGTTGCCGTTCACTTCGTACGGCGCGGCGGAGTCGATCTGCTGCAGGTGCTCCTGCGACTGCAGGACGACGTCGAGCGACGACGTGGTGCGGTTCGGGTTGTGGACGTCGATCGCGTAGCGGAAGCGCGTGGCGTCGGGGAGGAGCGTGATCAGGTAGCGGCCCGTGGCCGTCGCGGCGAGGACTTCGCCGGGGCCCGTCACGTGTCGCACCAGCGTGTAGTCGCGCGCGCCGCTGTCGTCCTCATCGCCGCTGATCAGCTCCGCGTCTCCGACGTTGGAGCGCACGGCCAGCACGGCGGCGGTGACGTGTGTCTTCAGCCGGTCGCTGCCGCTGATGCGCAGCTCGCAGCGGGTCTCGAAGGCGTCGGCGAGCGGGACGACGTCGAACGCGCCCTTGCCGCTGCGCACGATCATCGCGTTGCCGCTGCACGAGGAGATGGTGGCGTCGCTGGTCTGCTCGAGCGCGCGGGCCAGCGGTCGCGTGCCCGTGGAGCGGCCGGTGAAGGTGATGGTGAGATTGCGGTCGCGGAAGCCGCCGCCGAGGAGGATGGTGTCGACGACGGTGGCGGAGGGGCGGTCGTTGGTGAGGCGCAAACCCTCGTAAGTCTGCAGGGGGATGGTGACGTCGCCGCTGGGCGGCGCGACCGTGACGGTTGGCCCGGTCGGCACCTCCGCGAGAATCGACACAGCGACGGTGAGAAGCGCGGCGGCGGCGATGGGCGTGCGCATGCGACGACAAGTATGCACCTGTCCGCTACACTGCGCGGCGATGCGACTCGTCGTCTCTTTCCTGTCGGTGCTCCTCCTCGCGCTCCCTCTCTCGGCCGCCACGTTCCAGTCGGTGCTGAAGTTCAACGCCAACCTGGAGTCGCGATTCACGGAAGAAGACCGCGCGAAGATCAAGGAGTGGTCGGACCCGGAGCGCGTGAAGGCGGATCGCCGCAAGGCCGTCCTCGAGCTGACGCTCGCGAAGACCCCCGCGTACTTTGCCGATCGCGCGAAGGCGAAGCCGTTCATGGACGCGCTGAACGAGGGTTGTCGGTTGTCAGTTGTCTGGGGGGCACCGCGCTGAGGCACTTACGTCATTGATGTCGGTTGCAGCGTCTGGGCGTTTCCGCGATGACCCTCAGATAACCGACAACTGACAACCGACAAACAATCGGACCATTCAGGGCACGGTTTTCGCTCTACACGACAGCGGGGGACTTAAAACCATGACCCGAACTAAATCACTGACAGCAGCAAGCTTAGCGTTAATGTTCCTGGCCGCCTGCTCATCCGGTGGGATGGGCGACATTCTCGGCGGCGGCAGTCCGAGCAGCAACCAGAATTACGAGATCCGCGGTACGGTCGACTACGTCGATGCGGGGTCTCGCAGCGTCTATCTCCGCGATGTGACGGGCTACAACCGTTCGATGCTCTCCAGCGGCTCCAGCGACAGCGTGCGCGTCTATTACGACGAGCGCACCCCGGTGTCCTATCAGGGGCAGAACTATCGTCCCGAGGACCTGGAGCGCGGCGATGTCGTGTCGGTGCGCGTCGATGAGTCGGGCAACAACCTCGTCGCCGAATCGATGACGGTCGTGCAGAACGTCTCGGCCGGTACGGGCAGCGGCCAGCCGATGTACGGCTCGAACATCCGCGGAACGGTTCGCTACATCGACACCTCGCGCCGCACCATCGAAGTCGACCGTGGCAACGGCTCGCTGATGACCGTCACGTACGACACCAACACGCCGGTCTTCTACAACAACCAGACCTATAAAGTGGCCGACCTCGAGCGTGGCGATGAGATCGACCTCCAGGTTCGCGACCTCGGCTCCGGCCGCTACGTCGCCCAGGAGATCAACGTCGTCCGCAACGTGAATTCCGGTACGTTCGGCGGCACCAGCTCGTCGACGCAGACGTCGACCGTACGCGGCACGGTGCGCTACCTCGACACCGCGCGCCGCACCATCGAGCTCGACTCCGCAACGTGGCGATCGAACTTCAACAGCAACACCGGGATGAGCGGCAACCGTATCGTCGTCTCGTACGACACCAACACCAGCGTCGACGTGTCGGGACGCCTCCACCCGGTCTCGGGTCTCGAGGTGGGCGACGTGATCGACGTCCAGGTGACGAACGCGAGCTCCTCGACGCCGTTCGCGCAGCGCATCACGCTCGTGCGCGACGTCAAAGACCGCTACTGATGATGTTGATGTGTGACTGAGTTGCTGTGTTGCTCGCGCTGCGTTGGCTTACGAGCCATACGGCGCGAGCAACCAGGAACCAGCAACCAGCAACATCACTTCAGGTCCTCGAGCTGGAGCTCTTCCAGCAGGCGGCGGCAGAACAAACGCCGCGCCTCCCGCCGCTGATGCAGCCACACCTCCGCGCGCGGCGGTAGCCACTCCGGCACAGCGACGTCCGACAGCGCCGCCCGCAACACGTCCATGAGCGAGTTGCCCTCGCGTCGTGCGCGGGTGAAGAGCTCCGTCAGGCCGCGTACTCCCGCATCGTCGATCAGCACCGCCGCGGCGACGGCGCGCTCGGCGTCGCTGACCGGCGTCTGCAAGCGCGCGATCGATGCCGCGGTGCGACCTAGTTCCGCTTCGGTGAGGCCGGGGACGCCGAGGACCGTGCGGGAGATGTTGCCCAGCTTGTCGAGCCACTTGCCGAGGCGGTGGAAGAGGAGGAGGAGCTCGAAGGGGCGCTCGTCGGCGGGGGCAGGCGTGTAGAGGCGCCGGGCGATGGCGGCGATGCGCTCCACGTCCTCCGTCCGCGAGACCCCGTCCAGATCCTGATAGAGCGGGCGGAGGAACGTCTCCAGGCGCTTGCGCAGGTCGCGATCCATCCTCTAGAACGACTCGCCGCAGGCCGTGCAGCGCCAGCGACCCTGCACGAGCTGGAAGACCGCGGCGGCGAGAATCCCGAAGAACGCCGCCTGCAGGATGTCGGCGGCGGTGCCGACCGCGATGGCCAGGGTGGCCACGAGGAGGAAGGTCTTCGCGCGATGGGAGGGGACGATCTCGGGGGAGTCGCACGCCGGGCACGTCGTCTCGCGCGTCTCTTCGTCGGCCTCCTCGATCTCGGGCAGCGTCGCGCAGTCGCGGGTCAGGACATCGCCCGCCCGGATGGCATCGACGTTCTCGACGCGCACGCGGGCGCGATGCTCGTCCGGCTCGTCGACGAGGGCGTCGATGCCCGCGAAGTCCAGCGCGCGTTTCGCGGTGCGCGCGGCCTCGGGGGCTCGGTAGGCGGTCACGGTCACCCGGTTCACACACCCATTCTCGCATTCTGTTGGTGATGCGCGTCACGGGTTTCACGGTTGCGTCTGGCGGGCGTCGCGGGATAGAGTCCGCGCCGAAGTGAGGAAGTCCGTCATCGCAGTCGTCCTCGGGGTGTTCCTTGCCTCGGCAGTTTTCGCGGAAGAGCCGCCCCCGGCTCCGGTCGTGGATGCGCAGCCGAAAGGCATGGTCGACCGCGCGCTGTCGTGGATCGGCGTGAAGTACCGCTTCGGCGGGCAGGACGAGAAAAAGGGCTTCGACTGCGCCGGCCTCGTCCGCCGCGCGTTCAGCCGGGTGGTCGATCTTCCCCGCACCGCGGCGTCCCAGTTCACCCAGGGCTTCTTCGTCGAGCGCGAGGACCTCCAGCCCGGCGACCTGGTCTTCTTCAAGAACACCTACAAGAAGGGGATCTCCCACGTCGGGATCTACATCGGCGACGGCCAGTTCGTGCACGCCGCGAGCAGCCGCCGCGCGGTGGTGGTCGATCGCCTCGCGTCGACCTACTTCAGCTCCCGCTTCGCCGGCGGACGCCGCATCGTCCAGGATGCAATGCGCCCCCCGGTCCTCGGCGCGGTCGGCGATCAGCTCGAAGCGCTGCGCCAGGCGCACGACCCGGCCGGCGAGTCGAACTGAGTCGCCGCCCACGCTGAGCGGATGGTCTCCTTCGGCGGGGGCACGTTCCAGAGCGGGAAGAGCTTCAGCAGCCAGTGGCCGGCGATGATCTCGCGAAAGTAGCGCTCGTGCTCCCATTCGACCTCGGCCATGTCGAGGAGGCACTCGATCATCTCGGCGTGGCCGCACGCGGCAGCGTAGCGCGCGGCGTCCTCGTACTCGACGATGTTCGAGCGCTCCAGTCGCCCGGCGCCGTACATCGGGACGAACCAGCCGCCGATGTGGCAGAGGAACGAGATCGTCTTGCCGATGCACCAGAAGAGGGCCTCGCGTTTGCGACTCGGCCCGCTCTCCAGGCGCGCGAGGAGGTCGAGCACGAGCACGCGGTGCTGCCGCTCCTCTTCCTGGATCGTGCGGATGCGAGCCTTCTCGCCGGGATCCCTGACGCTGTTCGCGTGGCCTTCGTAGGCGTGGATGGCGGCGAGCTCGCCGGAACACGCGCTGCGCAGCACCCGAATCAGGCTCGCGCGGGGGTCGGACACGGGGCCATGGTACGTGAAACCAGGGGTGTCCGATTTCGTACACCTGTCTCATGGGAGGGATTCCGATGAGAATCGCAGCGATGACGACGGCCGCGGTCCTGTTGAGCGCGGCACCCGCGTTCGCCGGGAACGGACTGTTCGACGACATGGATTGCCGCTACACCGCGCCGCGCCGGGCGACCACGCCGGCCAGCGGGGTCTCGCGCGTCGTCATTCACGCCGACGCGGGCTCCCTGAGCGTCGACGGCACGGCCGGAGCGTCGCAAGTCGTCGTCGCGGGCACGGCATGCACCAGCGAGCAGGATTTCCTGCCGCGCATGAACGTCACTCTCCGCCGTTCGGGCTCGGACCTGCACATCACCTCGGAGATCCCCGACCGCACGGTCATCTTCGGCTTCTTCAGCGCCCGCATCGACCTCGGCGTCACGCTGCCGGCCGGGATTCCGGTCGTGATCGATGACGACAGCGGCTGGATCAAGGTCGCGAACACGGGCGCGCTCACGATCGACGACGACTCGGGCGCGATCGAGATCCGCAACGTCAGCGGGAACGTCACCATCCACGACGACTCCGGCGCCATCGACCTTCACACCGTCACGGGCAACGTGACCATCGAGGACGACTCGGGAGAGCTGAGCGTCAAGAACGTCACCGGCAACGTGGAGATCGAAGACGACTCCGGCGCGATCATCGTCTCGAACGTCACCGGCTCGCTGCGGATCCGCAACGACGACTCGGGCTCGATTCACGTGCAGAACGTGAAGCGCGACGTGACCATCGACGACGACGGCTCAGGCGGCATCGACGTCGCCGACATCGGCGGCAACTTCTCCGTCGGCCACAAGGGCGGCGGCGGCGGGATCGAGTACGTGCGGGTAGCGGGCAAGGTGCGGATTCCGGAAAGGGACTAGCCGGCACGGCCGGCAGCGCTGGTTGCTTCGCCTTCCGGCACACTCGTCGGGGCGTTAGCCTGCGCGGCTTTCGAGCCGGTGCCCGGCTCCCCAGTCCCCGCTCCTCGCCCGGCTGATGACCTGGTTTCTCCCCAGCTCTTTCGCGCGGTACAGCAGTTCATCGGCGGCCGCGGAGAGACGCGCCAGCGTGTCCTCCACTGTCCGCGCGGCGACGCCGAGGCTGATGGTCACGCGGAGGGCTGGATCGATGTCGGCGAAATCGATGGCCTCCACCGCCGCGCGCAGGCGCTCCGCGACGGCCACCGCGTCGCGCTCGTTCGTCGACGGCAGCACGACCATGAACTCCTCGCCGCCGGTCCGGCCGATCTGATCGCCGGGACGGAGCGCCGTGCGGCAGGTGTGGGCCACGCGCTGCAGCACGAGATCGCCGGCCGCGTGTCCCCAGGTGTCGTTGATGCGCTTGAAGTGATCGAGATCGAACGCGATCACCGAGAGCTCGCCGTTCGACGTGCGCGCATGGGCGAGCTGCTCCTCCGCGGCGGCCAGGACGTGACGACGGTTCGGGAGGCGGGTCAGCTCGTCGGTCATGGCCATCTCGCGCATGCGGCGTTTGTCGCGCGCGAGGCGGAACATCAGGTAGGCGAGGACGGCCACGATCGCCGCGGCAAGGACGAGGATGACCGTCTGCAGCGTACGAATGCGCGAGGCCGCGGCGTTCTCGCGGAGCAGGGCACGGTTCTCCCGCTCCTTGCGCTCCGCGTCGAACTGCACGCGCAGACGCGAGGTGTGCTCCTCGCGGAGCTTCTCCGCGAGCTCGCGCTGCAGCGTGGCGTGACGGCTGCGCGCGTCGTACGCATCGCGCCACCGCCCTGACGCCGCATACACGAGCGCGAGCTCCTCCTCGGTCTTCTCGAGGTAGCGCGTGTTCTTCTGCTGCGCGAACCAGCCCCGCGTGGCCTCGAGGTCGGCGATCGCGGCGTTCACGTTTCCGGCGCGGCGATGCACGATGCCGCGCGACTGGCGGACGATCATGGCCCGCTCCGTTTCACTCCTGGCGGCGAATGCGCGCAGGGCTTCGTCGAGCAGCGGCAGGGCCTCGTCGTAGCGTCCGAGCTTGCCCAGCGTCGCGCCGATGGAGCGCTTCACGAACGCCGCCTCGCCGGGACGCTTCAGCTTCTCCTCGGCAGCGAGCGCGCGGCGATACCACTCCAGCGCGTGAGGGAGATCTTCCTTGCGCTCGTACGTGCTGGCGAGGTTGTAAAGCGTGTCCGCGATGCCGGCTTCATCGCCGGCGGCCTCGAACTGTCGCAGGAGCTGACGGTAGTAGTCGATGGCGCGGTCGTACTGCGCGACTTTCGTGTCTGCGTAGATGTGGGCGATGGTCTCGAGGATCGTCCGCTGCGCTTTTTCATCCTTCTCGGCGACGGCGAGCTCGTACGCGCGCTGGAGATTGACCAGGGCCTCGTTCATCTCGCCCAGGTAGTACTGCAGGTAGCCGGAGGCGGAGAGTGCGTCGACGAGCACGTCGCGGTTTCCGCTGGCCTCGGCCGCGCGCGTCGCGGCTGCGTAGTCGCGAGATGCTTCGGCCAGTCGTCCGGCCTTCTCGTGCGCCGCGCCGCGCTCGAGGATCACACGCGCAGACTCGTCGGCCCGCAACGTCAGCGCAACGCCGAGCAGGAGGCAAAAGAGGACGCGCATGGTCAGCCGAGAATCGCAGCCATCATCGCATCGACGTCCTCCGCGGTCTCGAAGAAGTGCCGCGGATTCTCGGCGCGCAGGGTCTCGGCGGCGGTCTTACCCGTGGCGACGGCGATCGTGGTCGCGTCCCAGGGAACGCCGCAGCGGACGTCGTAAATCGAGTCGCCGATGATGACCACGTCGGCGCCGCGGAACTGGCGCCCGAGGTGCTGCGAGGCACGCTGGACGGCGATGGGCGGGAGCCGGGTGCGGTCGGCGGAGTCGCTCCCGAATGCGCCGAAGGCGAAATAGTGATTGAGGTCCGCGCCCCCGAGTTTGAGGCGCGCGCCAGGCTCGATGTTGCCGGTGAGCAGCGCCAGCACGACCTCGTCGTGCGACTCCAGCCCGGCCAGCAGCTCGCGGATGCCGGGCATCACCTTCACGCGCTCGGATGTGGCGTTACGGGCGAGAGCGGCGAGATAGACCTCCCACAGGCGCGGCAATGACGCCTCGATGTCGTCGGAGGAGTGCCCGGCATCGCGCAGAACCATGTCCGCGATCTGCGGATCGGTGCGGCCGGAAAAGTCGTACCTCGAGAGGTCGCCGGCGTAGCCGTAGACCTCCGCCAGCGCGCCCGCGAACGCCGATCGCGAGGCCCCGCGATCGGTCAGAATCGTTCCGTCGATGTCGAAGAGGACGAGGCGGCGCATGCGGCGCGCGACTGTAGCAGACGGAGGGCGGGGTGGGTGCGGGGTGCTGAGTGCTGGGTGCTGGGTGCTCGCGAAACGGCCCGCGGCTATCATCCCGCGCCATGTCCGACATGACCCGTCGCTCCTTCGTCGCCGTCACCGCCGCCGCCACGGGGGCTCTCGCCCTCGGCCAGACACCCACTCCCAAAGCCGCGAAGCCGCTGCGCATCCTCATCCTCGGCGGCACCGGTTTCATCGGACCGCATCAGGTTCGCTATGCCGTCGATCGCGGGCACAAAGTCACCGTGTTCAATCGCGGCAAGACGAATCCCGGCTCCGTGCCGGCTGGCGTCGAGCGGCTGGAAGGCGATCGCAACGGCAAGCTCGATGCGCTGAAAGGCAAAGAGTGGGATGCGGTGATCGACAACCCGTCCACGCTCCCGCGCTGGGTGCGCGACGCGGCCACGCTGCTGAAGGACTCGGCGGGGCAGTACATGTTCATCTCCACGCTGTCGGTCTACAAAGACAACAGCAAGCCGAATACGGATGAATCGGGCGCGCTGGCCGAGCTCGCGGATCCGACCGTCGAGCAGATCACCGGCGAGACCTACGGCGGGCTGAAGGCGCTCGCGGAAGGGGAGGCGCAGAAGGCGTTCGGCGCGCGGACGACCATCGTGCGTCCCGGCCTCATCGTTGGTCCCGGCGACAACTCCGATCGTTTCACCTACTGGCCGGTGCGCATCGCCAAAGGCGGCGAGGTGCTCGCGCCGGGCAATCCGAACGATCCCGTGCAGTTCGTCGACGCGCGCGACCTCGGCGAATGGACGATCCGCCTGGTCGAGCAGAAGGCGCTCGGCACGTTCAACGCGGTCGGCCCCGCCCATCCGCTGACGATGGCGGAGATGCTGTACGGCATCAAGGCCGTGACCACGGCCGGCGCGCAGTTCACCTGGGTGCCGGCGGAGTTCCTCGAGGCGCAGAAGGTCGCGCCGTGGGGGGACATGCCGGTCTGGATTCCACCCGCGGGTGAGTACGCGGGCTTCGGCACGCGCTCGATCGCGAAGGCGCTGGCGGCGGGACTGACCTTCCGCCCGCTCGCCGACACGGCCGCGGCGACGCTCGCGTTTCACGAGTCTCGCGACGCCGAGCGCAAGTCGAAGTTCCGCTCGGGCATCAAGCCGGAGCGCGAGGCGGAAGTCCTGGCCGCGTGGAAGAAGGAACAGAAGAAGTGAAACGGCTCCTCGTGGCGCTGATGGTCGCGGTTCCGATGCTCGCGCAGCCTGCCGTGCTGCGCGAGCGGGCGCGCCCCGAGGCCGTCAACGCGATGCTGAAGGACCGGCTGGAGAACCTCCTGCCGGCGCTGATGCGCGAGACCGGCATCGACATGTGGCTGGTGATCAACCGCGAGTACGCGGAGGACCCGGTCTATCTCACGCTCGTGCCCGAGCCTACGTTCGCGGCGCGGCGTACGACGATGCTCGTGTTCTTCGACCGCGGCGAAGGCAAAGGCGTCGAGCGACTCACGGTCAGCCGCTATCCGCTGCGCGGCTTCTACGACGCCGCCTGGGAGGGCGGCGATCTCGACGCGCAGTGGAAGCGCCTCGGCGAAGTGATCCGCGAGCGCAACCCGAAGAAGATCGGCATCAACACCAGCCGCGACTGGGCGTTCGGCGACGGGCTCTCGCACGGTCTGCACGAGCGGCTGATGCAGGTGCTTGACGAGCCGCTGCGCAAGCGCGTCGTCAGCGCGGAGAACCTGGCCATGCGCTGGCTGGAGCAGCGCACGGCCATGGAGCTCGAGGTCTACCCGCACATCGTGGCCATCGCCCGCGACGTGATCCGCGAGGCCTTCTCGTCGAAGGTGATCACGCCCGGCGTGACCACGACCGAAGACGTGGCCTGGTACATCCGCGAGCGCTACGCGGAGCGAAGGCTGCCGATCTGGTTCATGCCCGACGTGAACGCGCAGCGGAAAGGACTCGCCTGCGCCGCGGACACGCCGTTCTGCGGCGAGGAAGGCGTCATTCTTCGCGGCGATGTGCTGCACACGGACGTGGGCATCACCTACCTCCGCCTCAACACGGACACGCAGGAAATGGGCTATGTCCTCCGCGCCGGCGAGACGGACGTGCCCGAAGGATTGAAGAACGCGCTGCGGATCGGGAACCGCTGGCAGGACCTGCTGACGAGCGAGTTCGCCACCGGCCGCACCGGCAACGAGATCCTCGCCGCCACGCGCGCGGCGACGGCGAAGGAGAACATCCTCTCCTCGACCTACACGCACCCCCTCGGCTTCTTCGGCCACGCGCCCGGCCCGATCATCGGCTGGTGGGACAACCAGAACGGGTCCCCCATCTACGGCGACTGGAAGCTCCGCGCGAACACGACCTACGCCATCGAAGGCAACGTGAAGGTCGCGGTGCCGGAGTGGGACGGGCAGCTCGTGCAGATCAAGCTGGAGCAGAGCGCGGTGTTCGATGGGAAGAGCGTGCGGTATCTGGCCGGGCGGCAGACGGAGTGGCACGTCGTGAAGTGACCTCAGTTTATCCCGCGCGCAGACGCGGGATCTCGGGTGCACCTGCGCGGGCTTCGGGCGCGGTCGTCGCAGCGGCACCCGAGATGCCGCGTCTGCGCGCGGCATAAACTGTCGGACGTGCGCCGCGCCTCCCTCCTCGTCCTCTTCCTCACCGTCTTCATCGATCTGATCGGGTTCGGGATGGTCATCCCGTTCCTGTCGTTCTATGCGCGCGAGTACGGGGCGAGCGGGTTCATGGTGGGGGCGGTGGTCGGGGTGTACTCGATCATGCAGTTCTTCTTCGCGCCGGTGTGGGGGAGGCTCTCCGATCGGGTGGGGCGGCGGCCGGTCCTGCTGGTGTCGCTGATCGCGAGCACGACCGGCTATCTGCTCTTCGCGTTCTCGCACAGCCTGACCGTGCTGTTCGTGTCGCGCGTGATCGCCGGCATCGGGGGCGCGAACATCGGGACGGCCCAAGCGTACATCGCTGACTCCACGTCGCCCGAGAATCGGGCCAAGGGGATGGGACTCATCGGCGCCGCGTTCGGCCTCGGCTTCATCCTCGGGCCGCCCCTCAGCGGCATCCTCGCATCCGTCGGGACGCGCAATGGCCTGGCCGGCAACCTGCTGCCCGGTCTCGTGGCCGGCGGACTCTCGTTCACCGCCTTCCTGATCGCGCTGAGCGTGCTCGCCGAGTCGAAGCCGCCCGGACTCGTGCCGCGCTCCGGAGTGCCGCCGCAGTTCGACAGGCGTCTGTGGCGCGAGATCCTGAACAACCCGCTGCTCACCGCGCTGATGGCAAGCTTGTTCCTGACCCTGCTGGCCGTGTCGGGGATGGAGATCAGCGTCACGCTGCACGGGCGCGACCGCTTCGACTTCAAGCAGATGGACATGGCTTACCTGTTCCTGTTCATGGGCGTGATCGTCGCGGGCATCCAAGGCGGATTGATCGGACGGCTCGTGAAACGACTGGGCGAGAAACGCGTGATCGTCATCGGCGCGGCGGCGTTCGTCCTCGGCTTCGCGCTCGTGCCCACGATCTGGCGTCTGCCATTGCTCTACTCGGTGGCGTTCTTCATCGCCATCGGCCAGGGACTCTGCTATCCCGCGCTCACAGCGCTGGTCTCCAAAGCATCGCTGGAGCGCGAGCGCGGCAGCATCCTCGGGCTGGCCACCTCGGCGGGATCGCTGGCGCGGTTCATCGGGCCGCTGCTCTCCGGCGTGCTCTATGACTGGGCGCGCGCGGCCGGCGCGTTCTACGGCGGCGCCGCGATCATGGCCGTGGCCCTCCTGATCGCGATTCGCATGCGCACCGATTAGACTTCGCGCATGGCAATTCTGAAAGTCTCGCGGCTCGGCCATCCCGTGCTGCGCGAGAAGGCCAAAGACGTCGACGTCGCCGACATCAAGGCCGGAAAATACAAGCAGCTCATCGAGGACATGGTCGAGACGATGCACGCCTACGAAGGCGTGGGACTGGCGGGGCCGCAGGTGCATCTCCCGCTGCGAGTCTTCGTTTTCGAAGTGCAGGAGCGCGTTGCCAAACGGCGCGGCGTCAAGCAGGTCGGCGTCGGCGCGATGTTCAACGCGACGTACGAGCCGATCGGCACGGACCGCATCACCGACTGGGAGGGCTGCCTCAGCGTCCCGTTCCTCGGCGGAGAGACGCCGCGTTACAAGCGCATCCGCGTGCGCGGCGTCGATCACGACGGCGACCCGCTCGAGCTCGAGCTCGAGGACTTCACGGCGCGCATCTTCCAGCACGAGATCGACCACACCGACGGCCACGTCTATCTCGACCGCATGCCCGACCTCAAAACCCTCGGCTACACGATCGTCTTATGAAAACGCTTCTTCTGCTCGTGGCGCTCGGCGATCTCTCCTGGATGTCCGGACACTGGTCCGCGACGGTCGACGGAGTGGAGATGGAAGAGGTCTGGCTGGCCCCGAAGAACGGCGTGATGGTGGGCATGCATCGCGACGTGAAGGGCGCGAAGACGTCGTTCGAGTTCATGCGCATCGCGACGACGGCCGAGGGCGTGGCGTTCCTGGCGCAGCCGGGAGGGCGGCCGGTGACGGCGTTCCCGCTCGTCGAGACGGGCGAGAACAGGGTCGTGTTCGCGAACCCGAAGCACGACTACCCGCAGCGCATCACGTACGCGCTGAAGGAGGGCAAGTTGTGCGCGACGGTGGAAGGGGAGGGCCAGCCTCCCGAGTCGTGGTGCTGGTCACGCCGCTGACGTTCTCCGCCGCCCGGTTGCGGGTGCGGCGGCCTGCGATGCGCCGCCCGCGTTGATCGCGATGACCTGGACCTGCCGGGTCCTCGTCGTCGCGCGCAGAGGCTGATCGGGGGTGACGCTGGCGAGCAGTTCGCCGTCGAGGGAGCGGACCTCGTAGACGTCGACCGTTCCCTCCGCGGCGTCCCACGTGACTTCGAACACGCTTCCGGTTTGCGTCACGCGCACGTTCGCTGGTGCCTGCGGCGGGGCGGGCAGCGGCTGCATCTCCGAGGTCTGGTACGCGATCAGGCGCGGGTCCATCTCGACGTCGAGCTCCTGCACGGCGATGACCGCTCCGGCGATGCTCACCGAGCCTCCGAATCCCGGAGCAGCGGTCGTGAGTCCGCGGCGCGGCGCGACGTCTCGCAGGTCGCGGCCGAGGTGGGAGAGGCCGACGTACCAGCGCGTGGTGAAAAGACGATCGGCGACGGCGTAGGCCGCGCCGTCCCAATGCACGTCGCGCGAGGACGCCCGAGGGAGGGGACGCCAGGCGAGGATGCCCAGCGCGCCGTCACGCACTTCGAGCGCGGTGGCGCTGTTCACGCCCGCGACCACGAACTCGCTCCCGCTCGTCGCGAGACTCGGCGCATGGATCGCCGCATCGACCTCGAGCGGCCGCGCGCCGAGCACGTCGCCCTCGCGCGAGAGCCGCGTCACGAACGTGCGGTCGACCGCCGGCAGGCACGGCTCGATCGGCGGAAACCAGTAGCAGGCGGCGGCGTGAAACTCGTTCCACGCGAGGAGGAGCGTCGTTCCGTCGTACGACAGCGCGGCCTGCTCGAGAGCTCCGCTGGCGTCGCGCGTGCGCGGCGCGTTGAGGGTCAGCATTCGCACGGGTGAAACGATTCCGTTCGGCGTGATGGTGAGGAACTGCGCGCCCGGCAGCACGACGATCCACCGGTCGCCCGCCCAGGTCACACCGGCGCGCGGGTCGAACATCATTCCGGGACGAATATCAAACGTGGCGGCGATCGTGCCGTCGGCGGCGACGCGGATGCCGAAGACCGTCATGTCGTGCACGCCCAGGAGGAGGTACTCGCTGCCGTTGAACGCGACCTGCGTCGAGGCGAGCTGTCCGGGAATCGTGCGCGTCTCGGACAGCGGCACTCCTTGCGCGTCGAGGAGCCGCAGGCCGATGCGGAACGCCGTTCCGCTGCGCTCACTCCACGCCGCGAGCACTGATCCCTGTCCGGTTGCGAGGACCGGCCAGAGTTGCGCGGCCGGCGAGATCGCCAGCGGCTGCGGCGCACGCGAGTTCCCATCAGCGCCGACCGGCAGCCCGGCCACCTGAAGCGTCCCTCGGGGTGCATACACGACGAGCATCGTGCTGCCGTTCGATGCCGCGACTGGCGCGGTGTGTGAGATCTCGAGAAACCGCGTCGTGTTCGTGCGCATCGTTCCGTCGGGCGCGAGGACAAGGATGCCGATCGTCTCCGCGTTGTGGTGCGCGATCACGTAGCCGTCCGGCGTCCGCATCATGTGCGTGAGGTACACACCGTCGAAGGGCACCCTGCGTGTCGGTCCGAGCTCGCCGTTGCGCGTGAAGATCGCGGTGTGCAGCAGGAAGCGATCCGTCCACGCGAGCAGAACGTCGCTGCCCGTGGCCTGTGCGACGACGCCGCTCGCGTTGCCTTCGCCTTCCGCCAGCAACTGCCGCATCGAGCTGCCCTCGTTGCCGATCCGGAACGCGACGAGCGAGGTCTCGCGCGTCTGCACGTCGTACTCGGAGGCGACGATGACGAAGCCGTCTCCGGCCGGCGCGATGCTGTGCAGGGAATTGACCGCACCGTTGAGCGGCGCTGAAACGAGCGGCGTTCCAAAGCGGTCCAGCAGCACCGCCGAGAAAATGCCGTCGACGTAGGCGACGCCGAGGAGACGGCTCCCGTTCCACGCCTCGATGCCGATGTTCGACGGCAGCACCCGCGTGCGCGTGACGCGTCCGTTCAGGTCGAGCTCGTGAAAGACGGTCTGGTCGCCGATGTTCACGACCAGCACAAACGCGTCGCCCGTGCCGGTGAGCGAGCGGACGATGAACGGACCGCCCGAAAGGATCGTGAAGGAGCGCGGGGAGATCGTACGTCCTTCCGAGTCGCTCAGCGCGCCGCGGATCGTGACCGGTCCGAGCCCGGCCTCCTGCCACACGGTGAGGAAACGCCCGCCCGAGGCGGCGACCAGGCGCCGGTCAAGGGCCACGGCACTGGTCGGCTCGATCGGCGCGGGCGAGATCTCGCGTCCCGCTGCCAGCGCCCCCAGGGTGGTGAAGAGAAGAGAGAGGAAGAGTGCGATGCCCCGTTGCATGCGGGGCGCACGGTATCACTTATTTGCAGTACGGAGTGACGTAACGGTGTCGATCGCCTGCTCGACCTCGCTCTCCGTCGTGTAGCGCGACAGCGAGAAGCGCACCGCGCCCATGGCCACGTTCAGGGGCAGTCCCATCGCCTTCATCGTCGCGCTCGGGTCGACGCTTCCGGAATGACACGCTGCGCCGGCGGAGACGCAGATGCCGTTCGCGTCGAGCGCGCGCACCAGCTCATCGGCGGCCACGCCGTGGAAGGCGATGTTCGCGGTGTTGCCGAGGCGCGGCTGCGTGGCGCCGTTCACGCTCGTTTCAGGGATGCGCTCCGTGATTGCGGACTCGAAGCGATCGCGTAATGCACGGACGCGCGAGTACGACGTAAGGCCCTCGCGCGCGAGCTTCGCCGCGGCGGCGAATCCGGCGATCGACGGCACCGGCTCCGTCCCCGAGCGCATGCCCAGCTCCTGGCCGCCGCCGTACCAGAGCGGCTGCAGCTTCAGGCCGCGGCGGATCGTCAGCGCACCGATGCCTTTCGGCGCGTGGAACTTGTGTCCGGAGATGGTGAGAAAGTCCGCGCCGTGGGCGCGCTGGTCGAGCGGGATCTTGCCGGCGGCCTGCACGGCGTCGATGTGCACGAGCGCGCCGCGCGCGTGCGCGAGCTCCGCGATCTGCGCCACCGGATGAATGACGCCCGTCTCATTCTGCGCGAGCATCACCGTGACCAGCAGCGTCCGATCGTCGATCGTGTCGCGCATGCGATCGAGGTCGATCGCACCGTTGGGATCGACGGGCACGATCGCCAGCTCGATGAGCCCGGCCCGCTCGAGCGCGCGCAGGAGCGTGAGCACCGAGGGATGCTCGACCGCGGTCGTGACCACCTTGCGCCGCGACGGGTTCTGCTCCACGAGACCGCGCAGCACCATCGCGTTCCCCTCCGTCCCGCAGCTCGTGAAGATCACCACGGAAGGGTCGCATCCGAGGAGGAGAGCGATCTCGGCACGGGAGTCCTCGATGGCGTCGTGGGAGCGGCGCCCGAGGGAGTGAATGGCGTGGGCGTTGCCGTAGAGCTCGCGATAGAACGGGGTCATCGCGGCGAGCACTTCGTCGGCCACGCGGGTCGTCGCGTTATTGTCGAGGTAGATCAAGCGGCGCGCATTGTAGCGCGCAAAAACAAGCGGCCCGGCGTTGCCACCGGGCCGTCTGCTCTCTCTCATACAACACGCTGCCGGTTCTCGAAAACGGTGCGCTGTATGAGAGCAATATAGGCAGAAAAGGTCACCTGCCCGTCCGTTCCACCAAAATAATTCGTCAGTCGATGCGGGGTCGGCGGCGTCGTCGTGACGTGGACGTATGGGGAGTGTGAGAGATCCGCAAAATCTACATGTCGAGCAGGAACCGATCCGGTCCTGACGAGGCGTCGTACTCCGCCTGCAGGTCAGTCTTGTGCTTCCACTCGATCTCGGCCAGCTCGACGAAGAGGCGGCCCAGCTCGGTAGTGGCCGGCACCCGCTCGGCCAGGAACCGGTAGTAGCTCTCCGAGTCCCGCTCGCGCTCGAGCGCGTACTTCAGCGCGCGGCTCAGGTCGAGGTCGGTGATGTCGGATGGGAGATCGATCGTCACCGGCTCGGGGGCGGGCGGGTTGGTGCCGATGGTCTCGCGATACCGCCGCTCGAGCTTGGCGCGATGCACGAGCTCGAGATCGGAGAGCTGGATCAGGCGGGTGCGCACTTCCGGGGATGCCGTCCGCTCCGCCAACTTCTGGTAGTACACGCGCGTCTGGACCTCGGACTGGATGGCCTTGCGCAGCACTTCCTCGATGTCGGTCTCGAGCGGTTTCATTCGGAGCGCGAATCATAGCAACGACCCTCCTCGTCCCGTCTCCGTATTATTTGCAATATGAAGCCGCTCCTCGCCGTGTTGGCGCTCCTCCTCGTCTCGATTCCCGCCGCCGCCCAGGTCACGTTCACGCTCACCGCCGACGAATCCCGACTCGACGAGAACGCGGGGACGATCCCCGTCCGCGCCGTCATCGCGAACACGTCCCAGCTCTCCGCCGCCATCTCCCTCGAGCTGCGCATCGTGCAGCCGTCGCCGATGCAGATCCTCGTCGACGATCCGGCCTGGACGTGCACGCCGATCCAGAACGGGCTCCGGTGCACGCACGCGCCGTTCGTCGCGGGGCAGGAAGTGGTGCTCGACTTTCTGCTCCGCCTGCCCGAGCGCGCCGGCCGCGCCTGGGTCTCCGGTCTCGTGACGTACAACATCGTGGGTATCGGCGCGTCGAACATTTACCGCGAGGCGCAGGCCACGATGTGGCGGCGGTTTGCCGTCACCAACTCGGGCGACGGCAACGAGCGCGGCACGCTCCGCGGCGAGATCAACGCCGTGAATGCCGAGACGGCCTGCCGGGTCTGGCCATGTCGCATCGAGATCCGCGGTCCGATGACCATCGCACCGCTGACACAACTCCCGACCCTCGTCGCGAACGACGTCGAGATCGACGCGGACCGCGTGCAGCTCCTCGGCTCCGCACTCGCGCTGGGGAACGGCCTGCACATCCGCGGCGACCGGATGGCCGTGCGCGGGCTCACCATTCAGCGCTTTCCGGAGAACGGCATCTTCTACGAGCCGCGGCTGCGCAACAGCCAGTTCGTGATCGAGAAGAACGAGATCTCGTTCAACGGCGTGCGCGGGATCGTCGTCGAGCGCGGCATCGTGACCCGCTCGCACATCCGCGACAACGTGATCTCCCACAACCTCCGCAGCGGCATCTTCGTCGTCACCAGCACGGAGCCGTCATTGCCGCTCGAACCGGTGATCACCATCGCCCGCAATACGATCGTGAAGAATGGCGCGAGCGGGATCTTCTTCGGCCCTGAAACGCAGACGATGCTGACGACGGACAACGTGATCGCGGAGAACGCACACATGGGCGTCTCCGTCGCGCGCGGAGCAACGATGATCCGCTTCGGTGCGAACAGCATCTTCGACAACGCAGGGCTGGCGATCGATTACCACCTCGACGGGCCGACTGCTCCCGCGGGGCTGAACGATACGGGCGTCACCGGCGCGATCGTCTCCGCGACGTACGACGCGGCCACGAACACGACCACGATTCGCGGACAGGGTCCGAAGGATCTCGGCTGGCTCACGTTCACGTATCACCTCTATGCGAATGCTTCGGTCGACTCGGACGGGTGGGCGGAGGCGGAGCGTTTCCTCGGCACCGCGCCCTCGACCGCGGACGGCACGTTCACGCTGGTGGTGCAGGGCGACCTGCGCGGGCAGTACGTGACCTCGCACGCGACGCGCGGCGTCGATCAGGCGTTCTACGACACGTACGAGTTGAGCCGGCCTTTGCGGGTGGAGTAACGCCGGCCTCCGGCCGGCCGGATCGCCGCCGTCTCGGCGGCTGGGGATGGGGGCCGGCGGGACGCCGGCGATCCGGCCGGCCAGAGGCCGGCGTTACGCGCCGCGATAAACGTCCGGGTTCGGCGGGTCCTGATCCTCGAACGGCGCCTCGCGCAGCGGTTGGCCGATGCCTGTGCCGCCCGCGGTGCCGCGCTTGTCGACGCCGTCGTAGTACGGACGCCAGCCCATCGGGCCGACCGGGAAGTTCGGCGGCACGACCAGGTCGCGCAGGCCGACCACCGCCCGCGCCCTCGTGTCGATGGCCATCTCGTAGTCGCGGGTCATGTAGATCGCATCCTCGGGGCATGCATCGACGCAGTAGCCGCAGAACACGCAGCGCAGCAGATCGATGTCGTAACGCACCGGGAACTTCTCGCGCGTACGCTGGTCCTCGCCGGCCTCGATGGTGATGCACTCCGCGGGGCACGCCGTCGAGCACATGTAGCAGGCCACGCAGCGCGTCGTGCCGTCTTCACGCGTCGTGAGGATGTGCCGCCCGCGGAACCTTTCCGAGTACACGCGCTTCACCTCGGGGTACGAGATGATCGGCAGCCCCTTCATGTTGAAGAGGTTTCTCAGCAGGTGCTTCAGCGTGCGCGTCAGCCCGCCGAACACCTGCGGCAGGTAGGTGCGCTCGAGCATCGTCATCGGCTCGCGGCCGACCTTCACGACGCCGGGGGAGACTCGGGTGATGGCCATCAGCGATCCAGTTCTCCGGCAATGATGTTCAGCGATCCGAGGGTGGCGATCGCGTCGGGGATGCTCTGGCCGGCGATCATCTTTCCGTAAGCCTCGAAGATCGGGAAGCAGGGCGGGCGCGCGCGGACGCGGTATGGATTC
Source organism: Thermoanaerobaculia bacterium (assembly GCA_035536275.1). GTDB lineage: Bacteria > Acidobacteriota > Thermoanaerobaculia > Gp7-AA8 > Gp7-AA8 > QHVT01. Next base: position 27,599 of record DATLOL010000038.1, read on the forward strand.
TTCGTCCCGTCGCTGACGATGTAGAAGCCCACCTCGCCGTTGCCGCCTTCGACCTGGAAGTACGTCTCGCCGACCGGCGGCTGGATGCCGTGCATGATCAGCTTGAAGTGATAGATCAGCGACTCCATCTCGTTGTAGACCTTCTCCTTCGGGGGAAGGGCCACGTACGGGTTGTCGACCATCACCGGTCCCGGAGGGAGCCCGCGGTCGATGGCCTGCTGCAGGATGCGCAGCGACTGGCGCATCTCCTCGAAGCGCACCAGGAAGCGCGCGTACGTGTCTCCGCCGTCGGCGATGGGCACGTCCCAGTCGTAGGTCTCGTAGCCGAGGTAGGGATTCGACTTGCGGACGTCGAAGGGCACGCCGGTGGCGCGCAGGCACGGTCCGGTGAAGCCGAAGTTGATCGCGTCCTCCTGCGAGATCACGCCCACGCCTTCCACGCGGTCGCGGAAGATGCGGTTCTTCATGATGAGGGCTTCGACCTCGTCGATGAACTTGGGCAACATGTTGACGATCTTCTGGGAGTTGGCGAGGAAGTCCGCGGGGACGTCGACCGCCAGTCCGCCGATGCGCAGATAGCTCGGCAGGAGGCGCGCGCCGCTGCACGACTCGGCCAGGGCGATGATCTCCTCGCGCGGCTGGAACAGGTACCAGAAGTTCGTGAGCGCGCCGAGGTCGACTAGGTTCGTGCCGATGCAGATGATGTGGTCGGAGATGCGGTAGAACTCCGACAGCATCAGGCGCACGTGCTGCGCGCGCTCCGGCGCGGTCAGGCCGAGCATCTTCTCGACCGTCATGCAGTAGCCGACGTTGTTGATAACCGCCGAGCAGTAGTTCAGCCGGTCGGTGTACGGGATGACCTGCTGATACGTGTGGGTCTCGGACATCTTCTCGAAGCAGCGGTGGAGATAGCCGATCTCCTGCTCCGAGCCGACGATGGTCTCGCCGTCGAGCGTGACCACCACCCGCAGCGTGCCGTGCATGGCCGGGTGCGAGGGTCCGAGGTTCAGCGTGACGCGCTCGTAATCGCTGTCCTCCTGCACGAACTCCGGCGCGATCTTCGGCGTCAGGCTGCTGATGCCGGCGTCGGTGAGGAGCCAGCGCTGCGCGGCGTCGTAGTCCTTGCGCAGCGGATATCCCTGGAAGTTGTCGTGGGTGAGGATGCGGCGCAGGTTCGGGTGCCCGTCGAAGCGGATCCCGTACATGTCGAACGCCTCGCGCTCGTACCAGTTGTAGCCTTCGTAGACGCCGATGGACGTTGGCACGCTCTCGTCCTCGGCGATGCGCACTTTCAGGCGCACGCGCTCGTTGTTCTGCAGCGAATAGAGCTGGTAGACGAGGTCGAAGCGCTTCTCGCGATTCGGATAGTCGGCCCCGAACAGGTCGAGGGGCATGGTGAAGCGCAGCTCGGGATGATCGTGCAGCGCGCGCAGGACGTTCGCGATCTCCCCCCGCTCGACGATGAACGTCGGCAGGTCCTCGCCGGTCTCCTGGGTCAGGCCCGTGACCTTCCCCGCGATCTCCACCCCGCGCGCATCCATCGTCTGCGCTTTCGCCGGCACGTAGATCTGGCGGTTGGTCGGTGTGGGCCCGGTGTAGGGGATCGGGCTGAACTTCGTGAGGGTGCTCATGCGCGCTTGATCTCCCCGCGCAGGATCTTGTCGCGGAGCTTGAGGATCGCGTACATCAGACCGTCCGGGGTGGGCGGGCAGCCGGGGACCCAGATGTCGACAGGGATGATTTCGTCGATGCCCTGCACGACGTGGTACGCGCGGTAGAAGCCGCCCGAGGTGGCGCAGGCGCCCATGGCGATGACGTACTTCGGCTCGGGCATCTGGTCGTAGATCTTCTTGAGCACCGGCGCGAGCTTGTCGACGATGGTGCCGGCGACGATGAGCAGGTCGGCCTGCCGCGGCGAGAAGCGCACCGCCTCCGCGCCGAAGCGGGAGATGTCGTAGTGCGACGAGACCATGGACATGAACTCGATCGCGCAGCACGCGGTGCCGAAGGGGAGCGGCCAGAGGGAGTTGCCGCGGGCCCAGTCCACGACCGCGTCGAGCTTGGTGGTGAGGTACGTGGCACCGCCGAGCTCTTCGACCTCGCGCTCCGCCTCGCCGGGGAGGGTGATCAGCCCCTTCTCGGCCCCTTCGCCGGGCGCGACGCCGGCCTTGCGCGGGATGATCGAATCCGATCGCTCAATCTTCTGAATAGCCATAAGTTAGCTCGAACAGCGGGGCGATTCTATGAATTAGAGAAATTTTTCACAAGGCGGTGGCGGGACGCCGCGCGTGGGGGATGCGAGATGTGGGCCGTGCGTTGTTGTCGGTTGTCGGTTGTCGGTTGTCTGCGGTGTCTCGCCTGGACGGG
>DATLOL010000039.1:0-20609 GCA_035536275.1 Thermoanaerobaculia bacterium
CCGTCCCCAGTCCCCTCTCCCCGCGTGCGGGGAGAGGGGACTGGGGACGGTGAGCGCGACGTAGACCAGGACGCCGCCGCTGTCCGGAAACGCCAGCTGATGTCGCGGCGACCGCATCGCCCACTCCCCCACCAGCTCATGCGACGTCGCCCCTCGGAAGAAGAAGCTGTTGACCTGCAGCACCGCATCGTCGCGATTCCATCCCCTCGAGCATGAAGTTGCGGTCCTCGATCGGCGAGGGCTCGCCGCCGCGCGTCGCGGTTGCGAGGGACAGGAGAAGGATGAGGTGAGCCGTGAGTCTCATGGGTTGCAACCGTCACTACGTTGCAGCGCACGAGTCGGATGTCGCCCAGTCCCCTCTCCCCGCGCGCGGGGAGAGGGTTAGGGTGAGGGGCGGCTCCTCGCAGCGGGGCGCGTCCCCCATCACCCTGGCCCTCTCCCCCGACGGGCGGGGGAGAGGGGACTGTCAGTCGCAGAGGACCCGAACTGTGGGCGTCAGTCGCAGCCCTTCGCCAGTCGGCGCGCCTCCACGGCGTTCGGGAAGAGGTCGTGCGCGGCGCGGGCGTGCTCGCAGCGTTCGGCGCGCTTGCCGCGGTGCGCGAGGCGGATGCGCAGGCGGTAGTTGTACGGGTCGATCTTCGCGGCCGCGGTGAGATTGGTCTTCGAGACTTCGATTGCCGCGAGCTGCATCGCGCTGCGCAAGGCGAAGGCGAATGTGAGGATGAGGAGCGTCGTCAGCAGTCGCGCGCGTTTCTCGAGGGGTTCCTGGCGCGTTTCGAGCGCGCCGAGCGCCGCCCAGACGATGAGCGCGGGCGCGGCGAGGAGCAGGACGGCGTCGAGCGCGCCGGTGGCTCCCGCGCCGGCGAGCGTTGCGAAGCGCGTCACGTCGTGCAGCGGGTCGTCGCTGCGCTTGAAGGCGATGGCGATCATCGCGATCGCGAGCAGCAGCGCGGCCGCGAAACCGCGCTCGGAGACGTACGCGATCCAGTCGCTGCTCGGCCACGGGTTGGTGGTCACCCCGGCCTCGTTGTGGTCGAGCGACGGGTCGTAGCGCCCGGCGTAATCGGGATAGACCACCGGCCAGTTGCCGGGACCGACGCCGAGGATCGGATAGGCCGCGGCCATGCGCAGCGAGCGCTGGTACTGCACGCGCCTTCCCCGCCCGCTCCCTTCCTCGTAAGCGGCGACGTTCTTCACCGAGTCGAGGTACGGGTTGTCGCTGCGCCAGCGCAACGTGTTCGGGATCAGCATCGCCGCGACACCGCCCGCGATCGCGAACAGCGCCACGATGCCGAAGCGGCGCCACCGGTCGCGCGCGCGCCAGAGCATCCCCACGACGAACACCAGCACCACGCACGCGCCGGCCAGCCAGGCCGCGCGCGAGCGCGTGAGCACGAACGCCGCGGTCACGATGGTCGCGCCGATCGGTGCGAGCCGCGAGCCGCGCAAGGCCGCCAGCAGCACCAGCGGGAGTCCGAACGCGGACATGTGGCCGACGAAGTTGCGATTGCCGAGGGTCCCGCCGGGCGCGCGATTCTCGGCGAAGACCGGCAGCCACACGCCGTATGCCTGCAGCAGCGCCATCACGCACGCGATCACGACCGCCAGCGCGAGCGCGTTCAGTAGAGGCGCCTGCGGAACCGTCCGCGCGGCGCGATAGATCAGGTACGAGGAGAGGCTCACCGCGATCGCGCGAAACGCCAGCCACCCATTGGTGGTGAAACCGACCGAGAGCAGGGAGAGGCCGAGGAAGCCGAGGAGGAAGAGGTCGATGCGCGTCGCGCGCATGCGATAGGTGAACGCGCCCGCCACCAACGCCGTGACGTGGAGGATCAGCTCCTTCGGCACGAGAAAGCGATCGAGATCGAAACTGGGATGCACGGTCGCCGCGAGCACGACCGCAATCGCGCCGAGCTGCAGGACGCGCAACGCCACGGGCGAAGAGTATCAGCGGTCGGCGAGCGGCAGGGTGACCGCGAACGTCGCGCCGCGACCGACACCCTCGCTGCTGACCGCGACCGTGCCGCCGTGAAGCTCGGTCACGTACTTCACGATCGCCAGGCCGAGGCCCAGGCCGCCGTAGGCGCGCGTCGTTGCGCTGTCCGCCTGACGGAACGGCTCGAAGACGTGCGCCAGGAACTCGGGCGCGATGCCGCAGCCCTCATCCTGCACGGCGATGGTCACTTCGCCAGGACCGCACGTGACGGCCACGCGCACTTTCCCGCCGGGGCTCGAGAACTTCACGGCATTGCCGAGGAGGTTCCAGACGATCTGCTGGACGCGGGTGGCGTCGCCGATGAGGATCGCCGGCTGGTCGCACGGCGCGACTTCGATGGCGATCCTGCGCGACTCGGCGGCCAGCCGCACCGTCTGCGCCGCGTTCTCGACGGTCGTGCGCAGGTCGAACGGCTCGCGTCCCATGACCAGCTTGCCGGAGACGATGCGGGAGACGTCGAGCAGGTCGTCGACGAGGGCGGCCTGCGTCGCCGCGCTTTGCTCGATCACCTCGATCGCGGTGCGGGTGGTCGGCTCGTCGAGTCCCATCGCGAGCATGCGCGCCCAACCGAAAATCGCGGTGAGCGGCGTCCGCAGCTCGTGGGAGAGCGTGGCCAGGAACTCGTCCTTGGCGCGATTTGCATCGCGCGCAACTTCGTAGAGCCGCGCGTTCTCGAAGGCGATGGCGGCGTGGCGCGCCAGCTCGAACGCGACGGACTCGTGGCAGCGCGCGCCGTGCAGGGACAACGTCCCGAGGGAGCGTCCGCCGATCTCGATCGGAAGCGTGAGCGTGGGAACGGAGGTCTTGCCGTTCGTAATCGTGTCCTGCCCCGCGACGATCGTGCAGCCGGCCGCAATCCGCGACACGACCAGCGCCGCCAGTTCCTCGGCGCGCTCCCGAACGTCGAGCGAACGATGCAGCGCGGTCACGGCGTCGAGGAGAAATGCGCGGGCGTCGATCTCCGCCTCGAGCGCGTTCGCACGCTGCTGGAGGCGGGCCACCTCACGGCGGCGGCGATCGTCTTCCTCGTCGGCGAATCCCTCGGCCGGCACGACCACCGAATGCGTCGTGCAGACGCCTTCGAAGGTGTGCGCGTCGGTGGCGTGCTGGAAGTCCTCGAGGGTGTAGCCGCACAGCAGGGAGATGGGCACCTCACAGCCGAGGGAGTTCCAGAACCCCTCGAGCTGCAGCGCCGCTTCGGGCTGTCCGGTGCGGCACAGGATGTCGACGATCTCGCCGTACACGCGGACGCGGCCGTGGGTGTCGCCGAGGATACCGCCCACCGTGGCGCGGAAAAGATTCTCGTCGAGACGGCCGTCGACTGTGAACGCGGCCAGGACGGCGTGGGCATCGGCGAAGGTGATGTTCGTGGCGTCGATGCCCCGCGCGGAGAGGGTAGCGGTGATGCCGCGGCGATGATCGTCGGTGGCGATGACCACCGCCGGCTCGTTCGCCGTCACGCCTTCAGCGATGAAGTCCGCGACGCGGCCGCAGAGAAACCCGTCCCCCTCGTAGAACTGAACGATGTGATGGAACGGCTCGCCGCGCGGTGCGACTGGGACAGTGACGCTCATTGGATTGGCTGTCGGACATGGGTGAGTCATGCCCGACAACCCTATCCTACGCTATTACGGGACGATCCCGGTCGAAGTCCCGCCGCCGGCGTTGCGCCAGGCGTCGAGACCGCCAAAGAGAGCCGAGACGTCGGAAACGCCTTTGTTCTGCAGGACGAGCGCCGCACCGGCGCTCGATTCTTCGCTGGGTCACGTACAGTACGTGACGATCGGCTTCCCTTTCGGGATGGTGTCGAACTGCGTCTCCACGCTGGCGAAGGGGATGTTGATCGAGCCGGGGATGTGGCCGCGCGCGTAATCCGCGGCGGTCCGGACGTCGATCACGGTCACCTCATTGCGGCCGACCTGGGCCTTGAGGTCCTCGGCCGAGACGCGCTTGACCTGCCTGGGGTCGCCCTCCGGCTGCGGAGCGGGCGTCGGGGGCGCCGTGACGGTGAGGTTGGTGCTGGAGGTGTCGGTCAGGCTGATGTTGCCCGCGGTCGCCGGCGGCGGGAGGGTGTTCACGGTCGTGTCCGTGACCACTGGAGCAAACGTGGCCGTCGCGGTCGAAGTCTCCGGCTCGACGGTACGCGTCAAAGCCCAGACCACCAGCGCCGCGACGAGCACCGCGCCGCCCGCGAGGATGGCCAGGGTTGCTTTCGAGGAAGATGGGGGTGGTTCGTGGTGTCGTGCTTTTGCCATTGCGGGAGGGATGCTACCCCACTAGCGAAACCGCGTCGATCAGCCTCACCACTTCCTCCTCGGTCGTGTAACAACCGCAGCCGATGCGCACGAGGCTCTCGACCTCGTACCGCTGGCAGACGGTCGCCGCGTAGAAGTCGCCGCTGCTGGCGAAGAGGCCGCGCTCGGCCAGCGCGCGGGCCACGTCGTCGCAGTGCGCGTTCTCGATGACGAATGACACGGTCGGCGTCCGCGGCTCCGACGGCGGCGGACCGAACACGCGCACGTTCTTCAGAGACCGCAGGCCGTCCCACAACATGCGGGTCAGGCGCATGCCCTCCTCGTGCAGTTGCGCGTACGCCCGCGCGAGACGCTCGCGACGCGTTCCCTCTCCGCCGCCCATCGACGCGAGGAACTCGACCGTCGCGGCGATGCCGGCGATCCCCTCGTGATTCTGCGTCCCGGTCTCGACGCGCTCCGGCGCGCGGTCGGGCGCGGGCAGGAGCTTCGGGAACGGCAGCGTGTCGAGCAGCTCGTGACGCCCGTAGAGGATGCCCGCATGCGGTCCGTAGAACTTGTACGAGGAGCAGGCCAGGAAATCGCAGCCGATCGCTTTGACGTCGATCAGCTCGTGGGGCGTGAGATGCACCGCGTCGACGAAGGTCATCGCGCCGGCGTCCCTGGCGAGCTTCACGACGCGTCGCAGGTCGTTGATCGTGCCGATCGCATTCGACGCGCCGCCGACGGCGATGAGCTTCGTGCGCTCGTTCACGAGGCTGGCCAGATGGTCGTAGTCGAGCTGCCCGGTCTCGCAGATCATCCGCGCGGTGCGGATGGTGACGTCGCGATCGATCCTCAAGGCCTGCCAAGGCGCGACGTTCGCGTGATGATCGAGCTCGGTGACGATCACCTCGTCGCCCTCGCCCCACATGCGGCCCAGTGCACGCCCGAGGTGAAAGGTGAGGGTGGTCATGTTGTTGCCGAAGACGATCTCGTTCGCATTCGCGTTCAGCAGGTCGCCCATGGCCTCCCGCGCGCCGGTGATGATGGCGTCGGTCTCTTCGCTGCTCGGATACGCCCAGTGCGTGTTCGCGTTGTGGTGGAACAGGTAATCGGTCATGGCCTCGGCCACGACGCGCGGGACTTGCGTGCCGCCGGGGGCATCGAAGTACGCGACGCGATGGCCGTTGTGCGTGCGCTGCAACGCGGGGAACTGGGAGCGGATGGCGTTGACGTCCATGGGTGGGCGATTCGATCACAGACGCGTTGAAGCGCGTAGCGCATTCCTGTGTCATCCCGAGCGTGAGTCGAGGGACCTGGATGGGCGGGGCGCGAGGCTCATTCCTGATGCCCCACCCGCCCAGATCCCTCGACTACGCTCGGGATGACAGTTGGGCGTATCCTCGCCGCCACCTCACCATGTCCAACGGCCGATTTCCGCAGAGTCGTGCGGAGCGCCTGATTGCGCTCGGGCGGCTGGTCCTGGCGGCGGCGTCGTATGCGGCGATCTATCTCGATCCGCTGGAGCCGTCGCGGTATGCCGTGCTCACCTACTCGCTGCTCGCGGCGTACAGCCTCTATTCGCTGGTCGTGGCCGTCTGGGCGCTGGTCGCGGACACGACCACGCGGCGCACGCTCCTGGTCACGCACTGTGTGGACATCCTCTTCTTCGGCGCGATCAACTACCTGACCTTCGGGCCGACCAGTCCGTTCTTCGTCTTCTTCGTCTTCAGCATCATCAGCGCGATGCTGCGCTTCGGACGGCGCGGCACGCTGGTGACGGCGGCCATCGCCGCGGCGGTGTACGTGGCCTCGACCGCGGACCGGCTCGGCGCGGCCGAGTTCGAGCTCAATCGTTTCATCATCCGCCTCACCTATCTGGCCGTGCTCGCGTCGATGCTGATCTACCTGGCCGAGTACCAGGAGCGGATCCAGAACGATCTGCAGCGCATGGCCCGGTGGCCGCGATCGCCGAGGCGCGATCTGGAGTCGCTGGTGTCGGAGCTGATGTCCGAGGCGGCGTCGATCTTCAAGGCGGACCGGGTGATCCTCGCTTACCGGCATCTCTCCGCTCGCGCGGCGTGGCTGGCGACCACGCAGAACGGCGCGTTGCTGCGCCTCGAAGAGCTGGCGGTCGAGGACGCCGGCCTCGTGCTCGACCACGATGAAGGGACCTACTTTTCCAGCGCCACGTATCCGGCGGCGCGGCTCGACTTCGACGACAGCGCGTCCGTTCGCCCCACCCCTCGGACGGCCGGCATCGAGCGCCGCTTCAACATCCGGCGCATGGTCGCGACGTCGTTCAAGGGCGAGTTCGTGCGCGGGCGTCTGCTCCTGCTCGACGGCGCGCCGCCGCTGCTCGAGGAAGTGAACCTGGCCCGCATCGCCGGCAGCGTCGTGGCCGGCCGGCTCGATCACTATCACGCCGCGCAGCAGCTCCAGCGCGGCACCGCGGCCGAGGAGCGCGTGCGCGTCGGTCGCGACCTGCACGACTCCGTGCTGCAGTCGCTGACCGGCGTCGCGCTGCAACTGCGCACGCTGCCCAGGCTCATGGCCCACGACCGCGACACCGCCCACTCCCGCCTCGGCGAGATCGAGCAGGTCATCGCCGCGACCCAGAAAGAGCTGCGCTGGTTCATCGACGAGCTGCGCCCCGATCGTCGCGGCCGCGACAGCGCCGCCCTCGGCGAGCGCCTGGCGTCGCTCACACAACGCTTCCGCGACCAGTGGGGCCTGGAGGTCGACAGCGACGTCGCGGAGATCGTCCACCTCCTCCCCCTCGGCCTGCGCTACGAGGTCTACGCGATCGTGAACGAGGCCGTGGCCAACGTGGCCAAACACGCGTCCGCGAAACACGTGTCGGTGGCGGTGGACGTCGACGACGACGAGGTGCGCATCGACATCGCGGACGACGGCAAGGGCTTCCCGTTTCGCGGCCGCCACGACCTGCCGTCGCTGATCTCCGGAAAGCGCGGGCCGGTCACGCTCAAGGAACGCATCACCTCATGTGGCGGGTCGATGATCATCGACTCCTCCGATCGCGGCGCGCGCCTCGAGGTGCGCATTCCGCTGCGCGCGGGAGGTGCGGCGTGACCGTGCGCATCGTGATCGCGGACGATCATCCGGTGGTGCGCCGCGGGCTGGCCCAGTTCATCGCCGACGAGGATGAGCTGGACGTCGTCGCGGAATGCGTGGACGGCGAGGAAGCACTGAGCGCGGTCGACCGCCACGCTCCGGACGTGCTCATCGCCGACCTGCGTATGCCGAAGTTGACCGGACTGGAGGTGTTGCGGAGGCTGCAGGAGCGCCCGTCGTCGCCGGCGGTGGTGATCCTGGCCGGCAACATCAGCGATGACGAAGTCGTCGAGGCCATGCGCCTCGGCGCGAAAGGCGTCGTGCTGAAGGAGATGGCGCCCGCACTCCTCGTGGCCTGCATCCGCAAGGTGGCCGCGGGCGGGACGTGGCTGGAGAAAGAGGCGGTCGGGCGCACGATGGAGAAGCTGCTGCGCTACCAGAAGGCCCGCGACGTCCTGACCCCGCGCGAGATCGAGATCGTGCGCATGGTGGCGCTGGGACTCGGCAACCGCGAGATCGGCGAGAAGCTCTTCATCACCGAGGGGACGGTAAAGACGCACCTGCACAGCGTGTACGAGAAGCTCGGCGTGAAAGGGCGGGTGCAGCTCAGCAACTACGCGCAGGAGAAGGGCCTCACGTAACGGCTGATTCGGTGTCATCCCGAGCGAAGTCGAGGGACCCCCCTGCTTCGTTACCAGGCGGGGGATCCTTCGACCGTCCTCCGCTTCGCTTCGGCGGCTCAGGATGACACCGGCGTCCTCGCCGGACGCCGGCGTTCCCTTAGAAGGTGAACGCGCAGGGCGAGGCCTGCACGAAGTTGTAGTTGTTGTTGGCGCGGTCGATGGCGGTCTTCACCGCTTCCTGCGCCGCGCGGGCGGGACCGGATCCGACGGTGTAGCTGTTCGCCGCGAGCAGCGCGTTGGCCTCGTCGATCAGGTCGCCGATGGTCGCGTAGCCGAGGGCGTTCGCGCTGCCCGTGCCGGGTGCGTACACGATCGAGGTCGCCCAGACGTTGCCGTTGTTCACGTTCTGGGTCATGGCCGCGAGCTGCGCGGAGAGCATGTTGGCCATGTTCGTCGCGCTGGCGCTGAGGATCCAGGCGTTGAACTGCTTGTGGTTCGTCGGATCGAAGCTCGCGCCGGAGGCGTCGACGAGGTTCTGCGCGACGGCCACGGCGTTGTTGTACAGCTTCGCGCCGTTCTTGTTGGACCAGAAGCCGAGGGTGTGACCGCCCCCCGCGCCGAGACAGAGATTGCCGAAGTTCACGGTGGTCGTCTCGCCGGGGTTGACGGTGGCGTTGACGCTCTTGGGCGTGGTCGCGTTCCAGTTCTGCTGCACGGCGTCGGACTCTTCGACGACGAAGGAGCCGCCCTCATCGACGTAGTCGACGGGCGTGAACTCGACCGCATCCAGCCACACGTGCGGCGCGTCCTGCACGGTCACCTGCCAGCCGGTGATGGCCGGCTCGCCCGCGGTCCAGAGTCCGTCGGCGTTGGCGTCGTAGAACTTGTTGACGACCAGGTGTCCCGGAAGCGGCGGCGCGTTCTCCACCTTGACCTTGAAGTTGTCGGTCTTGCTCGCGCTCTGGTCGAAGTTCGGATCGGTGCTCACCCAGGCCTTGTACTCGCCGCCGGGGTTACCGGTGTCGTCGTAGCCGGGCGTGGCGTCGCTGGCCTTGATCAGGATGTCGACCAGGCGGTAGCACTCGGCGAACTCGCCGCCGGAGATGCTGACGATGGCCGTGGGCGTGGAGCCGAGCAGCGTGCCGTCCGGGTCGGTGACCTTCACGTAGTAGCTGCCGTTCGGCAGGCCGGCGGCGTTGGGATGCGCGGGACCGCCGTCGAGGTAGACGTCGCCCTTGTCGTTGTAGATGTTGACGTTCGTGCCGGTGCACGTGCTGTCGGAGGTGAAGATCGCGCCGGACATCGGCGGTGCCGCTGAGGCCACTCCGGCCAGAAGAACGATCATCGTGAAGACGGACGCGTAGCGGAAGGTGCGGGACATTACTCTCTCCTTTGTAATTCCGCGCCGGACCCGGGGCGGATGCAGGAAAGATACGGCCTCCCCCCAGGCCGCACATCGGCGGCGGGGTGGAATTCGTCTCTATCGATCGATGGAGAGGAGAAATCTGACGGTGGGTCCTCCGCTGCGCGGCCGTGGTAACGTCCGCGCATGCTCACCGTGCTGATCGTCGACGACAACGTGAGCTTCCGTGCGCAGGCGGCGCGCCTCTGCGCCGCGGAGGGTTTCTCGACCGTGACCGCGGGCTCGCTGTCCGAGCTGGCAACGGTGCTGGCGACGGGCACGCCCGACCTGGCCCTGGTCGACATCGAGCTGCCGCAGATCCCCGGACATCGCCTGGGCGCGCTGATCCGCTCCCGCGGCGACGTGCCGATCGTGCTCGTGTCGGCGCTCGACGAGGCACACGTGCGGCGGCTGTTCGAGGCCTCCGACGCCGACGGCTGGATCTGCAAGCCGCTGACGCGCGACAAGCTGATCGGCGCCGTGACGCGCTTCGTCGTCTCGCGCCGGCAGGCGCGATGCGAGATGCAGGCGCCCGAGGCGCCGGCGGACGGCGCGCGGGTCCTCCTGGTGGAGGACGAGCCGATGATCACGGACCGCATCGAGTCCGCACTCTCGTCGTACGCGGTGACCGTCGCGCCGGACGGCGAGTCCGCGATCCAGCGCATCGAGGTGTCGAGCTACGACTGCATCCTGCTCGACCTGATGCTGCCGCACCTCTCCGGCTTCGACGTGCTCCGCCACCTCATCCTCCGCCGCCCCGAGCTCCTGAAACGCACCTTCATCATGACCGCCGCGACCGACGAGTCGCTGCAGTTCATCGAGAAAGACAGCGTGGCCGGCGTGCTGCGGAAACCGTTCGAGGTGGGCGCGCTGCCGGGGTTGGTGGCGGGGGTGGTGTAGCAACTCGTTGTCTGTGATTCAGCGCCATGCCCCACAGACAACTGACAACCGACAACCGATAACACCGTTTGGTATCCTCCGCCGCGCAATGGCCGAACAGTCCCTCCGTGACGTCCGTATCGAGAAGCGCCACCTCCTGGAAAAGGAAGGCGTGCAGGTCCATCCGGACCGCTTCGAGCGGACGCACACGCTGCGCGCGATCATGGGTCTCGCCGACGGCACGCCCGTCCGGGCCGCGGGTCGCGTGGGGCAGCTCCGCAAGTTCGGCAAGCTCACCTTCGCCACGCTCGAGGACTTCGACGGACACATTCAGATCGCCCTGATCCGCGACAACCTCAATGCGGATCCCGAGGTGTCGAAGCGCAGGTACGAGCTGTTCTCGAAGAGCGTCGACCGCTGGGACTTCGTCGGCGTCGAGGGGGAGATGTACCACACGGACAAGGGCGAGCTGACGATCCGCGTCCGGGAGTGGGTCTTCCTCGGCAAGACCCTGCATCCGCCGCCGAACAAGTACCAGGGCGTGAAGGACATCGAGACGAACTGGCGCAAGCGCTACCTCGATCTCGTGTCCAACGAGGAGACCCGGGAGCGCTTCCGCATCCGCACGAAGGCCACGCAGGCCATCCGCGAGTTCCTCAACGACAACGGCTTCGTCGAGGTCGAGACGCCAATCCTGAACACGCAGCAGTCGGGCGCCCTGGCCCGCCCCTTCTTCTCGCATCACAACGCCCTGGACATGGAAGTGGTCCTGCGCATCGCGCCGGAGACGTACCTCAAGCGCCTCGTCGTGGGCGGCTACGACCGCGTGTACGAGTTCGCGCGCTGCTTCCGCAACGAGGGGCTGGCCGCGTCGCACCTCCAGGAATTCACGATGCTGGAGTTCTACGCCGCGTACTGGAACTACGAGGACAACATGTCCTTCACCGAGAACCTGATCCGCCACGCGATCCAGGCCTCGGTGGGCACGCTGCAGATCGAGCGCGGCGGACACACGATCGACTTCTCCCAGCCCTGGCCGCGGCGGCGCCTCAGTGAGCTGATCCTGGAGCACAGCGGCATCGACATCGATCAGCACAAGACCGCGGAGTCGCTGCGCGCGGCGATCTTCGCGACGAAAGTGGACCTCGACAATCCCGACGCCGGCCGCGGCTCGCTCATCGATCAGCTCTACAAGCGCACCGCCCGGCCGACGCTCGTGCAGCCGACGTTCATCGTCGGACACCCGGTGGACCTCTCTCCCCTCGCCCGCCGCAACGACACGAACCCGGACGCGGTCGACCGCTTCCAGCTCGTGGTCGACACGTGGGAGGTGATCAACGCCTACTCGGAGCTGGTCGATCCGCTCGATCAGCGCCAGCGCTTCGAGGAGCAGGCCGCGCTGCGCACCGGCGGCGACGACGAGGCCATGCCCCTCGACGAGGATTACCTCACGGCCATGGAGTTCGGCATGCCCCCGATCTCCGGCTGGGGCATGGGCATCGACCGCTTCGTGGCCCTCCTCACCGACGTGCCGAACCTGCGCGACGTGGTGTGGTTCCCGCTGATGAAGCCGGCGACGGACGAGGAGGAAGTCGCAGAGTCGCAGAGTCTCAAAGTCTCAAAGGAAGGCGCGTAGCGCATGTTCGATGCTCCTGAAAACATGCTCGCGGATTTTCGCGCGGCCTTGTCGGCGGCCGATACGCCGCAAGCGCTCAACGAGGTCCGCACGGCTTACCTCGGCAAAAAATCGCAGCTGAAGAGCGCGCTGAAGGCCGTCGGGGCGTCGGATCCCGACATACGCGCGCATTGGGGCATCCGGTACAACACCCTCGCGCAGACTATGGAGCGCGAGCTCGACGAGGCCGCGGCGCGCATCGCCCGCACGGCCACGGAGAAACAGATCGCCGCGGAGTGGCAGGACCTGACCATGCCCGGCATCGCCCAGCAGCGCGGCTCCGTGCATCCGCTCACGCAGGTTCACACCAAGGCCATGAACGTCATGCGCCGCCTCGGCTTCACGCTCGAGGAAGGGCCGGACATCGAGACGCCGTACTACAACTTCGACGCGCTCAATATCCCCGAGAACCATCCCGCGCGCGACATGCAGGACACGTTCTGGCTGCCGAACAGCATGCTCCTGCGCTCGCATACGACGACCGTGCAGGCACGCGTGCTGGAGAGGAAACCGCCGCTGCCGATCAAGGTCGTGGCCGCGGGCCGCGTCTATCGCAACGAGGCCGTCGACGCGACCCACCTGGCGATGTTCCACCAGTTCGAGGGCATCTGGGTCGAGGAAGGTCTGACCTACGGCGACCTCAAAGGCACGCTGCTGGAGATCGCCCGCTCGATCTACGGCGAGGAGCACGTCTTCCGCTTCAAGCCGAAGTACTACCCGTACACCGAGCCCTCGGTCGGAATGGACATGCAGTGCACGGTCTGCCGTGCGAAGACCGACGACTGCCCCGCATGCCGCGGCGCCGGCTGGATCACCATCCTCGGCTCGGGGATGATCCATCCGAAGGTCTTCATCGAGTTCGGCTACGACCACACGAAGCGGAGCGGCATCGCCTTCGGCATCGGCACGACGCGCATCGCCGCGCAGGCGGTGGGCATCCCCGCGCTCAAGCCGATGTACGAACAGGACATCCGCGTGCACCGGACCATGCACCGAGGTGGGATGTGAGCGCTTCGCGTTCTGGTGCTGGGTGCTGGGTGCTGAGTGCTGAGGGGAACTCCGCGCCCTCGGTCTCAGCACTCAGCACTCAGCACTCAGCACTCCGAGGTCCCCTGTGAAGTTCCTGCTCGAGCACCTGCGCACCTACACCGACATGCCCGCGTCCGTTCACGACGCGCGCGAGCTGCTCGACGAAGTGGGCATCGAGGTGAAGTCCGCCGAGACTTCTTCGCTGGGCACGGTGTTCAGTTGCGAGCTGCTCGCGAATCGCGGCGATCACTATTGCTACGAGGGCGTCGCGCGCGAGGTGCGCGGGCGCACCGGCGGCGCGCTCCGGTATCCGAAGGTCAAGAAGTTGACGGTCGTTCCCGGCGACGCGACAAAGGTGAAGATCGAGTCGCCGCTCTGTCTCGTTTACACGGTGACCGAGCTTGAGCGCGGTGACGCGGCGGGCGTCCTTCCGAGTGAAGCGATCGCGCCGTTGACCGCGGCGGACGTCCACTCGATCAGCGCACCCGTCGACGCGTCCAACCTCACCAACTTCGACATCGGACAGCCGACCCACGCCTTCGACGCCGACACGATCGTGGGACCCATCACCATCCGCCTGTCGCGCAAGGGCGAGCGGGCCTGGATGCTGTTCACGGGCGAGGCGGTGGAGATCCCGGAAGAAACGCTCGTGATTGCCGACGACGAGAAGATCCTCGGCATCGCCGGCGTGATCGGCTGCGTCGAATCGGGGATCACCGACAAGACGAAACGCATCCTTCTCGAGTCGGCTTGCTTCGATCCCGTCGCGGTGCGCATCGCATCCCGCCAGCTCAATCAGGCCACCGACGCCGCGGCGCGCTTCATGCGCGGCGGCGATCCCACGCTGCCGCTGGTCGGCGCGGGCCGTGTCGCGCATCTGCTCGAGAAGCACTGCGGCTACGGCGTCGGCAACGCGTACACCGCGGGCGACTGGAAGAACCCCTTCCGCACGATCACCGTCGACGTGAAGAAAACCGCGCGCTTCATCTCCGCGCCGCAGATGGATGCGAACGAGATGGCCGAGCGCCTGACCCGTTACGGATTCGCGGTGGAAGTGGAGCGGCGGCCGCTCTCGGCCGCCGGCACAACGGCGCCCGAAGCGGGCGCCGCTCCACAGGACACGTTGCTGGTAACGGTCCCGCCGCACCGGCTGTGGGACGTGCACTTTGAGGCGGACCTCGCCGAAGAGGTGCTGAAATCCGTCGGGTACAACGCCACCGCGATCACGCTGCCACGCGTGGAGATGGGCGCTCTCCCCTCGCACGCGGAGAACGTCGCCGAGCGCGTGAACGAGATTCTCGTCGCGGAAGGCTTCTACGAGATCTTCACCGACTCGTTCTACGGCCGCGGGCTGCGCGACAAGCTCGGGCTCGAGGAAAGCGACCCGCTGTGGTCGCACGTGGAGATGCAGAACTCCATCGAGCGCAACTACTCGCTCATGCGCAACAACACGGTCGCGCAGGCGCTCGACGCGCTGGCGACGAACGTCAACCTGAAGAACGCCAACCTCAAGATCTACGAGTGGGCGCGGATCTACCTCCCCGATCTCAGCGAGCAGCCGATCCTGTGGGCGCTGGCCAACGGGCGCGATCGCGGCCCGTTCTGGGGCGACAAGGGCCGCACCGCGGATGCGATCTATCTGAAAGGGATCCTCGAGCAGATCCGTCTCGATCTCCGCGTCGACCTCCGCCTCGGCGACGCCGACAAGCACCGGCTCGCGCAGTTCTTCCACCCCGGCCGCCGCGCCGGCATCTTTCTCCGCGACCGCATCGTCGGTGTTCTCGGCGAGCTGCATCCCGCGCTCGTGCAGCGCTTCGACATCAAACGCCAGCGTCCCGTCTATCTCGAGTTCGAGAGCGAGGCGCTGCTCGCGCCGGCGCATCCGCACGTCTACACCGATCCGCCGTCACGCCAGCCGGTGGTGCGCAACGTGGCCTACGCGATTCCCGGCGGCATCACCGCCGACGACGTGCGCGGCGCGCTCGAGTCGGCGGCGCCGCCGTTCCTCCGCGAGGTCCGCATCGTCGACCTGTTCGAGCTCCCGGACGCCCGCGCGATCACGTTCGAGATCGAGTACCTCTCCGACGAGGCCCTGACCGGCGAAACCATCAACGCCGCGACCGAGGGGATGATGCGGGCGGTGGCGGAGCGGTTCGGTGAGCGTGTGACGTTGCGCGGGTAGGAAAAGACCGGTTCCTCGTTCGTCCGAGTCGGAGACGATCGGTAGGGACTTAGCCCCCGGCGTCACTCCTACCCTAGAGATGACATGGACTCCATGGCTCACGACGCTCAGCGACGTCCTGGCCGACCTCTATCCGACGATCGAGAAATCGCGGGCGGTGGTCGTGTGTGCCGGGGTGCCGCGACACGCCTTCACGTTCGACCGATCGCCGGTCGTGAACTGGTACAACATCCTCGACAGCGTTCGGGACTCCGTTCCGTTCCAGCAGGCGATTCTTCGATGTGCGTTGCGCGATCATCCCACGCACAAGCTCCTGCGGGCTCTCTCCTCGGACGAACCCACGCCGGTGAAGGGACCGGAGCCGTCGTGGGACTCACCGATCGACGCCAGAACCCTCGAGAAAATCACCGGCACACAAAACACGCTGCTGCCGATCCGGTTTCTCGAGATCGGCGTGCGCGCCTCGCGCTCAGTCGCGCGGGTCGTCCGGACCGATCGGAGCAGCGGCACCGGGTTCCTCATCGGAGGTAGCTGGTTTCTCACGAACAATCACGTGCTGCCCACGAAGAGCATCGCCGCGGAGGCGGTCGTCGAATTCAACTACCAGCTCACCGCCGATGGTCTCGACGCGCCGGTGTCGAAGTACTCATTGAATGCGGACCGTTTCGAAACGTCGGTCGAGAATGACTGGACCGCGGTCGGCATCGACGCCAGGGCCGAGGACGAGTGGGGCTTCATCCCGCTCGAGCCGGTGGGCGCGCCGGTCGGCTCGTTCGTCAACATCATCCAGCATCCGGGCGGCGGACCGAAACAGATCGCACTGTTCCACAACACCGTAGCCTTCGAGGGCAACGGCCGGCTGCAGTACCTCACGGACACGCTTCCCGGCTCATCGGGATCGCCGGTTTTCAACGAGCAGTGGCGTGTCGTCGCGCTTCATCACAGCGGAGGCATGCTCCGCGAGCCGGGAACAAAGCTGTCGTTCTACCGCAACGAAGGGATCGCCGTGACACGAATCGTCGAAGGGCTGCGCGGTTGCGGAGTCCTCGCGGGAGGTGAATGAGTGAGGATCGCGAGATTTTTCTCGAAGTACGGCCTGGAGATGTTCCTCGCGGTGAGCGGCATCTGGGCGATCACCGAGAAGTTCCAGAAGCTCACGCCCGAGACGGCCAGTCTCACGCTTTTTCTCGCCGGGATCGTGTTCACGATCTACAAGATCCGCGACTCGCTCACCGAAATGAAAACCGATACGGCGACCACGCAGAAGGCGCTTCAGCAACTCGTCCAGGAGGTGAACGTCCTGCAGGGCGACAGCTACCTCCGGGAGCTCGTGGAGCTCGGCCGCACGATCAACAATGACGAGCCGCACTTGCTCGCCGGTCACAACGCGACTCGCAGCGTTTACGACCATGCGGCAACGCTACTCAAAGGACTGCGACATCTGCATCTTCGCGACTCGCAGGAGTTCGTCGTTCGCGAGAAGTACATCATCAACGACCTGCTGCACGCGCTGATCAAGGCCCTTCCGGCGCCGTCGGTCTGGCTCGGAGTCACCCATCTGACGCATGGATGGGATAAGGACGACGCGGATCCCGGCTTCCGCGAGTTCCGCGACGAAATGCATCAGCGGATTAAGCGCGGGGAGCTCATCGTCCTGCGTGTGTACTGGGTCGGCGGCGACGACATTTCCGACAAACTCCGCGACAATCTCCTCGAAGAAGCGGCGGCCGGCGTGAAGGTCGGGATTCTGCGCGGCTCGGACCCGCCGTCGGATCTCACGCTGATCTACTCGCTGAAGCCGGGCTCCGTCACGTTCGACGAAACGACCGCTCGCGAGTCGCTTCGCCGGGATGGGTCTCCCATCTGTGCGATGGCATTTCGTACGCGAAGGAAGCGGTCGCTCGACTCCCTTGACGTTTATGCTCCTGGAGCTCCCGAATTTCGTGAGCTGGCGCTGCAGTTCGACCAGGCCTGGCGATCGCGCGAACCGTTCGAGTGAGTGTTCAGTGCCGCGCCGTGCGCCGTTTCGCAGTCTGCACCGGCAGCGAGTACTGCGACACGAACTGCCAGTTCGCCCTTCCGCCCCACCTATAATTCGTCGCAGGTCCATCATCGGAAGGAATCGGTTCGCATGAAGAAGATCGCCACTCTCCTGGCCACGCTGTCGGCATTGTCGCTGGCGGCGGCCGAGGCCACGCT
Source organism: Thermoanaerobaculia bacterium (assembly GCA_035536275.1). Classification (GTDB taxonomy): domain Bacteria; phylum Acidobacteriota; class Thermoanaerobaculia; order Gp7-AA8; family Gp7-AA8; genus QHVT01. Next base: position 17,295 of record DATLOL010000039.1, read on the forward strand.
GTACCAGTCCCCGACCGTCAACCGCACGCATATCGCCTTCGCCTGGGCCGGCGACGTGTGGAGCGTCGCGCGCGAGGGCGGAGTCGCCCAGCGCCTCACCGCACACGCCGGCATCGAGGGCCGGCCGCACTTCTCGCCCGACGGATCGCTGCTCGCCTTCACCGGCGAGTACGACGGCAACACGGACGTCTTCGTGATGAACGCCACCGGCGGCGTGCCGCGCCGCCTGACCTGGCACCCCGGCGACGACGAAGTCGTCGGCTGGACCCGCGACGGCAAGCGCGTGCTCTTCCGCTCCGAGCGCGAGAGCGTCCGCTCCTACACGCAGCTCTTCACCATCCCGCTCGACGGCGGCGGTCTCCCCGAGCTCGTCCAGCTCCCTCACGCCGACGAGGGCTCGTTCTCTCCCGACGGCTCGTGGATCGCGGTGCAGCCGATCTCGCAGTGGCAGCCGGACTGGAAACGGCACCAGGGCGGACAGTCCGGACAGATCTGGCTGGCCCGCCTGAGCGACTCGCACATCGAGCGCGTGCCGCACAAAGGCTCGAACGACCACGCGCCGGTCTGGGTGGGCGACGACGTCTACTTCATCTCCGACCGCGACAGCCGCGCCGGCACGAAGTCGATCTACGCGTACAACCGGAAGAGCGGCGCCGTGACCCAGGTCGTCGCCACGGGGTGGACATCAAGTCGATGTCCGCCGGCCCCGATGCGATCGTCTACGAGCGCTTCGGCGCGATCCACCTGCTCGATCCGAAGACGAAGAGCACCAGACAGGTTCCGATCCGCGTCGAAGGCGACGTCCTCGGGGTCCGGTCGCACTTCGAGTCCGCGGCCGACTCGATCCGCAACTCCGCCATCTCGCCCACCGGCGCGCGTGCCGTGTTCGAGACACGCGGCGACATCGTCACCGTGCCGGCGGAGAAGGGCGACCCGCGCAACCTCACGCGCACGCCCGGCGTCATGGAGCGCGATCCGGCCTGGTCTCCGGACGGGAAGTCGATCGCCTACTTCTCCGAGGAGTCGGGCGAGTACACGCTGGTGATCCGCGATCAACGCGGCGACAAGCCGGGCCGCACGATCGACCTCGGCGAGCCGACGTTCTACTACTCGCCGGTCTGGTCGCCCGACAGCACGAAAATCGCGTACACCGACCGCCGCCTCAACCTCTGGTACGTCGACGTCGCGAGCGGCAAGCGCGTCAAGGTGGACACCAACCCCATCGGCTTCACCGACGCCGTGCTCGAGCCGAAGTGGTCGCCGGACAGCAAGTGGATCGCGTACGCGCGCTATCAGCCGAACCTCGTGCGCGCGGTCTACGTTCATTCCGTGGCCGGCGGTAAGTCGTCGCGAGTCACCGACGGGTTGAGCGACGTCATTCATCCCGTCTTCGACCGCAGCGGCAAGTACCTCTACTTCGCCGCCAGCACGGACATCGGCCGCGGCCTGAGCTGGGCCGACCTGTCGGGCATCGACAGCGTGGCCACGCGCAACGTCTACGCGGCCGTGCTGCGCGCCGACCTCCCCTCCCCGATCGCACCCGAGAGCGACGAAGAGAAGGCCAAAGAAGAAGACAAGAAGAGCGACGACGCGAAAGACGAGAAGAAAGACGAGGAGAAAGACGACGACGCCGACTCGAAGAAGGACGAGAAAAAGAAGGACGCGAAGACCGAGACCCTTCGCATCGACCTCGACGGCATCAGCCAGCGCATCATCGCCCTGCCCATCCCGAATGCAGACATTCAGGGACTGGAGGCCGGCAAGGACGGCGTCCTCTTCGTGGCCATCGCCCGCCCGCGGCACTTCGGCGAAGAGGATCCGGGAGCGGACGTCCGCCGCTTCGACCTCTCGAAGCGCAAGATCACCGACTTCGTGTCCGGTGTGAGCTCGTTCGACGTCTCCGCCGACGCGACCAAAGTCCTCTTCCGGAAGCGGAAGGACTGGGTCGTGGCCTCGACCGACGGTGAGCCGAAGTCCGGCGAGGGAGCGCTGGCCGTCAGCGCGATGCAGATCCGCGTCGATCCGCGCGCGGAGTGGCGGCAGATGTTCCGCGACGCCTGGCTCGGCCAGCGCGATCACTTGTACGACCCCAACCACCACGGCCTCGACCTCGCCGCGGCCAGAAAGTTCTACGAGCCGTACCTCGACGCGGTCGCCCACCGCGCGGATCTGAACTACCTCTTCCGGGAGATGCTGAACCAGGTCACGATCGGGCACATGTTCGTGGCCGGCGGCGACATGGCCGACACGGAGAAAGTCCCGGGCGGCTTGCTCGGCGCCGACTACACCATCGAGAACGGACGGTACCGGTTCGCGCGTGTGTACAGCGGAGAGAACTGGAACCCCGACCTGCAGGCACCGCTCACCCAGCCGGGAGTGAACGTGAAGGCCGGCGAGTATCTGATCGCCGTGGCCGGGCACGAGCTCACCGCGCGCGACAACGTGTACGCGGCCTTCGAGAACACCGCCGGACGGCAAGTCGCCATCAAGGTCGGATCGAAGGCGGACGGATCGGACGCGCGCGAAGTCATCGTCGTGCCGGTGCGCGACGAGTCCGCCCTGCGCATGCGCGCGTGGATCGAGAGCAACCGCCGCCGCGTCGATCAGCTCAGCGGTGGAAAGCTCGCATACATCTACATCCCGAACACCGGGAGCTCGGGCTACACGAACTTCAACCGCGACTTCTTCGTGCAGACGGAGAAGGAAGGCGCGGTCGTCGACGAGCGCTTCAACCAGGGCGGCCTGCTCGCGGACTACGTAGCGAACATGCTCACCCGGCCGCAGCTCAGCGCGATCACCTTCCGCTACGCGGAGAAAGACATCCCCGTTCCCGCAGGCGCGATCTACGGACCGAAGGCGATGCTCATCAACAGCATGGCCGGCAGCGGCGGCGACGCCATGCCCTGGTACTTCCGCAAGATGAACGCCGGACCGCTGGTGGGCACGCGGACCTGGGGCGGTCTGGTGGCCAGTCGACCCGGCCCGACCCTCATGGATGGAGGCCGTTACACCGCTCCCGACGCCGCGGTGTACGGCCTCGAAGGCAAGTGGGAAGTCGAGAACGCCGGCGTCGCGCCCGACATCGAGGTCGAGCTCGACCCCGCGCAGTGGCGCAAAGGCCGCGACACGCAGCTCGAGAAGGCCGTCGAATATCTGATGAGCGAGATCGGCAAGAATCCGCGCGTCGCCCCGTCCCGGCCGCAATACCCGGTCTACGAGCGCTGCTGCGGTTTGGACACGAAGAAGAAGTAGGGCTTTTCAAGAGTGGAGCGGCGGGCTTCAGCCCGCCGAAGATCGTCGGCGGGCTGAAGCCCG
>DATLOL010000040.1:0-2319 GCA_035536275.1 Thermoanaerobaculia bacterium
GTGGATTCGGTTTCCACGGTCGTGGATTCGGTTTCCACGGTCGTGGATTCGGTTTCCACGGTCGTGGATTCGGTTTCCACGGTCGTGGATTCGGTTTCCACAGTCGTGGATTCGGTTTCCACAGTCGTGGATTCGGTTTCCACAGTCGTGGATCAGCGCGTCACGAGCACGCTGTTGCTCAGCTCCGACGTGATCGTCTCGCCGCCGCCATACGCCTCGGTCCGCGGGCGGGAAGAGAGACCAGGAGAAGGAGAGCGAGGAGGATTTTCTGGGTCACGGGTCAGGTACGGATCGTCCGAATAAGTTGCTGGTGAAGAATTCTACATTGCGCCGCATCAGATCCATCCGCAATTTCGGCTCGCGCGCTCCATGGCTCGTGCGCGGGTAGATCACCATCTTCACGTCGACGCCCAGCTCGTCGAGCATCCGGTAGAGCATCGTGCCCTGTGAGAGCGGCACGCGGTCATCGGACTCGCCGTGCTGGATCAGGACCTTCGCCTTCGTTTTCTTCAGGTGCCACAGCGGGCTGTGTGCACGCAGCAACTCCAGGGACAGCGGCGCGTGGCGCATCTCGTCGAGGCCGGGATCGGGCGGCGTCTCGCGCTGCTCGAAGTAGTGCGGGATGAAGTCGCGGATGTCGGCCGTGCCGTGGAAGCTGAGGAGATCCGTGACCGCCGCGCCGACGCTGATCGCCTTCAGCCGGTCGCTGTGGCCGATGGCCCACGCGGCGATGAAGCCGCCGTAGCTCCAGCCGCACATGCCGAGGCGCTCGGGATCGGCGATGCCGTCGGCGAGGAGCTTGTCGATGCCGGCGTTGATGTCGACCCAGTCCATGCCGCCCCAGTCGTTCAGGTTGGCCGCGCGGAACGGGCCGCCGTAGCCGCTGCTCCCGCGCGGGTTCGGACGCAGCACGGCGATGCCGTTCGCGGCCATCACCTGCGGCGCGTAGGTCATGCCCAGGTAGCCGGCGAAGGTCTGGTCGAAGCGGGAGGCGGGACCGCCGTGCACGAAGGTGAGCAGCGGAACGCGTCCGCCCTTGTAGCCGACCGGAAGCGTGAGCAGCCCTTCGATCTCCAGTCCGTCTTTCGGATTCTTCCAGCGGATGACGCGCGTGTCGCCGAGGGTGCGGTTGCGGTAGGCGGCGTTGTGGTTGGTGATTCTGCGAATGTTGTCGGTTGTCGGTTGTCGGTTGTCTGTGGGTTTCCGCCTGGGCGACGACTCACCGACGTACACCTCCGGTGGCTCCGTCAGCGACTGATACACGTATACCGCGCGGTCGCCGTGGACGTCCGCGCCCGCGATCGCGCCGTTCACGCGCGTGGTGTCGGTCCAGCCGCTGCCGTCGGCGTTCACGCGAAAGAGCTGGGTGGTCGTGTTCCACGCCCCCTCGATGAGGATCGACTTCGAGTCGTCGCTCCACTCGATCGCCTCGGGCGTGCGTCCGTATTCGCGGGAGACGCTGCGCGACGCGCCGCCGCCCGCCGGCATCACGTGCACTTCGTGCTCGATGAGCCAGCCGTGCGCACCGTTCTGCGAGGTGAACGCGAGCCATTTGCCGTCCGGCGAGTACCGCGGCTCGTTCTCCAGCCCCGGACGCGCGACCAGCGAGCGGCTCTCGCCGCTCTTCACGTTCACCTCGAAGAGATTGGTGCGGTACTGATCGTCGAGCGTCGGACCCGGCCCCCGGCTGTACGCGATCCGCGCGCTGTCCGGCGACCAGCCGTAGCCGAAGATCGAGCTCCCACCGCTGGTCAGCCGCCGCGTCTCGCCGTTCGCCACCGTCGCGACGTGCAAATGCATCAACCGCCGGTCCTCGCCGACGACGCGCGCATCATCTTTCTCCTTGATCCTCTTCTCTTCTTCGGGCGTGGGCTCGTCCTGGCGCGTGAACGCGATCGTCGATCCGTCGGGCGACCACTCGTAGTCGCGGATCGGCGTCGGCGCCTCGACGAGCTTACGGGCCTCGCCGCCGTCGGCGCCGATCAGCCAGATGGCGTTGCGCCCGTCGCGATCGCTGAGGAAGGCGATGCTCTTCCCATCAGGCGACCAGCGCGGGCGCACGTCGTTCGCCTTCGCGGTCGTGAGCTGGCGGTCGTTGCGCCCGTCCGCGCCGATCACCCACACGTCGGAGTCGTACGCGCTGCGGGCGAGGCCCGCCTTCGTCAGGACGTAGGCGATACGCTTGCCGTCCGGCGACCAGCGCGGCGTCGCCAGCGTGGGCATGGTCGCGTAGTCCTGAATCGAGAGCGTTGCGGCGAGAACGAGTGCGATCAATGGCTGATTAGTTTATCCCGCGCGCAGACGCGGGATCTCGGGTGC
>DATLOL010000041.1:0-20408 GCA_035536275.1 Thermoanaerobaculia bacterium
GGGGCGGGGCGGCCTCCCCCCCGCGGTTGTCCCCCCGGGGGGGCTCCCCCCCGCCGCTCCACTTTTTCAACGCGTGAATCACGACGCCATCCAGATCACCGTGGCGCGTGAACACCAGATGCGGCGCGTGGAAATGCTCCTGCAGCACCTCGAACACTTCATTGAGGTCGTACGTGTTGCTCTCGATGAGCGGCGTCGCGGCCGGCTTGCGCCGCGCGACGTTCACCAGCGCATTCACGCCGGGCACGCGCGACCTCGCATCGCGGGCCGCCTTCACCAGCGGCGACACGTGCGCGCGATAGGGGAGGTGGAACACGCCTACGCCACCTTCGCGCACGCGCGCCGCGAGCTTGCGCAGCAGCGCCAGTCCTTCGCCGCGGCGCAGCCGCTGCAGCACGAGGAAGCAGTTCACGAGATCGAACGTGCGCGGGTCGTTCTCGAACGCGTCAGCCGCCATCAGCTCGACGCCGCGGACGCCGGCGCGCTCCGCGTTGCGCCGCGCGTTCTCCAGCATCGCCGGCGAGATGTCCACACCGGTGACCTTCTCCGCGCGGCGCGCGAACGGAATCACCAGGCGTCCGACGCCACAGCCGTACTCGAGGACCGTCAGCGGCGCGAAATGCGGCGCCACGCTCTCCAGCACCGTGGCGTAGAGATCGGACACGTACTCCTCGCCGGTCTGGAAGAACTCCGCCTCGGCCGCTCCATCGATGTGCGCGCGCAGGAACCGCGGTTCGGTCAGGACGGCGAAGTAAGGCTCGCGCGCCGCGAACGCGTCCCACCGATCGGTCATCAGGTCGCGAAGGCCTTCAGCGCATCCTCCTCGGTCTCGTACACGGTGAACATGGGGAGGAGGTTGGTCAGGCGCAGGGTCTTGGCCACGCGGTCGTGCGGCTTGAGGAGACGGAGCGACGCGCCGCTGCGCTTCGACTCGCGGAATACCTGCACCAGCTCGCCCAGGCCGTTGCTGTCGATGTAGTCCATGTCGGAGAGATTGAGGAGGATCTTCTTCGAGCCGTCGCCCAGAATCTCGCCGATGATGGCCGGGAGTACGGTGTCGCTCACGCCGATGGCCAGACGCCCTTTGAAGTCGACGATGGTGACGTCTCCGGCTTTCCGTGTGGTGATGTCCATGCGGGCGAGATCATATCAACATGAATCTGATCCTGCTGTTCGACTCGGACTTCATCGAAGCCGGTCGCGTGCGCCTTTCCGGACGCCGCGTCGAGCATGTGAAGTCGGTGCATCGCGCGGCCGTGGGAGACACGCTCACGGTCGGCGTGATGAACGGCCGCGCGGGCACGGGCGTGGTCACTTCCCTCGAGCCGCTCGAGCTAGAAGTGACCCTCGATCGCGATCCTCCTGCTCCTTTGCCACTGACGTTGATCCTCGCCATGCCGCGGCCGAAGGTGCTGAATCGCGTGATCGCGTCCGCGACGTCGCTGGGTGTGAAGCGCATCCATCTCATCAACGCCTGGCGCGTCGAGAAGAGCTACTGGAAATCGCCGCGGCTGTCGACGCTCGATGAACCATGCGTGCTGGGCCTCGAACAGGCGCGCGACACGGTGATGCCGTCCATCACGCTGCATCGTCTGTTTCGCCCGTTCATCGAGTCGTTCACCCCTTCGGGCCGCGCGCTCGTCGCGCATCCCGGCGCGGCGCTGGAGTGCCCGCGTGACGTGAGCGGGGAGGTGACGCTGGCGATCGGGCCCGAGGGAGGGTTCATCGCGGAGGAGATCGCGTCGTTCGAGCGGGCGGGGTTCATGCCCGTGTCGATGGGGCCGCGCATCCTGCGCGTGGAGACGGCCGTCGCGGCGCTGATCGCGCGGTTGTTCTAGTCGTCCCTGTGGAGCGGCGGCCGCTCTCGGCCGCCGGGTTCTTCTTCTTTCGGCGGCCGAAGGCGGCCGCCGCTCCACAAGGACGACCATGCACCGCGTTACGATGCACGCCAATGTCCGTCTCCGAACGTCTCGCCCTGCGCTTCGCCGTCTTTGCGGCTGGCGCGTTGCTGATGGGGCTCGAGGTGGCCGCGTTCCGGATCATCGGCAAGACTTTCGGCTCCGCGTTGCGCGAGACGACGGCCGTCATCGCCGTGTTTCTCGCGGCCATGAGCGTCGGGTACTGGGCGGGCGGACGGGTGGGCGACCGCTGGCCGCGCGCGACCACCCTCGTGGCGACGCTCGTCGCCGCGGCGAGCTCGCTGATGTTCGTCCCGGCGATCGATGCGATGCTCTCGCCACGCATCGCCGGCTCCTCGTTCGCGCTGGCGACGCACGCCTTTCTCGCGACGACGATCCTGTTCGCGATTCCCTCGCTTCTGCTCGCGGCTACGTCGCCGATCGCGATCCGCCTGTTCGCGACGACGACGGGGGAGAGCGGCTCCACGGCCGGATCGATCTCCGCGCTCTCGACGGCGGGCAGTATCGCCGGGAGCATCGTCACCGCCTTTCTGCTCATCGACTGGCTGGCCAGCATCGCCCGCACGGTGACCGTCGTCGCCATCGCCACGCTGGCCACCGCGTTGATCGTGCTTCTCGCGCAGCGCGTGCGGCCGCGGTACGCGTTCGCGGCGGCGGGCGGGCTGGTGGCCATCCTCGCCGCCGGCGTATTCGTGCGCACGCGCGTCGATGCGGCCGGGCCGAAGCCCGTGTTCGTCGGCGACAGCGCCTATCACCACATCCTCGTCACCGATCACGGCCCGATGCGCGATCTGCGCTTCAACGTGGGCGTGCAGTCGACCATGCGCCGCTCCGACCCGTTCGGTCCCGGCCTGATGTACACGGACTCGTTCCACATCGGCCGCCTCCTCCGTCCCAACGCGAAACGCATCCTCGTCATCGGCCTCGGCGGCGGCACCGCGGCGCGGCAGTTCCCGCACTACTACCCCGAGGTCGAGGTGGATGTCGTGGATGTGGACCCGGTGGTGGTCGACGTGGCCCAGCGCTACTTCGGCGTGAAGCCGAGCGCGCGGCTGCGCCTTCACACCGGCGATGGCCGCACGTTTCTCAAACGCGCGACGCAGAAGTGGGACCTGATCGTCCTCGATGCGTACTCCACGAACCGCTACGGCGACACGCTGCCGCCGCATCTCGTGACCCGCGAGTTCTTCCGCGACGTATCGGCGCGACTCAGCGAGGACGGCGTCGTCCACTACCACTGCGCGTTCGGCAACTCGCGGCTCCTGGGAGCGCTGCACGCGACGATGGGCAGCGTGTTCTCAAACGTCCTGCGCACGCGCGGCGAGCTGCTGGCGAGTCACCTGCCGATGATCGCGACGAAAGACGTCCTGCGTGCGCGGGCCAAGGGGTCGCAGGCGCGCCGGCTGCCGGAGCTGCCGCGCCTGATCGAAGAGTTGAGCGACGCCCCCCCGCCCCGCGACGCCATGGTCCTCACCGACGACTACGCGCCCGTCGACACGCTCCTGGGGCGGCGGTGATCCGACGTGTCATCCCGAGCGTGAGTCGAGGGACCTGAGTGGGCGGGGGCGCGAGGCTCCTTCCTCGTGCCCCACCCGCCCAGGTCCCTCGACTTCGCTCGGGATGACAGAGGGATGACACGGCCGGCGTTACTGCTGGAACAGCTTCGCGAACGCCCCCGTCGCCTGCGTCAACACCGCGTGCGCAGCGGCGCTGTACGCCTCGTTCGTCGTCTCGGCGACGTTCTTCGAGCGCTTGCTGGTGTGATTGCCGCCCGTCAGCGAGATCACTTCGCCCGTCTTCGTGTCCACGCGGAACATCTCCGCGAACTCGACGTCCGTGTCCAGCGCCTTCGTCAGCGACAGCGCGCCGTCGTCGCCTTTGTACACCAGGCCGCCGTAGCGGGTCTGCTCCGCGCGCACGACGCGCGTGTAGAACGTCGGGATCGACATCGACAGCGTCGCGCCCACTTCCGCCCGCCGCGCCAGCAGTCCGCTGCGGTTGCCGCTCGACTGCATCTGCGCGAAGTCCACCACGATCACCGGCGCCACCACGATCGCGCCCTTCAGCGCCTCGGACGACATATTGAACGCGCGCATGTTCTTCTGGCTCAGACCCGCGTCGCCCCACGCGTCGCCGACCTGCCACCACAGCGGTACGCCCGTCGGACTGAAGGCCTTGCCCTTCAGGAGCCCGGTGTTCACTTCCGCGGGCACGGGTGTGACGGTCTTGAAGTTCGCGTACTCCGTCACCGGCACGATCTCGCGTCCGGCCGCGGTGAGCTGGTCGATGAAGGTCTTGTACGCGCGATCGGTGATGGCCTGCAGCGTGGCGTCGTCGACGCCGCGCAGATCGACTTCCATCTTCGCGCGCGCCGCGCCGGTCTCGCGGCCGGGCAGGTAGCTCGCGCGCACCACCGCCCGGGCCTCGTTGTGCGTGACGAACACCACGCGGAACCCCGGCACCGCCACGCGATTGCTCTTCGCGAACGCGGTCACCGTCTTCGCGCCGAACGTACCGCCCATCTTTCCGTCGAACCACTCCGACGGGTTCAGATCGGGCAGCGTGATCTCCTCGGCCATCGCGGTGACGGAGAAAAGGAGAATGAGGACGAACAAACCCACCAGTCTGCGCATGTGAAGGACCCCCTGCTGATATCGCGCAGAAGGGCGAGAAAGTCCCTCAGGTGTGGCAACATGACGCTCGATGACGACCCCTCGATTTCCCGCGGACGGCGAAGGGCGGCTGCTGCGCCTGGAGTGTCCGTACTGCAAGGCCGAGACGCCGCTCTGGTTCCGCCCCGACCTCGGCGACGAGACCCTGACCGGCACCGAATGGGAGCAGTGGCTCGACGCCGAGTGCCGGGAGTGCGGGCGCAAGCCGCGCGAGGCCTCGAAGTAACGCGGCCATGCGTCCCGCCCTCGGCAATCGGACGCTGGCGCTGATCCTGATCCTGCTCGCCGTCGCGCTGGGCGCGCTGGCCGTGCTGCAGTACCGCTGGATCGATCGGACGACCGAGGCGGAGCGGCGGACGCGCAAAGGGCACGCGGAGTTCGTGGCCCGGCGCGTGGCCGACGGCCTGCGCCGCGAGGTCCAGCGCGCCTTCGACGCCTTCATCGGTCCTGCCGACGCGCCCATCGACCGGCATTACGAGGACTGGAGGCGCGAGGCCGAGTTCCCGGAGCTCATCGAAGCCATCTATGTCGCCGATCGCGACGAGTACGAGGACGTGTGGGCCCTGCAGCAGATGGATCTGCGCACCGGCGCGTTCGCGGCCGCATCGTGGACGCCGCGGCTCGTATCGATGCGCCAGCAGTTCGAGCGCGTCGAGCTGCATGGCCCCGGCGAGCGGCCCCCGCCGCTGCAGACGTCGGCGCCGGCGTTGTTGATCATCATGGGCCCGCGCCGCGATTACGGCCTTTTTCAGGACACGCCGCGCGTGGTGTTCGTGATGTTGAGCCGGGAGGTGCTTCGCTCGATCACGACCAGGGTCGTCGCCAGCGAGTCGGGCACGCTCTACGACGTGAGTCTCGTCGATCGCTCGGAGGTGCTTTTCAGCTCGTCGCGCGACTGGCCGGATGCGACCCGTGTCGCCGACGCGTCGCTCGTCGTGCCGCCGCTGATCGCCGGCCGCCGTGGGCGTCCTCCGCGGGACGACCAGGAGCGCGAGCGCGGCATCCCGTCGTGGCAAGTCCTCGTGAGGCACACCGGCGGCGGTGTCGACGTCCTCATGGCCTCGGCGCGGCGGAAGAACTTCGCCGTCAGCGGCGCGATCCTGCTGATCCTTATCGCGGCCGTGGCCATGCTGGCCGTGCTGGTGCGGCGCGTCGAGCGTTTGCGCGAACAGGAGAGCGCGTTCGTGCGCGTCATGACCCACGAGCTGAATACGCCCGTGGCCGTGCTCCGGTCGGCGGGCGAGAACCTCAAGGACGGCATCGTCGAAGAGGAAAAGGTCGCGCTGTACGGCGCGACGGTCGTCGAGGAGGCGGATCGCCTGCACCACATGATCGGCGAGGTGCTGGAGCTGGCGCGGCTGCGCACGCGCGAGGGAGCGCGCGAGCTGCGCACGCTCGCGATCGCGCCGGTCGTCGAGGCGGCCATCGAGCGCTGCCGCCTGCTCGCGAACGGCGCGGTGACGATCGAGGCCGAGATCGAGCCCGATCTCCCGCCCGTCGCCGCGAACGACGAGTCGCTGACCCGCGCGATCGAGAACCTGATCGTCAATGCCATCCGCCACGGCGGGTCGGGCGAATGGGTGGGCGTGCGCGTGCGCCGCTCGCGCGACCGCGTCTGCATCACCGTCGAGGACCGCGGACCGGGAATCGCGGCCGAGGATGCGCGGCAGCTCTTTCAGCCGTTCTATCGCGGGCGCGGCAGCGATCACGTGAGCGGCGCCGGCCTGGGGCTGGCCATCGTCCGCGAGATCGCCGTGGCCCACGGCGGCTCGGTCACGCTCGAGCGCCGCGACCGCGGCGCGGCCTTCACCATCCAACTCCCCGCGGCGGCGGTGGGGCGTGCCTGAGCTGCTGCTGGTCGAGGACAACGCCAGTCTCGTGCTCACCCTGCGCGACCGCCTGCGCAACGCCGGGCATCACGTCAGCGTCGAGCGCGACGGCGAGATGGGACTGGAGACCGCCACCCAACAGCGGTTCGACTGCATCCTCCTCGACGTCGGTCTGCCGAAGATGAGCGGCTTCGACGTCGTCCGCGAGCTGCGGCGCCGCAACGTGCAGACGCCCGTGCTCATGCTCACCGCGCGCGGCGACGTCCTCGATCGCGTGGCGGGACTGAAGCTCGGCGCGGACGACTACCTGCCCAAGCCGTTCGAGATGGTGGAGCTGCTCGCGCGCATCGAGGCCCTGCTGCGCCGCACGCCGCAGGCATCGCCGATGCCGGACACGTACGACTTCGGCGCCCTGCACTTCGACTTCCGCGCGCGCAAAGCGACGCGGGACGGCGTGCCCCTGGACGTGTCCGATCTCGAGCTGAACGTGCTCCGCTACCTGGTCGAGCATCGCGGCACGATCGTCACGCGCGAGGAGCTGCTGGCGAACGTCTGGAAGCACGACGCCCCACCGCTCACCCGCACCGTCGACGTGCGCATCGCGGCGCTCCGCGCGAAGCTCGGCGATCCCAGCCTGATCGTGACCGTGCACGGAGTCGGCTACAAGTTCGTTGGGCGGTGACCCGACAACCTCGTTACCGCACGCGCTTCCCGGCCTGCCAGACCATCTCGATCGATCGCGTGTACTCGATCTTCTCCAGGGGATTCTTCGACAGTACGACCAGGTCCGCACGCATCCCCGCCGCGATCGAGCCGAAGTCGCGCTCGCGTTTCAGTGCGCGGGCCGCGTTGCGCGTGGCCATCTCCAGCACCGCCGCGGGCGGGATCCCGGCGCTGACCAGCAGGGCCATCTCGTCGTGCACGCTCGTTCCCGGCACGATCCACGGCGTCGGCGTGTCCGTGCCGACCACCATCCGCACACCGCCCTCATGGATCTTGCGGATCAGCGCGAGCTCCCTCGGCCACGCCCGCTGCGCCTCGGCGTACTGCGCGGCCGTCCACTCTTTCGTGAACGAGCCCGCCGCCCAGTGCGCCGCGTAGGCGCGCGGCGCGAGCGCGTTGTCTGGGTTGCGCAGCCAGCGCGGGTTGTTCCCGAAGAACTTCGTGTGCAGCGCGATGAGGGTCGGATCGAGCACGACTCCGTGCGCCTTCATCGCCGCGATCATCTCCGCGATCTCCGGCCCGTTCACGTCGACGTGCTGCAGCCAGTACACGCGCCCGAACATCGACTGCGGATACGCGTCGCGCTTCGACGCGGGCAGATACTCCGCCGCCCACGGCGCGAAGTGCTCGATCCCGTCGATGCCCAGCTTCGCCGCCTCCGTCCAGGTGGTGCGCTGGAGGTGCCCGATGATCGGCAGGCCTAGTGCGTGGGCCTCGTCGATGGCCACCTTGGCCAGCTCCGGCGTCATGCTCGAGTAGATCTTGATCAGATCGACGCCGGCCGCTTTCTGCCAGCGGATCTCGCGGCGCACGTCGTCCGCGGTGCGCACGGGCAGGAACGGCTCGGGGTTGAACGCGGATTGATTGAGGATGCGCCCCGCGGTGTAGATGCGCGGCCCTCGCACTTCGCCGCGATTCACGAGATCGCGCAGCGTGACCGCCGCCTCGGTCTCCGATCCCGGATCGCGTATGGTCGTGACGCCGTGCTGCAAAAGCAGCTCGAGCATGGCCAGGCTCGCGTCGCGGTCGAAGCGCGGCTCGATGTCGCCGTTCTCGTTCCACGGATGCAGCAGCACGTGCACGTGCATGTCGACGAGGCCGGGGATGACGAACCGCCCGCTGCCGTCGACGACCTCGGCGCCGGGTGCGTGCTTCGCGTGCGGCGCGACGGACAAGATGCGATCGCCGCGCATGACCACGTCCTGCGCCGCGCGCGTCCCGCCGTCGATGACGGTGACGTTGTGCAGGATGACGTCCGCGCGCGCCGCCAGCGTCACGAAAATCAGCAGCGCGAAGAGCGCCTTGCGGAAGTTGATGACCCGATCGACTTCCTCGAACCCGAGTGCTTCGTGTGCGCGGCGCGAGGGCTCGCTGTCGAGCCACGTGTCGGAGGCCATCTCCGTGCACCCCTGCATCCGCGCCCAAGCCTCCGCCGCCCGGACCAGCGCCGCCCCCACGCCCTTCCGCCGCTGCTCCTCGGATACGAACCACCCCTCCAGATACCCGACCGGCCGCCGCGGGTCGCAGTCGTCGGCAGACGACCGCATCGACACCTCGACGAAGCCAACGATCTCGCCTTCGTGCTCCGCGACGAAGATCACGTACGGATACACCGACTCCCACGTGCCGCCGAGGATCTGTTCGAGCTCGCCCGCGTGCTCCGCGACGGTGCCGTCCGTCCATAGCGTCGCGCGCAGGATCGCGAGAGCGTGCCGATCCTCGGGGCGGGCGGGGCGGACGTTCATGGCGGTCAGTATGCCCCGACTTACTTCCACCGATCGTCGGGGCGGGCGGGACTGGAGCCCCCAGTCCCCTCTCCCCACCGCGTGGGGAGAGGGCTAGGGTGAGGGGCGTGCCTGCTGCTAGGAGTCACCCCTCACCCTGACCCTCTCCCCGCATGCGGGGAGAGGGGACTGGAACTCCGCTATCTCGCGTCGTGACCCCACAGTCGCGCACAGCGACCCCCACAGTCGCGCACAGTAACCCTCACTATGCGCGATCGCACGCATGCTGTAGCGGACCGCACGCATGCTGTAGCGCATCGTGATCACGCGATGAGCCATCGAGCCCGTTGTCCTCTCGATCGGACATGCCCGCCGTAACCGATCGGCCACGCGACGTCGCCCGAGCGGCCGCTGGCCGGCCGGATCGCCGGCTGCCAGCCGGCAACCTATGGCGCCGGCCAGCGGGCCGGCGGTGGTCCCGGCCAGGTCCGTTCGCGGCGTTACCGGAACTCCGTGAGTCGCCATAGGACGGGCTGACGCCCGTCCTACGTTCGACCAAAGATCTCGCGCTCGATCCGTGCGCGAACGTCTTTCCAGTCGCTGGTAGCGAGAGTCCCAGCGTCAACGTCCGCGCACCGGCGCTCGATCTCGGCTGCCCATGCAGCATCGACCTCGTTCTGAGCTCCGTCGGAGGTGGTGTTGATCATGGCATTTGAAAGTGTAGCGCGTATGATCGTTACGCCATGCGAGACCTTCTACCGCGCGCCGACGGGTGACTGCGGCGAGGGCGGCTCCTCCGATCGCACCGTCGAGGTCCGCATGCACCACGATCGGCACACCCGGCGCGTCGTCCTGGGGATCGTCACGGTCGGTCACCGGCACGACGCCGAGTGCCCGAAGGGGCAGGACGACTACGCGAACGACGTGCTCTGGCCGGAGTACGAGCGGGCCGTTACTTCTGCCGGATTGCCACCCAGCCCGCGAGCGGCACGAGCGACAGCAGCGTCGCCGCCGCCGCGAGCAGCGGGGTACTGAGGCGGATTGTCGTCACGAGCTGGCGCAGCTCGATCGCCAGATCGCTCCCGAAGAACGTGACCACCAGGGCGAGTGCGACGAACACCGTCGCGGCCTGGCCGACCAGCATCGCCACGCGGGCGCGTGAGGCCACGTCGTGGCGATGGCGGACGCGCATGCGCCACCACATCGTGCCCGACGACGGCAGGTGGGCCTCGCTCATCGCCTGGGCGTTGTCGTCGAGCAGCGCGGCGGCGACGAGACGGATCTCGCCGCAGTCGTTGCACGCCGTAGTGTGGGCGTCGAGCTCGGGACCGACGAAGCCGCGGCCCAGGGCGTCGAGCAGCTCGTCCTGACGTTCGCAGCTCATCGGGCCACCTCCTGCGCACCGCCGGACAGGATGCCCGCCAGCTTGCGCCGCGCGCGGAGCAGCATCGTGCGGATGCTCACCGTGCGCAGCCCGAGGACCTCGGCGATCTCTTCGTGCGACGCGCCCTGCGCGTAGGCCAGCCACAGCATCTCGCGCTGCATCGGCTCCAGTTGCTGCAGCCCACGAGCCAGATCGGTGCGCATCGTGGCCTGATTTTCCGGCGTAGGGACGTTGGTCAGCGGCGCGTCTTCCTCGATCGGCACGTCCTCGTGGCGCTTCGCGCGGCGGGCCGCGTCGCGCACCACGTTCGTCGCGATCTGGAACAGCGAGTTGCGCCGGTGCGTCTCGTTCTCGTGCTTCGCGCCGGCGCGGTAGAAGCGGTAGTACGCCTCCTGCAGAGCGTCATCCGCTTCCTGGTGGCTGCCCGTGATCCGCGACAGATACGACCACAGCGGGCGGGCCGTTCTCTCGTAGAAACCGCGGAACTCCTCCTCGTCCATCACCGGGAGGACGCTCTCGAGGTCGCGGCCGTGAGCCAGCTCCGTCGCATGTCGCAGAGAAAAGGGCAGGATCATCTTGTCGATCATCTTACGACGTCAGCGTCCTCGGTCGGCGGCTGGCCCATGCCGAGGCGGCGCGAGAGGCCGAGCGAGACGAGGGCGGAGATGATGAAGCCCGCCCCGAGGAAGAACCCGATGACGCCGAGGGCGAACAGGTCTCCGCCGGTTTCCTTATCGAACCGCAGACTGACCAGGAGCATGCCCAGGGCGCCCGCGGCGATGACCACGCCGGCCTGAATCGACCACAGCACGCGCGACTGCGGAGGGTGCTGGATCCTCTGCTCGGCGTGCAGCGGAATCGGCGCGGACTCGAGGAACTTCGCTCCCGCCGGGGTCTTGATGTACTGCAGCAGCTCCTCGGTGTTGCCGAAGCGGTCGAGGATCTTCGTGTGCACTTCGGTCTGGGTCCGGGTCAGACGGTTCCAGCGCTTCTGCTCGATGATCGTGCGGACCAGCCAGGCCAGCGCCAACGCGATCGAGGCGAACACGGCGAAGATGGCGAGGGCTTCGATGATTTCCTCCATGACGCTCTCGCGGCGCCGATAT
Source organism: Thermoanaerobaculia bacterium (assembly GCA_035536275.1). GTDB lineage: Bacteria > Acidobacteriota > Thermoanaerobaculia > Gp7-AA8 > Gp7-AA8 > QHVT01. The sequence continues at coordinate 11,358 of DATLOL010000041.1, forward strand.
GGGTTGACCTCGGCCAGGTAGAAGTTCGGGCGCTGCGCGACCTCGGGATGCTTCGTGACGAACTCGTGCAGCTCCGGATGGCTCTTCAGGAACTGCTCGTTGCTGAGCAGGCTCGGTTCGAGGGAGAGGACCGGCGCCAGCCCGTCCGAATAGCGGTGCACGAGGGCCGTCAACTGACTGCGGATCTCGTAGCGGTTCGAGGTTCCGCTCGCACCCTCCTCGGTCGTGGCCGCGGGCTCGGCCGCGGAGGTGGTGGTGGCGGTCGTCGCCGTGGCGGTCGTCTCGGTGGCGTCGGTGGTCGTGGTCGACTCCTGCGCCCAGGCCGCCGTGGCGGTGAGGGTCAGCGACAGAATCAACAGGATGCGGAGGGCTGCAGACATGGACTTTCTCTCCTTCTGCCGGTTGATACGACAGAGAAAGAGAGATGTGCACAGGGACGGGGACGACAACGGGTCAGGCGAGCTGGGCACAGGCCCGGCACCGCCGCGCCGCCGCCGGGATCATCTCCAGGCACTCCGGACAACTCTTCATCTCGGCGGCCGCGGGCTCCGGCACGGGCTTGAGCAGCGAGCGCAGGATCAGGAACACCACGAACGCGACGATGATGAAGTCGAGGACGTTGCCGAAGAACTGGCCATACGAAATCGCGGCGTCGCCACGGAGCGGGATCTTGGCCGCGCGCCAGTCGCCGCCGGGCAGAACGAGGCCGATCACGGGCATGAGGATGTCGTCGACCAGCGACGAAACGACTTTGCCGATCGCGGCGCCGATGACCACTCCAACCGCGAGGGCCAGGGCGTTGGTCTTGGTGAGGAATCCCCGGAATTCTGCGAGCATGGCTTTCCTCCTGCCACGATGATAGCCGCCACAACGCGTAACAACTCCATCGCCCGATGGTTGCCGCGCCCGCCGGCGAATCGTGCCATCGTGCGCGCATGCCTGCGTACAAGCTGCAGTTGAACGGCCGCGAGGTCGTCGTCGACGGCGTCGAAGCGGACATGCCGCTGCTCTGGATCCTCCGCGACCGTCTCGGCCTGACCGGCACGAAATACGGCTGCGGCGTCGGCGTCTGCGGCGCGTGCACGATCCTGCAGGGAGGCCAGGCCGTGCGCGCCTGCCAGGTCACCGCGAGCGAGGCGGCCGGGAAACGCTTCACCACCATCGAAGGGCTGAACGATCACCCGTGCCAGCGCGCGTGGCTCGAGGAGGACGTCGCCCAGTGCGGCTACTGCCAGGCGGGGATGATCATGACCGCCTGCGCGCTGCTGAAGAACAAGCCCCGGCCGACCGCGAAAGACATCGACGACGCGCTCTCCGAGAACGTCTGCCGCTGCGGCACGTACCCGCGCATCAGGAAGGCGGTGCTGCTCGCGGCGAAGCTCGGAGCCGGCCGATGACGCTCACGCGCCGCGCGTTCCTCGAGCTCACCGCCGCCGGCGGCTCCGCGCTCGTCCTCGGCTTCGACGTCTTCGCCCAGGCGGCGACCGATTTCGCGCCGAATGCGTGGGTGCGCATCGACCCGAACGGCGTCGTCACGCTCACGGTTGGCAAGGTGGAGATGGGGCAGGGCGTGCGCACGTCGCTGCCGATGATCCTGGCCGAGGAGCTGGATGCGGACTGGGAGCGCATCCAGCTCGTGCAGGGGATGCCGAGCGCCAAGCTGCGGGGTCTCGGCACCGGCGGGAGCTACAGCATCCGCGCGATGTGGATGCCGTTGCGCAACGCTGCCGCGGCCGCGCGGGAGATGCTCGTGAGCGCCGCCGCGTCGAAGCTGGGCGTCGAGCCCGCGTCGCTGCGGACGGAGAAAGGCTTCGTCATCCACGACGCCACGGGCCAGCGCCTCTCTTACGGAGAGCTCACCACCGCGGCGGCGAAGCTGCCCCTCCCGCAGTCGCCGAAGCTGAAAGAGAAGTTCACCCTCGTCGGCAAGCGCACCAAACGCATCGAAGGCCAGTCCATCGTCAGCGGCAAGGCGGTGTACGGACTGGACGTGCGCATCCCGGACATGCTCTACGCCTCGATCGAGCGCCCGCCGAAGATCGGCGGCGGCGTGAGGCGCTTCGACGCCGCGAAGGCGAAACAGGTCGCCGGCGTGATCGACGTCGTGCAGGTGTCGCGCGGCGTGGCTGTCATCGCGAGAGACAGTTGGGCCGCGCTCCGCGGCCGCGAGGCGCTGCAGATCGAATTCGACAACGGCCCGCATCCCGCCTGGAGCTCGGAAGAGTACGAGCAGCAGCTTTTCGAGGCCGCGGCGAAAGACGGGATCAGCACCCGCACCGCCGGCGACTCGAAAACGATCCTCGGCAGTGGGAAGCAAGTCATCGAGGCCGATTACGTCTATCCGTTCTACGCCCACGCACCGGTCGAGCCGATGAACACCGTCGCCCACGTGCACGACGGCCTGTGCGAGATCTGGTCGTCGACGCAGGCACCGAACGACGTGCAGGATCGCTGCGCCCAGCTCCTCGGCATCGCCCCGGAGAAGGTCAGCGTGCACACGACGCTCGTCGGCGGAGGCTTCGGCCGCCGCCTCGGCTGGGACTACGCGCTCGACGCGGTGGAGGTGGCCAAAGCCATCGGCAAACCGGTGATGGTGTTCTGGTCGCGCGCCGACGACATGCAGCACGGCTATTTCCAGGCGCCATCCGTCCATCGCATGAAAGCGGTCCTCGACGAGGACGGCCTGCCCGTTCTCTGGCATCACAGGAAAGTCTCGACCTACCACAACGCGCGCCGGCAGGTGACCAGCGCGCAACTGCAGGACCCGGAGTACCACCGCGGCGTCTCCTGGGGCGTTTACGACGTGCCGTACGCCATCGGCGCGATCGAGACGGCGTACGTCTATGTCCCGACGCACGTCCCGATCGGCCCGTGGCGCGCGGTGTTCGCGCCTTCCTCTGTGTTCGCGCGCGAGACGTTCTTCGACGAGCTCGCGGTCGCGGGGAAGCGCGATCCGCTGAAGCTGCGGCTCGACCTCCTCGCTGCCGCGCCTGAGATCGTGGAAGCGGGCTCGCTGAAAATCAGCCGCCCGCGCCTCCGCCGCGTGCTCGAGACCGTGGCCGCGAAAGGCAGGTGGGGTGAGAAGCTCCCGAAGGGACGCGGCCGCGGCCTGGCCTGCAACGTCTACGACGGCGTAACGCACGTCGCGTACGTCGTCGACGTCACGGCCGTGAAGGGGAAGATCCGCGTCGACAAAGTGGTGTGCGCGATCGACTGCGGTCTGGTCGTCAATCCGATCGGCATCGAGCAGCAGGTCGAGGGCGGCGTGATCTGGGGGCTCTCCTCCGCGCTCAAAGGTGCGATCACGATCAGAGACGGCATCGTGCAGCAGAAGAGCTTCGCCGACTTCGAGGTATTGCGGATGAACGAGACGCCGCTCATCGAGACGCACATCGTCGGCGCCGATGCGCCTTCGCCGTACGGCGTGGGTGAGCCGACCGTCGCGCCAATCGTGCCCGCGCTCGTGAACGCGATCTACGCCGCAACGGGCAAGCGCGTCCGCCGCTTGCCGCTCGCGTAAACTCGGGGCATGCCGAAGTCGCCCGAGGTCGTCATCGAAGCTGCTGGCCGCGAGGTCACGATCACGAATCCCGACAAAGTCTTTTTCCCCCAGGCGGGCTACACGAAGCTCGACCTGGTGAACTACTACGCCGCGGTGGCCGAGGGAGCGGTGCGCGGCGTGCGCAACCGGCCGATGGCGCTCAAGCGGTACGTCAACGGCGCGGAGGGAGAGCCGTTCTTCCAGAAGCGCGCGCCGGACAAGCGTCCCGACTGGATCGACACGGTGGAGCTGTTCTTTCCGTCCGGCCGCACCGCGTGCGAGATCGTGGTCAACAACGCCGCCCAGCTCCTCTGGATCGTCAACCTCGGATGCATCGACCTGAACCCGCATCCCGTCCGCGCGGACGACCTGCAGCATCCCGACGAGCTGCGCATCGACCTCGATCCCGTGCCCGGCGTCCCGTTCGCGGACGTGCGCCTCGTGGCGATGGAAGTGAAGACGCTGCTCGAGGAGCACGGGCTGCAGGGCTGGCCGAAGACTTCGGGATCGCGCGGCATTCACATCAACGTGCGCATCGAGCGGCACTGGACGTTCGATCAGGTGCGGCGCGCGGCGCTGGCGATCGCGCGCGAGGTGGAACGGCGCGCGCCGCAGATCGCCACGAGCAAGTGGTGGAAAGAGGAGCGGCACGGCGTGTTTCTGGACTACAACCAGAACGCGAAGGACCGCACCGTGGCATCGGCGTGGTCGGTGCGCCCGAAGCCGGACGCACGCGTGTCGATGCCGCTGCGCTGGGACGAAGTGCCGGACGTCGAGCCCGCGGACTTTACGATCAAGACCGCGCCGTCACGGCCGGATTACTCCGAGGGGATCGACGAGGCGGCGGGATCGCTGGAGTCGCTGCTCGCACTCAGCGCGGCGCACGAGCGGGCGGGGGAGGGGGACGCACCGTGGCCCCCGCAGTACAAGAAGCAGGACGGGGAGCCGCCCCGGGTGCAACCGTCGCGGGCGAAGAAGAAGTAGCTTACGGGACCGATCGGACGAATGGGACTCATAGGTCCCATTCGTCCCATTCGTCCCATTCGTCCCATTCGTCCTATCCCCCGAACACTTTCGCGAGCTCGTACGGCGTCGTCACTTCCAACTGCGAGTACGTGCAGTCCTCGGGCGGCTTGTCGTCGCGCCAGCGCACGAACCTTGCCGCGTGGCGGAAGCGCGAGCCCTGCATGTGGTCGAACGCGACCTCGCACACGCGCTCGGGACGCAGCGGCTCCCACGAAAGGTCCTTGCCGCCGCTCCAGCGGCTTTGGCCGCCGGGCATGCGCTGCGCTTCCTGCGCCGCGGCGTCGGCCCATTCGCGCCACGGGTGATTCTTCATCGCGTTCTCGCGCAGCGGCGCGAGCTCCTCGACGAGCTGTTTGCGCTTCACCGTCGTGAACGCCGCCGTCACGCCGACGTGCTGCAGATCGCCTTTCGCGTCGTAGAGACCGAGGAGCAGCGAGCCGACCATTGTGCCGGGACCGTTCTTGTGCCAGCGGAATCCCGCGATCACGCAGTCCGCGGTGCGTGCGTGCTTGACCTTGATCATCGTGCGCGCGCCGGGCGCGTACGTGGAGTCGAGGCGCTTGGCCATCACCCCGTCCAGCCCCGCGCCTTCGAAGCGATGGAACCAATCCTCGGCCAGTGCGCGATCGATCGTAGCCGGCGAGAGGAAGACGCCTTTCTTCACTGCCTTCTCGAGCCGCTTGCGACGCTTTTCCAGCGGCACCTCGCGCAGGTCTTCGTCGCCGATCGCGAGCAGGTCCCACACGACCAGCGACGCCGGCGTCTCCTGGGCGAGCAGCTTCACCCGCGAGGCCGCCGGGTGGATGCGCAGCAGCAGGGCCTCGAAGTCGAGACCCTGCGGCCCGGCGATGACGATCTCCCCGTCGACGACGCACCGCTCCGGCAAGGCCTTCGTCAGCGATGCGACGAGCTCGGGAAAGTAGCGGTTCAGCGGCTTCAGATCGCGGCTCTGCAGGAAGAGCTCATCGCCGTCGCGGAACACGAGCGTGCGGAACCCGTCCCACTTCGGCTCGAACAACCACCCGTCGTCGTCCGGCAACCCGGATGCGGCGACGGACAACATCGGCTCGAGAGGGGGATCGAACGGTAGATTCACGCGCGCATCGTAACGCCGGCGGCTCGCCGGCCGGATCGCCGGCGTCCCGCCGGCGTTCCGCTGCGCGTTACTTCTGCAGCTTGCGCAGCGCGGCCTGTTTGAGCTGCATGCTCGTGCCGGCGCGGGCGATGGCGCGCACTTCCTGGTCAGGGAGCGTCGGCAGCACGCGCAGCGCGAAGGCCACGGGCGTTTTCGGGTTGTGGATGAGGTTCAGGCGCACGTCCAGGCTGGCCATCCAGTGCGCGGTCTTCATGATCACGTCCGCGATCTGAAACGTGAGATGGGGCGACTTGGCCACCCGCGCCACTTCCTCCACCGTCAGGCGCGGGTTGCGCAGGAGCGAGAGGATCACCCGCGGATCGGTGTCCTGGAGCAGCAGCGCCCGCTCGGTGCGATCCGCCTTCACCGCGAGGAGGATCTTCTCCATCTGCGAGAGCGAGCGCATGCGGTCCCACGCGTTCTCGCCGGCGCCTTTCGACTCGTCGCGCGCCAGCAGGCGCCGCAGACGCTGGTCGGGATCGCCGTCGATCATCAGCGCCAGGCCGTCGGCCAGCAGCGCGACGACGGTGGCCTTCACGTCGACCTCGCCGCCGTATGGACCGCGCAACGCCACCTCGAAGTTCGTATGCAGCGGCACGCGCTCCCCGGTCGGCAGCCGCAGGGCGCCGATCGACATGTTCGTCTGATGCTCCTCCTGCAGTTCCTCCTCGGATCCGAAAGTTCGTGCGAGCTTCACTCCGCACCCCACGGCGGCGGAGGCGGCGTCACCGGCCTGGTCAGATCGAACTCCACGCGAAAGCGGCGGTTCGCGCGCCGCAGCGCGTACGTGAACGTCTTCCCCGGCTCGATGGCCATCGTCCAGACGTTCGTCGCGGCCGTCGGAATCAGCGTCGCCGTGTGCGCGTCGGCGTGGAAGTCGAGCGAGAGGTCGTCGTCGCCTGGCCGAGTGTCGCCGCCGTATTGCGTGATCCGGTCTTCCGAGCCGTCCTCGTGCCGGTGATCGTGTTTCAGGCGATACCCGTCTGCGGTCCGGGTGACGACCCAGGTCCGGGAGCGGTTCTCGCCGACGTGGAACGGAATGCGCATCTCCGATGCCGAGCACGACCGGACGTGCATCACCAGCCGCTGCTCGCCGATTGCCTTGTCGGACGCCTCCGTTCCCTCGACCATTCGCCCCTCGTACGATTTCCCGCACAAGGCTTGCACTGCATCGAAGTACGTCGAGCGACAGCCTGTGAGCAGGAGCAGGACCGCGAAGGCCGGGCGCATGCGCCGATCATACTTTGTACTCTTAGGCTGACAAAAACGATGGCTGTACGACCCGACCTCGCGCTACCCGCGGAGGAGCTCGCCGTCCTGATCGATGCGATCGAGGACTACGCAATCTTCCTCCTGGGTCCGCATGGTGAGATCCGATCCTGGAACAGCGGGGCCACCCGCATCATGGGCTATTCCGCGGAAGAGGCCGTCGGGTCGAACTTCTCGCGCTTCTACGGTCCCGACGACCTCGCCGCCGATAAGCCCGGCAACGAGCTCGTCATCGCCTCCCGCGAGGGGCGCGTTTATGACGAAGGATGGCGCGTCCGCAAAGATGGCACCCGCTTCTGGGCGAACACGGTCATCACCGCCCTCCGCGACAAGCACAACCGCGTCACCGGCTTCGCCAAGATCACCCGCGACCTCACCGAGCGCCGAGGGGGCGAGGAGAGGCTCCGCCGGAGCGAGGAGATGTTCCGCCTGCTCGTTGCGTCGGTGCGTGAGTACGCGATCTTCCTGCTCGACCCGGACGGGAACGTCCTGACCTGGAACGCCGGCGCGGAGCGCATCAAGGGCTACTCGGCCGACGAGATCATCGGGAAGCACTTCTCCCGGTTCTATGCGAAAGAGGACAAGTGGAAGCCCGACCGCGAGCTGGAGATCGCCCGCAAGGACGGCTCGGTCGAAGACGAGGGATGGCGGTTGCGCAAGGACGGTACGCGTTTCTGGGCGAACGTCGTCATCACCGCGGTGCATGACGAGCACGGGGAGCTTCGCGGATTCACGAAAGTGACGCGCGACCTGACCGAGCGGCGCCGCTCCGAGCAGGCCCTGTTCGAGCAGCGCGAGGCGCGATTCCTGGCCGAGGAAGAGCGCCGCCGCGCCGAGACGGCGTCCCGCGTGTCGCAGGAGGCCAACCGCGCGAAGGACGAGTTCCTGATGACCCTTTCCCACGAGCTCCGCACGCCGATGACGGCCATCCTCGGCTGGGCCCGGCTCCTGCCGGCGCTTCCGCCGAATGACGACTCGTTCCGCGAGGCCGTGGCGGCCATCGGCCGCAGTGCCCAACTGCAGTCGCGCCTCATCGACGACGTGCTCGACGTCTCGCGCATCGTCTCCGGCAAGCTCCGTCTCAGCGTCGAGAACATCGACACGCTGCAGCTGCTCGAGGCCACCATCGAGACCGTGCGTCCCGGCGCCGACGCGAAGGACATCAGGATCGTCTCGAGCTTCTCGCCCGACATCGGAGCGATCGTCGGCGACCCTACCCGGCTGCAGCAGGTCCTCTGGAACCTGCTCTCGAATGCAGTGAAGTTCACGCCGAAGAATGGCGCGGTGCACGTGAGCGCGCGGCGCACGTCGTCGCACGTGCAGTTCGCGGTCACCGACACCGGCGACGGGATCGATCCGGGCTTCCTGCCGCACGTCTTCGAGCCGTTCCGGCAGGCCGAGAATCCGAGCACGCGCGTGCACGGCGGACTGGGGCTGGGACTGTCGATCGTGCGGTATCTGGCCGAGGCACACGGCGGAACGGTGGCGGCGGACAGCCGCGGCAAGGGGCACGGCGCCACGTTCACGGTGACCCTGCCGATCGGAGCGGTCACGGCGCAGCCGGCGGTCCCCGCCGCGCCGGTCGAGACTGAAGCGCGCGCACTTTCGGACCAGCAGCTCACCGGCCGGGCCATCCTGCTCGTCGATGACGACGAGGAAGGCCGCCGCGTCTTCCGGGCCATCCTGAAACGGGCCGGTGCAGTGGTAACGGACGTCGCATCCGCGGCCCACGCGCTGGACTCCATCGCCGCGAGCCGGCCGGACGTCGTGATCACGGACATCGCCATGCCCGGCACAGACGGCTACGCGCTGGCCCGCCGCCTGCACGACGACCATCCCGGCCTCAAGATCGTCGCCCTCAGCGCGTTCCCGGCCGGCCGCTCGGGCGCAAAGGACAGCGTGTTCGACGCCTACGTGACCAAGCCCGTCGAGCCCGCGGACCTCGTCGCGACGATCGCGAAGATCTAAAGAAACCGACCGGGAGGCCTCCGGCGGGCCGGCCCGGCCGGCAGCGCTCATCGAAACACGTGCGGCTGCCGAGAGCCGCGTTCAGTGGGTCAGGCGTGCGGCCTGGCTAGGC
>DATLOL010000042.1:0-2252 GCA_035536275.1 Thermoanaerobaculia bacterium
GTTGAGCGCCTTCAGCTCCGCCGCCGAGCGCTCGAGCGAAAGCGCTTGCTCGCGGAGCGCCTCCTCGGCCGCCACACGCTCGGAGACGTCGCGGACGATCAGTGTGTACGTCCGACCGCCACCCTGGTCGAGCCCCGAAACTGATGCCTCGATCGGGAACTGCTCCCCTGCGTTGCGGACTCCCGTCAGAGTGATCGGACGAACGGGGCCGAGCGTCGCCGACGTCGGCGATGGAAGGTCCGCACCGTCGCCGTCGTAGGTTCGGTCGGCCACCTCACGGAGCCGCGCGAGGGCATCGGTATCCAGGGGCTCCGGAAACAGCCGGTTGATTTGCGAAGCGACGGCCTCGCGCGCGGCGATGCCGAACATACGCTCGGCCGCCGCGTTGAAGGTCGTCACGATGCCGTTCTGATCGAAGATGATGATCGCATCCATCGCCGAGCGCACGACGTCGGCATAGCGTGCCTCCGACTCCCACAGCTCTCGCATATGCCGCAGCTCGAGCTCCTGCCGCTGACTCTCGCGCAGCTGGGCTTCCTGACGCTCGAGCTGTTTCTGCTTGGAGTACAGGTCGACAAAGACCGCGACCTTCGAGCGCAGGATATCGGGATTGAACGGCTTGAACAGATAATCCACGGCGCCGACGGCGTAGCCGCGGAAGACGTACTCCTGCTCCTTGCTGATCGCGGTCAGGAAGATGATCGGGATGAACTTCGTCCGTTCGCGCGACTTGATGACGCGTGCCGTCTCGAAGCCATTCATCCCCGGCATCTGCACGTCGAGCAGGATACAGGCAAACTCGCGTTCGAGGAGGTGGCGCAGTGCCTCCGGTCCCGAGTGTGCGCGCACCAGCTCCTGGCCCAGGGGCTCCAGGATCGCCTCGACCGCGAGGAGATTCTCCGGACGGTCGTCGACGATGAGGATATTGACCCGCTCGGGGGTGCTCGCCGTGTTGCCTGCGTTGGGGGCGATGGGCGCGGCGCTCACAGGCGCCCCTCCGCCGCAGCGTCGGCGCGGGCACCCGCGCGTGCCGCGGGCGAGGCAACCGGCAGCGTCACGAGGAGGTCGACGATCGCAGGGATCGGCATCACCCGCGCAGACGGCACGGCCTCGAGCGCCGCGCGCGGCATCGTCGGGCTCTCGGCCGTCGCCGGCGACTGCACGATCGCGAGCCCGCCATTCTCGGCGATGGCCGCCAACCCGTCGGCGCCGTCGGCGTTGGCGCCCGTGAGCACGATGCCGACCGCGCGCGGTCCGTACGAGTCGGCCGCCGTCATGAACGCGACGTCGATGGACGGCCGGCTGTAACGCACCGGCGCGTCGGTCGACAGCGAGAAGTGCCCCCGCTCGACCAGCAGGTGGTAATCCGGCGGTGCGATGAAGAAGAACCCCGGAAGAATCGGCTGCTTGTCCTCCACCTCGAGCACCGTGAGCGCCGTGCGCTCCTGCAGCAGGGTGGTGAGCAGGCGGTCCGAATCCTTGTGCCGGTGTTGAACGACGGCCGTCGGCAGGCCGAAGCCACGAGGCAGCCCGCCCGCCAGCGTGCGCAGCGCGGCCAGTCCACCCCAGGACGTCCCGACGATGACGATCTCGTAGCCGCCGACGCTCATTGCACCTTCCGGTAGACCTTCTCGGTCGGGTGGACGCGTTCGTAGCAAGGCTCGTACTTCGAGAAGCGGAGCGACTCCTTACTCCCAAGCGCGAGAATCCCGAACATCACGAGGCTTTCGTAAAACAACGAATGGACCTGGTTCTGAAGCGGTTTGTCGAAGTAAATCAGGACATTGCGGCAGAAGATGACGTTGAACTCGCTGAACGAGGTGTCCGTCGCGAGGTTGTGCTGCGCGAAGAGCACGTTGCGCCGCAGCCGCGCGGCGAACAGCGCTGCGTCGTAGTTCGCGGTGTAGTACTCGCTGAACGAGCGCTCGCCGCCTGCTTGCTGGTACGACGCCGTGTACTCGCGCATGCGCGACAGCGGGAAGATGCCTGCCTTCGCGCGATCGACGGCGTGCACGTTCAGGTCCGTGGCGTAGATGCGTGCGCGGTCGTAGAGGCCCTCCTCCTCGAGGAGGATCGCCATCGCATAGACCTCCTCGCCGGTCGCGCAGCCGGCATGCCAGACGCGAACGAACGGATACGTGCGCAAGAGCGGGATGACCTTCTTCCGGAACGAGAGGAAGAACGTCGGGTCGCGGAACATCCCCGTCACGTTGACGGACATGTCGCGGAGGAGCCCCTCCATCGCCGTCGGG
>DATLOL010000043.1:0-24975 GCA_035536275.1 Thermoanaerobaculia bacterium
GGTGAGTCAGAGAGTCGCACCAGCGATATGTAGCGACTCTCTGACTCACCACACTAGCGATCAGTCGACGAGGTGAATCCCGCCGGTGTTCTGCGGCGTGATCGGGGTGCTCACCGCGAGATCGATCCCGCGCGACAGGAACAAGTCAGTGTCCGCCTTGCCGTCTGGAGCGAAGCCGACCACGAGATACCGTTCAGGCCGCGGCAGGTACTTGTATGCGTTGCCCCACGGATCGGTCAGGAGGGTTTCGGAGATGTAATGCGGCACGAGCTCCTGCAGTCGCGGTGGAAGCGATCCGTTCGAGGTGTAGTAGCGATCGATTGCCTGTCCGATGGCCTGAATGCGCTGCAGCGAAATGGCTTTTCGCGTCGTGGCGACGGCCGACGAGCTTCCCTTCAACGGGCTGAGACCGTTGAGGGGATTTTTCACCGAGGTGACGAGAGATGCGATCGCGAGCGCGGTGAGGAGAATGACAAGCGGCAGCGGAACGGGGGTCTCCGCGACTTCAGTCTCGTCGACGGGTGTGGTCGCAGCGGCAACAGCGGTCGCGCGTTTTCCCCGAACTTCCTCGATGAGGTCGCGAGTGAGGAGCTCATAGAGCGCTTTGTTCGTATCGAATTCCGAGTAGCGGCTGATCTCGAGCATCTCGCCGACATTCCGCGTACCGTCGACCAGGTCGAACACGCCTTTTTCTTCTTCGGAGATTCGAATCTTGTCGCTGCTGCCCGAGGGCCTTTTCTTCTTGGCGTTCGTAGTTTCGCCGTCGAAGTCGATCTCGTCGGCCTCATCGGCTCCGACGACGACGATCTCGTTCTCGCTGGCCTTCTTCCGGAAGACCATGTCGTACGAGCGAATGCGCTTCTCGATGATGGGCCATTCGTCCATCATGCGAGCGCCTTCCATCAGGATCGACTCGGCTGCGATCGGGTCGACGTTGTCGCGGTCGTATTCGATCGTCGTTTCCTGCGAGAAGTGGTAGTCGCCGTCCTTCCAGCGGAAGAGGCGATACACGATCTGCATGAGCTGCAGCTGGATCGCGTCGCGCAACGAGTCCTGGGAAATGATCCCGTAGTGGGTGAGGATGAAGCCGAGGCGCTGCAGGGTCTCCTTCTGAATCTCCAGGGCGCGATTGAGCTGGTCCTGCGACAGGTAGCCGCGCTTCATCAGCACGGTGCCGAGGCGGTTCTCGAGCCGGCGGTTCAGAGAGTCGGCGCCGACCACCTTGCCGTCCAGGAATGTCACCGTCACCGTGTCGTCCTTGCCGCGGAGCGTCAGCACGCCGGTCTTTCGCTGCAGCCCGATGAGCTGAAAGATGTCGGCCAGACTGAAGTCGCGGAGGGTCCCTTCCAGTGCCACTAGGCCGCCCTCCTGCGATACACGGGCAGCGACAGGAGCAGCCAGAGGATGACCGCGAGTGCGATCGACACGGCGCGCACGATGGTCTGCGCGACGTCGGCCACGGGACCGAGGGCCGGTCCGAGGCGTCCGGTGAAGACGGCGGTGAGGACGAAGAATGCGAACAGGAAGATGCCCAGCATTCCGGCGATGATGCGTCCTTCCATCAACTGCGCGGAGCCGGGGAGGAACGTCGCGAAGAGCCGGTTGCGGCGCGTGACCGCGGTCTGATGTCCGCCCACTTCCTCAAGCTTCTGGCGCTTCGTGTCGAGCGACACGCCGTCGCGCTTCAGATAGATGTGGATGCACTGTGTGCAGTACGTCGACGACTCGCGCGCCGATTTGCAGCGGCTGCAGAACGTGCGTCCGCACTTGATGCACGCGTTGGCGTAGCCGGTGCGGCGGCGGATCAGGTTCAGCAGGAGCGCGAGCAGTAGCGCCGCCAGCGCGCCGATCGTGATCGGGTTGGAAGCGGCCCGGATCGGCTCGAAGATCGAGTAGTTGCCGAACAGCGCGCGCGCCGCCGCGCGGCTCGACAACCGGTCGCTGATCGTCCACGCCTCGGCGATCGACGGCTTGTACATCACGATCTTCTGCGGCGGCGGATTGCGGCCCATACGATCGGCGAACGCGGAGTCGATGCTCCGCGTGCGGGTGATCATTTCCTTCTGCAGGTCGAACCTGTACGTGTCGCCGGCAGCGACCGAGTGGTTGTAGAACGCCGTGGCCAGCTTCGGATCCGCCGCCTCGGCCTTCTCGTACTCGGCGATGGCGGCCTGGAACTCGTTGTTCAGGTAGAGCAGGTTGCCGAGGTTCACGTGCGCGCCGGCATAGGTCGGGCGGAGCTGGATGGCCCGCCGGTAGTGCACGTTGGCCTGGTCGTCGAGTCCCTCGAAGGCCTGCAGGTTTCCGATCAGCACGTGCAGTGTCGGGTCGTCGGGGATGACGGCGACCAGCTCCTGCAGGCGACGCAGCGCGTCGGGCTCGTACGAGTCGTTCGCGCTGGAGATGGCTGCCGCGACGACGGGACTGTCGACGCCGGCGATCCAGTGCGCCGCCGCGTCGAGCGCGATCGGCGCAAGGGCGACGAGGATCAGCACGGCGATGACTGCCGCGCGCTCGATCCATCCGCCGTAGCCGAAGAAGATCGCGAACCAGTAGAAGATCAGCCACATCGGGCCCAGCCAGAAGAACAGCGGCAGGACCAGCAGCGCGAAGCCGAGGACGGAGACCGAGCCGCCGGTCATGCGGCGGCCGAGGAACTCGCGGAAGTCGTGCGCCGCGGAGCGGCCGTAGCGCATGAACAGCGCGAGCGCGAGGACGATGGCCGTGATGAGAATCGCTCCGGCGGCGACGATCAGCAGGTCAGCGCGGGTGAGCGTGTTGCTGCGGTAGTTCACGAAGGCGCGGGCGAAGCCCTGCAGCGCGAGCGGCACAGCGCTCATGAGTCCCTTGGCCCGGGCCTGCCGGTCGGCTTCGTTGAACGCCACGGAGGGGGAACGGCCGTCGAGATCGCGCGATACTTTCTCCGCCCACGCCGCCAGCTCGGGACTCTTCGCCTTCGACTCGCTGGCCAGTGCGGCCGCACCGGCGGCGTAGCTGGGGAACGTGCGGATGCCGTACGTCTTGCCTGTGGACAGCAGCTCGCTGGTCTTTTCCTTCGCGGTGTCGAGGTCTCCTTCGCGTGCGGCTGCGGTGGCCTGCGGCCAGATGTCGCGCGGGGCCGCCTGCGCGAGCGCGCTGCGCGCCGCCGTCAGTGCGACGAACGCGAGCGCGACGGCTGCGAGACGGCGGCCTCTCATCAGATGCTCTTGGTGCGCTGGACGTACGCGAGCTTCAACTCGCCGAGGTGCGTCTCGAGAAAGTCTTCCTCGTCGGCCGTGAGATTGCCCTGCGTCTTCTCGCGCAGCAGGGTGAGGATCTCGATCATCTGCCGCGCCGCGGCCGGATCGATCTTCGTCTGAGGCTGATACGGGTTACGCAGCATACCCAGGGACATGTACGCCTGGGCGATGAGCGGCTCGATGAAGTTCGTGAACGGCGTGGCGGGATTCGTGGCCTTGTCGGCCATCGTGCGGCGGCGCTCTTCGCCGTGCGGCGGCGGTTCGGTTCGCTGACGACGTTCCTCGCGGCGTTCCTCGTGCTGTTCCTGTGGAGCGGCGGCCGCTTCGGCCGCCGGCTTCTCCGGCTCGGTGACGGGCGGAGCAGCCGCTCCACCGCTGCCGATCTCTGTCTTGAACTCGTCGCGAATCTCGCCGTCGGGAGTGAAGATGCGCTTGTCCGTGACCTTCAGTTCCTTGGGCGCCTGCTTGTCGTTGGGCAACTCCGCCTCCGCCCCATGTCTCGTGAAATCAAGAGTTTGGCATGTTAGCACGCAGATTCCGGTCGAAGAACCGGTCGATGCGGCCCCATGCGTCCTCCGCCGCTACCGCGTCGTAGCCCTGCGTGTTGTTGGGATTCATAAACGCGTGGCCGGCGCCGTCGTAGACCTTGATGTCCGCCAGCTTCCCGTACTTCGTCAGCTCCGCCCCGAACTTCTTCACGTCCTCGGCCGGGATGCCGCGGTCGGCACCGCCGAAGTTGCCGAGGATCGGGCTCTGGATCTTCGTGATTGCATCAGGATCGGTGACCAGGCTTCCGTAGTTGACGACGGTGGCCTTCGGCCGGGGATCGTTCGTCGCGAGCGCGAGCGCGTAGCCGCCGCCGAGGCACCAGCCGATGACGCCGATGCGCTGCGGATCGACGTCGTCACGCGCGGAGAGATAGTCGACCGCCGCTTTCAGATCCGCGATCGCGCGATCCTGCGGCAGTCCGCGCGACAGCTCGTGAGCCTCTTCCATCGACGACGTGACTTTGCCCCGATAGAGATCGACGGCCAGCGCGACGTAGCCCTTTTGCGAGAAGCGGTCGGTCTGCTCGCGGACCCAGTCGTTCACGCCCCACCACTCCTGAATGACGATCACCGCCGGCTTGCGGCCGGGGGTGCTGGGAACGGAGAGGTAGCCCCGCGCGCCGTTACCGAACTCGGCGAGCGGTCCGGCTTCGCGTTTCGGATCGAGCGCGGGATTCGAAGGACGTTCCGCGGTCTCGGTCGATGCGGTGTGACCGGCGTGCTCGTCGGATTTCTGGCAGGCGAAGAGCAGAACCAGCGCAAACGACATCGCAGCTCGGCGCATAGCGGGAAACGATATCACTCCAGGGGGGTGTCATCCCGAGCCGCCGCAGCGAAGCGGAGGACGGTCGAGGGATCCCCCTGCTGGCGACGAGGCAGGGGATCCCTCGACTTCGCTCGGGATGACACCTGTGTCATTCGCGTAGCACGCGGATGATCGTCCGGTGCACGTGTGGATCGGCGGCGATGCCCTGATGGCCGTCGCAGAAGGGCATCGCCTCGCCGCCGGCCTTTGCGCTCGACACCGGGACCGTTCCGTCGCCCGGCTCGAAGAGCACGTTGCGCAGGTGCTGTTCGTTCTCACGCAGCTCGTTCGGATAGAACGCGAACGTCCCTGCGTGCGAGTACGCGGATCGCGGTAGGCACGCAGTCACCGGCGATGACATGCACCTTCGCCTTCGGTTTGCGCAGCGATGCGCGAAACGCGCGCGCGTTCGCGAGTTGCGTCGATACATCGACCGGCCACGACTTTGGATCCCACAGATCGCGGTGGAGAGAGCGCCCGTTCTCGTCGACGAACACGCGCCCGTTCTCCGGCAGCAGCTCGAACACGAACGGCCATGTGGCCACGATGTCGGGCGAGAACGTGCGTCGGAGGAAACGCTCGGGGCGCGCGAAGACGCGGAAGGCCTCGAGTGACCCGCTCTGCACCGGCGCGACCATGACGACGTTCTCCACGTGCTCCGACTCGAGAGCCAGCGCGACGATGGCGCCGGCGGAGTGCGTGACCAGATCGACCTTGCCGTTGCCGCGCACGCGCTCGATGAGCTCAGCGAGCAGCCGCGCGTTGTCGCGGGCCGGGCGGCGCCAGTCGTAATAGAAAGGATGCAGGTCGCGGTCGAGGGTGTAGCCGCCGAACTTGCGGAGGCTGATCGAGAGCTGCCATCCCGTGTTGATCGGCCCGCGCGATCCGACCCATCCCGCGGGGATCAGCCGGTCCTGCGGATCGAGATCGAGGTCGTCGGGAAACTCGCGCTGCCAGACCGCGCGCGGAGTGCCCCACACGTGACGTCCGGTGACCGGATCGAGCAGGCGGGTGACGCCGAATCCGGCGATGACGATGACGGGACGCGGCGGCGCGCCGAGGTGCTCGACGTTCGCGCGGAGGTAGCCGCGGCGGGTCCGGTCGTTGGTCGAAAAAGGGGTGTTACAGTGCGCCAGCACCCCGATCGCCCAGACGCCCAGTATGAAGATTTTCCAGGTCCTCGAGTTCAATCAGTTCAACACCGGCTCCGTGCACCAGATGTTCCAGGCCGCGGCCGGTCTGCGCGAGCGGGGACACGATGTCTCGATCCTCAGCCGCCCCGACGCCACGCTCGAGGCGCGGGCCCGGGAGTACGGCGTGCACTTTCACGGATTCACCTTCCGGAATCAGTTCGACGTGGCCACGGTGCGCCGTCTGCGCCGTCTGGTCCGCGCCGAGAATCCGGACGTCGTACATGTGCACAAGGGCGTCGCGCACGCGCTCATGCTCGCGGCGACGTGGCGGCATCCGGTTGGCGCGTTCGTCGTCAACCGCGGCGTCTCGTTCGCGCTCGATCTCTGGAATCGCGGCAAGTACCGCACGCAGCGCGTCGATCGCGTAGTCACGGTGTGCCGGCAGATCAAGGACGTGATCGTCGAGAGCGGGAAATTGCCGCCGGAGAAAGTCCAGGTGGTCTACGCGGGCACGGACGTGAACCTCTTCGATCCCGCGAAATGGGACCCGCGCGCGTTCCGCCGCGAGAAGAACGTTCCCGAAGACCGCTTCGTCGTGGCCCAGGTCGGCGTGCGCGACTGGAAGGGCTGGAAAGAGCTGATCGACTCGCTGTCCGACGTGTTGCCATCTCATCCGAACGTACACCTGCTCCTCATCGGCTGCCGCGGCGAGACGGAGAAGAACGAGGTGATGACGTACGCGGCGCAGGCCGGCGTCGCCGCTCACGTGAGCGCGATCGAGTACCGCACAGATATGCCGAACGTGTTCGCGTCGTGCGACGTGGTCGTCGATGCGTCGTGGGCCGGTACCGGCATCACCGGCACGATCCGCGAGGCCATGGCGATGCAGAAACCGGTCGTCGCCACGGACGCCGGCGGCAACGCGGAGCTCGTGTCGTCACCCGACGTGGGATGGCTGATCCCGATGAAGAACCGCGCCGCCCTCACCGGAGCACTGCTGAAGGTGATGGGCAATCCGGAGCGCGCCGCGGAAGTGGGACGCAACGCGCGCGAGCACGTCGTGAGCGGCTTCTCGAAGGAGCTGCGGATCACCCGGCTCGAGGAGCTGTACGGCGAGATTCTGCGTTCGCGTTGAGAACTGTTGACAACATCACTCCAGCAAATCGATCGGCGGGCCGGTCGCCGGCGTGACCAGCATCTTCGTGTAGGTCCACCGCCCGTCGTCCTTCGTTCCGACCACGCGCAGCGATCCTTTCTGCTTCGAGCCTTTCAGTGGGATGGTGATGTCGCAGTCGCCGCTGCGGTTCTCCGTCTGAATCGATCCGGAGATGAACCAGCCCGGCTCGACGGGCGCGCCGAGGGACTGCTGGACGCGGGCATCGGCGCGGGCGCGCTCCAGTCCGTCCTTGTACGGCTCGGCGGAGCGTATCGCGGCGAAGATGACGAACACCACGAACGCGACGAAGGCGAGCACGCCGGCGATGATGATCAGGCATCCGCACCCGACCCAGATCCACGGACTGGTCGACTTTTTCCGCGGCGGCGGCAGCGGCTCACCGTTCATCGTTCATCGCCCCGACGTGCGCGGCGACGCTTGCAGCGAGCCCCTCCATGTCGTACCCGCCTTCGAGCAGCGAGAAGAGGCGGCCGTCGCAATGACGTTCGGCGCACTCGACGATTCTACGCGTCAGCTCGCCGTACGCCTCCTCGGACATGTTCATGCCGCCCAGGGGATCGCGGCGATGGGCGTCGAAACCGGAGGAGAGGAGGATGGCCTGCGGCCGGTAGTCGTCGATGATCCTGACGATCTGCTCCTCGGTCGCGCTGAGGAACGCGGCGTCTCCTTCTCCCGCCTGAACGGGGATGTTCTTCGTGAAGCCGCGGCCTTTGCCGCTGCCGATCTCTCCGGCGGCGCCGGTGCCGGGATAGAAGGGAAAACGGTGAATGGACGCGTAATAGACGTCGTCGCGCTCTTCGAAGAGATGCTGCGTGCCGTTGCCGTGGTGGACGTCGAAATCGAAGACGAAGACGCGCTCGACGCCGGCCTGCTCGCGCAGCCAGTCCGCGACGCAGGCGATGGTGTTGAAGAAGCAGAACCCCATCGCCGCGGCGCGCTCGGCGTGATGGCCGGGAGGGCGTGCGACGACGAAGGCGCGCTTCGACCCTCCGCGCGTCCAGATGTCCTCGATCGCCGTGAGCGAGAGGCCGACAGCCGCGCGTGCGGCGGCGAAGGTCCCGCCCGAGATCGGATTGTCGGACGTGTGGAAGTAGCGGAGGCCCGCGCTCACGGCGTGGTCGAGCGCGCGCTCGTAATCGGCAGTGTGAGTCTTGTGAATGATGCGTTCCGTGTCGAGATGCGTCACGGCGTCGCGAACGACGTGAGTCTCGAGGCCGGCGCGCCGCACGCCTTCGAGCGCGGCGTCGATCCGCGACGGGCTTTCGGGATGATCGAACCCCGTCTGGTGCCGGTAGAAAACGGAGGCCGTGTAGATCTTCAGCATCTATGATGCGCGTCGCGTGAAACGCATTCTACAAATTGCGCTCATCGCAGCCCTGACGGTTCTTTTCCTCTGGCTGTTCCTGCGAAATGCGAACCTGCGCGAGGTCGGCGCGATCCTGGCCCGGTCGAATCTCGCTTGGGTCGTCCTTGGATTCGCGGTCAATATCATCGCCCTGGTCTCGCGCACTATCCGGTGGCGTACATTGCTCGATCCCGAGGATCCGCCGCCGTTTTACGCGACGTTTTTCGCGAACGCGGTCGGCTACATGTCCTCGATTGTCCTGCCGATCCGCGCCTCGGATCTGGCCCGCCCGGTCCTGCTTTCCCGCCGGACCTCGCACCGTTTCTCCGGCGCCCTCGGCACGATCCTCTGCGAGCGCGTGCTCGACCTGACCAGCATCCTGCTGATGTTCGTGACCTTCGCGGCGATCCGCTGGAACGAGTTCTCGAACGATCCGGCCATCGCGGCGTGGTTCTACATCGTGAGCGCGGGCGCGATCACGTCCGCGGTGATCCTGGTCGTGCTCTGGTCGTTCCTCATCGGGCTGCGCTTCTCCCGCGACACGATCCGGCGTTTGCACGAGTGGCTGGGACGTTTTCTGCCGAACCGCGCGCGCAGTCCCTGGATGCACTTCTTCGACACGTTTGCCGAGACGCTGCGGATCTCGAAGTATCCCGGCGCGCTGGCGAAGGTGCTGATGTGCACGCTGGTGACGTGGACCTGCCTCACCGCGCAGTTCTGGTTCGCCACGAAGTCGGTCCATCAGCCGCTGCCGTACGACTCGAGCTTCTTCGTGACCGGCGTGACGACGGTCGGCCTGGCCATCCCCACCCCGGGCGGCATCGGCGGCTTCCACAAGGCCTGTCAGTTGGTGCTCACGCGCTTCTACGCGTTCAGCGTGGATTCGTCCGTCGCGGTGGCGGTGCTCTTCCACGTGATCGGCACGCTGCCCGTCCTGACGATCGGGCTGTTTCTGTTCATGAAAGAGGGCGTGAGTCTCAAGCAGTTGCGGGAAGGGGACGATAACCCGTAGCTCCGAGCGAGCAAGGCGAGTCGAGGAGCCAGCGCCGCCTTACGCGGCTCGTGCTTCGTGAGCGCGAGTTGGCCCCTCGACTCGCGTAGCTCGCTCGGGGCTGACGAATTGAGAACGTGATATACCGCGCCGGTATGCGGTGCCCGTTCTGCGCGAATCCTGAAGACCGGGTGGTCGGCTCGCGCGAGAGCCGGGAGGGTGATGTCATCCGCCGGCGGCGCGAATGCACCCGGTGCGACCGCCGCTTCACCTCCTACGAGAAGATCGAATTACCCACGTTCCAGGTCGTGAAAAGGGACGAGCGGCGCGAGGCCTACGACCGCGAGAAGCTCATGCGCGGCCTGCAGATCGCCTGTCGCAAGCGTCCCGTTCCCCAGGACGAGCTGGAGCGGCTGGCCGACTCGATCGAGTCGGAGATGGCTGACCGCAACGAGCGCGAGATTTCCTCCCAGGCCCTCGGCACGATGGTCATGGATCGTCTGCGCGATCTCGATCCCGTTGCTTATGTTCGTTTTGCGTCCGTCTATCGGCGTTTCGAAGACGTTGACGCGTTTGTAAAGGAGTTGCACCGGCTGCGATGAAGCGGGAACAGCCATTGCACAAGATCGTTCGGCCCAACCCCTTCGGAGATAGAGATGACTGACGCGAACGAAACCGCGAAAGAAGAGGCAATCAAGATTCCTGACGTCCTGCCGGTCCTGCCGCTCAAGGACCTGGTGATCTTTCCGTTCATCATCGTCCCGCTGTCGGTTTCGCGGGAGAAATCGATCAACGCGGTCGATCAGGCGCTCGCCGAAAACCGCGTGATCATGCTCACCGCCCAGAAGGACTTTCAGAACGAAGACCCGGGCGAGGAAGACCTCTACCGCGTCGGCACCGTGGCCATCATCATGCGGATGCTCAAGCTCCCCGACGGGCGCATCCGCATCCTCGTGCAGGGCCTGTCGCGCGCGCGGATCGACTACTTCATTCAGACCGCGCCCTTCTTCAAAGCGAAGATCACCCGCATCGAAGAGCCGGTGACGAAAGACCGCGGCCTCGAAGTCGAGGCCCTGATCCGTGCGGTGAAGCAGAACCTCGACCGCGCCGTGTCTCTGGGCAAGAACATCTCCCCCGAGGTGATGGTCATCGCGGCGAACCTCGACGATCCGGCGCGACTCACCGACCTGGCCGCCTCCAACCTCGATCTCAAGCTCGAGGAAGCGCAGGGCATCCTCGAGACCATTGACCCCGTCGAGCGGCTGAAGAAAGTCAACGACATGCTCACCCGCGAGATCAACCTGCTCACCATGCAGCAGGAGATCTCCTCGGCCGCGCAGGGCGAGATGAACAAGTCGCAGCGGGAGTACTTCCTGCGGCAGCAGCTCAAGGCCATCCAGTCCGAGCTCGGCGAGGGCGAAGAGCTCGCGGAAGAAGTCGAGAACTACCGCAAGAAGGTCGAGGACAAACAGATCCCCGGCGAAGCGAAGGAAGAGATCGAGAAGCAGATCAAGCGGCTCGAGCGCTCCCATCCCGACTCCGCCGAGACGTCGATCATCCGCACCTACCTCGACTGGATGACCGGCCTGCCGTGGGGCGTCCAATCATCCGACAATCACGACCTCTCCCGCGCCCGGGAGATCCTCGACGAGGATCACTACGACCTCGAGAAGATCAAGGAGCGCATCCTCGAATACCTCGCCGTGCGCAAGCTGCGCGGGCAGAAGATGAAGGGGCCGATCCTCTGCTTCGTCGGGCCTCCCGGCGTCGGCAAAACCTCCCTCGGGCGCTCCGTCGCGCGCGCGCTGGACCGCAAGTTTGTGCGCATCTCGCTCGGCGGCGTGCGCGACGAGGCCGAGATCCGCGGACACCGCCGCACGTACGTCGGCGCGCTCCCCGGACGCATCATCCAGGGCATCAACCAGGCCCAGACCTCGAATCCCGTCTTCATGCTCGACGAGGTCGACAAGATCGGCGCGGACTATCGCGGCGATCCGTCCTCCGCGCTGCTCGAAGTCCTCGACCCCGAGCAGAACTTCTCATTCCGCGATCACTACCTCGGCGTGCCGTACGACCTCTCGAACGTGATGTTCATCGTCACGGCGAACGTCCTCGACACGATCCAGCCCGCGTTCCTCGACCGCATGGAAGTCATCCGCCTCTCCGGCTACACCGACGAAGAGAAGATGATGATCGCCAAACAGCACATCATCCCGAAGCAGATGGAGGAGAACGGAATCGCCGAGGTGCCGGTGGTCTGGACCGACAACGGCATCATGCGCGTGATCACCGGCTACACGAAGGAAGCGGGTCTGCGCAATATGGAGCGCGAGATCGGCACGATCTGCCGCAAGATCGCGGTCACGGTCGCCGAAGGAAAGCCCGCAGAGAACACGCGCATCACTGACGCCAGCGTCGAGAAGTACCTCGGCCCGATGAAGCACTTCGCCGAGGAGCTGCTCGAGCGCGATCAGGTGGGCGTGGCGACGGGACTGGCCTGGACCGCGGTCGGCGGCGACATCCTCTTCATCGAGGCCACGGCCGTGCGCGGCAAGGGCAAGCTCTCACTCACCGGCCAGCTCGGCGACGTGATGAAAGAGTCGGCCCAGGCCGCGCTGACGTACGCCCGTGCCCACGCCGACGAGAACGGGATCCCGGCGGATTACTTCGAGACGCACGACATTCACATCCACGTGCCCGCGGGCGCGATTCCGAAGGATGGTCCGTCGGCCGGTATCACCATCACCACGGCCATCATCTCCGTGCTGACCGGCAAGCCGGTGCGGCGCAACGTGGCCATGACCGGCGAGGTGACGCTGCGTGGAGACGTGCTCCCGATCGGCGGCGTGAAGGAGAAGGTGCTGGCCGCGCGCGCCGCGAAGCTGAACACCGTCATCCTGCCGAAGCTGAACGAGCGCGATCTCGTCGACGTGCCCGAACCGATCAAGCGCGACATGAGCTTCCACTTCGTCGAGCACGTCGAGGACGTGCTGGAGATCGCCCTTCTCGCGAAAGACGCCGCGGAGCAGAAGACGACCGACCGCGCCGGCCGCGAGTCCCATCCGCTGGCCGAGCCCGAGCCCGCCAGCCACGAACACGTCCAAGTCTAGAGGGGACGGTGTGACAAAAACGTTGTCAGGCTAAAGGTGCCGTTCTATTCTTCCGTCTCTATTGAGACGGGTTTTCAGCGTTTTCCTGTCGCTCAGCATATGGGTGGCCGTCGGTGCTGCGCTCGCACAGCAGACGCGGACGTCTACAGGATTGCCTGCCATAACCACCACCACGGTCGCTCTCTCTCAGACGAGAGCCGACGCAATTACAACAACCAGCAATGCAGGCAACACGTCCGCGGGCGATCGGCAGCGGCAGTCGAGCGACGACGTCAGCGTGAAAAAGATTTACCTGATTCTCGGTGTCTTTGGGGCTGTCATCGCTCTCGTGTTGTATTTCTGGAAGGGATTGCAATGGCAGACATTCATGGCTCTGGAAACAGAGAGCGGCCGTGAAAGGCTGCGCAAACTCGTCGAAGGAGAGTTGACAAAGAAGCCGGACGAGTTGATGAAGGTGATCGATGCAAAGCTCAATCTCCCACCCGGACACGAGCAGGTGGCGAGGTACATCATTGCTCATTGGCGGACGACGGATGGACAGAAGGAATTTCGGGAGTTCATTCTCGGCATTCTGGAATCGCATGGTGCGCAGGAGCGGATGACGCAGCTCGTCGCGCGCTATGCCGGTGTGCGCGAGGATGCAAAGGAGCTCGCGAAGAAAGGCGAAGACATGGTGCGGGACGCGGCACGTCCGAAATGGGGTGGAGGTGCCGCTCGGGACCGCGAGTTACGCGCAAGCGAGATCGGTTCGAAAATCACGGGCGAGCCGGCTGTCCACCTCGGAACGGCAGAGGCCTGGATCACGAGCGTGACGCGATATGTTCGCGAACAGTTGAAGAAGGAAGTGGCCGATTCATCTGGGGAGAAGCACTCCTCTGACGAGGCGCCTACAAGCCCGAAGGAGTGATCACTGACGATGGCCAGAAAATCCGTGTCGTTGACGCTTCGCAATCCTTCGCCGTATCCGCGTGAGGGCGTGGTCGTGCGCGCTTGGCAGCCTGTGGCCAAGCGGCTCGATACGAACGCAACATCGGCTCGGGTCTTCCGGGTCGGGCCTGGTGGTGGTCGTAATCCCGAGCTCCTTCCGCTGCCCGCGCAGGTCGACGTTCTCGATCCGGGGGATCCCGAGCGCACGCAACTGGTGTTCGCCCTCGACACTCTGATCGCCGACGGCCGCGATGACTACAGCTCTTCGAGTGGAATCGTGCGCGTGGAGGCAGACACTGCCGACGAGCAGGCCGGCACCGCCGTCGCCGAGCAGTTCTACAGCGGAGCCAAGCTGCGCAACGAGCACTTCGAGTTGTGGATCAATACTGGCAAGAAACGCGATGAAGGTGAGCCCGGCGACTTCTATGCCGGCTCGGTGACATCTGTGGAGTTACTGACGCACTCGATCGATCATCCGCTCTTGCGGCACAATCGGTTGGACGCACTCGACGCGAACAACTGGTTTGACTGGGATCGCCATCCCGAACAGCGAGCGATGCAGATCGATCGAATCCATCTCATCCGTCCGGCGTGGGATGAACGCGCCAGTTTCGAGGCGTTTCCGTATCGAGATCACTGGCGGGTGTTGCGGATCTCACAGGGTCCTGTTCGCGCAACTGTCACCATCGCATCGGCGCCGTTTGAGTTCCCATGTAGGGACGCTGATGGCGACGAACGGATGTTTCATTGCACGGTGTATCGCGCGATCAGCCTCTATAGCGGCGAGCGGTTCGTAGGCGACGAGATCTGGGTCAAAGCAGTCGACGCGAAGAGCGGCCTGGCTCAGCGAATCTGGTTTGTGGTCGGATACTTCATGATGGCGAACTTCACATCGGACAAAGAGATCTTTCGATATCCGGATCATCCCGGTTGGTTCACCATCCACACCGAGGTCAACGAGCCGCGGCAAGGGTATGCCTTCGCGACCGATTCGCGCGCAACCGCGCTCTGGACGCCGCCGCTCGATTATCCCCATCGCGGGCTTCATCACCGTGCGTTTTCGTGGGAAGTCGGACCCACTCGCGTCGCTCATTCCTTTCACGCTTTCCGCGTGCAAACGAGTCGGCATCAGTTGACAGATTTGGCGGGAATGATGTGGTACCGCTTGGCTTTTAAGCGAATTCGAGCGACACTGGAGACTGAAAAGTGACGGACTCGTCCTCGCCTCACGAAGAATTGGCCGTGCTGGAAAGCGAATTGGATTCGCTCGCGGCGGAAGCTGTCGCGATGCTCCAGATCGCACCCCCAATCGAGCAACTGCGGCAGAAACTGTTCCAGCAAATCGAAGAATGCGACGTGTTCGCAGCGTCGAACGACGCATTATTCATCACCACGAGCCTTCCGCTCGCCAACGCGCTGATCCACTATGCCGCCGAACCGACCGCCCTCAACCAGGCGCGGGTATGGGCGCGCGTGCGGTGGCCGCACCAGGATCCGACTTCGATGCTGGCCACCCTGACGCTGATCTACGTCGTCCAGCAGGGCGTGAAGTCATTTGCGGCGGAACCGCAGCGCAACGAGATGTGGGATGGGATCCACCGCCGCATCGAGACGCTCCTGCAGGCGGAACCGTCCGAAGCGGCCGTCGCTTGAACGCGCGCCCGCCATACGCCACCCGCGCCGCCGCCCTCACCTCCGACCCCCGCCGCCCCTCCACCCGCAGCGCGCTGACGTAGCGGCCGCGCAGGTCGCCCGCGAACTCGACGACGCCGTTGGCGTCGGCCACGCCGGCGAACTGTTCGAGGTGCGCGTTGAGGAAGAGTGTGAGGCCGGTGCTGGCCCACACCTGCACGTGCGGGTCGGTTGCGATGCGCGTAACGTTCCGCGCCGCGTCGTACGTCGCGGAGAAGACGCGCGGCGTCGCGGGGACGTCTGCATCGAACGACGGACCGTAGTCCCCAGTCGATGTCACCGGCGCGATTGTTGATGATGAACGTTCTCCAGCGTGATGGTCGCGTTGCCGCGGGCAAGGGCGATGCCGAAGTTGCGCGCCATTGGCGAACAGCGAGCTGCGCACGGTGAGGTCGCCGCCGGTGGGTTCGACGAAGATGCCGCTCGCACCAACCGGCAGCGCCGCGCCGCCGCATTCCTGATGTACGCTGACTCCCATGCGTACATCCATCCTTTTCCTCGCGGCGTTTCTCTCCGCGTCGATCGGCGCACAGCAGCTCGTCGATGACCGAACGATCACGGTCGTCACCGGCACCAACGTCATCACGAAGCGCCAGGCGATCGTCGATTACATCTGGGGAACGGAGCAATTCCCGTCGGCGAAGCTGCCGTCGAGCGTCGTCGCCAACATACCGAGCCCGATCACAAGGCTGGAGAATCTCGAGCGCCTGGACCTGTTCCGCATCAACGAGACCTCTTCCCATTCCGGCCGCGTCCTTCATTTCATCCCGCTCCGCAAGAACGGACAGGTCGTGGTCGTGCACCAGGGACACTCCTCGACGTTCGGCGGGAGCGCCGCCCTGATCGACGACGATCCGTCCGGCGGCGGCGGCCTGCGAGGGTGATCAATGCGCTGCTGATGGATGGCTACGGCGTCCTCGCCGTCTACATGCCGCACGTGCGCGACGCGATCCATCTCGGCGGCGGCGTGTACGAGCCGGCCGACGGGTCACCGTCCCACGACGCGATGTTCAACGAGACGCCCGCCACCGGCAGCCCGTTGAAGTGCTTTCTCGAGCCGACCATCGTCGCGCTGAACCAAGTGCAGACGCTCTACAGCGACTATCACATGGTCGGTCTCTCCGGCGGCGGTTGGACGACCACGCTCTGCGCGGCCATCGACACACGCATTCGCATGAGCTTCCCGGTTGCCGGCACGATCCCGCTGTACCTGCGCGGCCCCTCGTCGGTGGGTGACCTCGAGCAATACATCTCGAGTTTCTACAGCATCGCCGGCTACCCCGATCTCTACGTCCTCGGGGCGCACGGCACGAATCGCAAGCAGGTGCAGATCCTCAATCGCCGCGATGGCTGCTGCTTCGGCGAGGCGTCCAGTCACCACAACCAGGGAACACCGGAAGGGTGGACGGCGGCGGTGCGCCAGTACGAGCGCGACGTCCGTCTGGCGCTGTTCAACCTCGGTCCCGCGAACATGTCCTTCCGCGTCGAGATCGATGACGCCACGCCTCAGTCGCACCATCTCGTCTCCTGGAACGCCACCATCGGAACCATTCTCGCGGAGCTCAACGGCCGCCGCCGTTACGCCGGCGCGGCCTCGGTGTCGAACACCTTCGTGCGCGGCGGAGACACGTCGCTCTGGCACCGCGGCAGCTCGGGTGGGTGGGCGCCGACGCCGTTCCAGGTGGTCGGCGTCGCGGCAGCGGTCGAGAACGCGGTGAATCCACTCGACGTTTTCTATCGCGACAACGCCAACCAGTTGAGACATGCCTGGACCGGCGCAGGCGGCTGGACCAGCGAAGCGCTACCGCTCCCCGCGGGAGTGGCCGGCTTCATCTCCGATCCCGCGGCCGTCGGGGCTCCGGGCACGTGGGACGTCGTGGCCGTGGGCCTGGACTACAAGCTCTATCACTGGTCGTCAGTCAGCGGCGTGATCACTCTGCGCGAGGTGACGGGGAGCCAGTACGTACGCGGCACGCCGGTGCTGCTGTCGCGAGCGGGCGGTCTCGACATCGTGTATCGCGGCGACGCGCGCTCGGCATATCACGCGCGATGGAACGGCGCCACATGGACGACCACCCTCGCGGGCGGTCTGATGCAGGACTTCCCGTCCGCCGCGGTTGCCGCTGACGGAACGCTCCGCATCTTCGTGCGCGGCATGAGCAGCCAGCTCTGGCAAGGCTCGGCGCCTGGCGGGAGCTGGACCTGGTACTCGATCTCCGGCGACATCGCCGGCGTTCCGCTGATCGCCGGCAGTCCCGCGGCGGTGATGCAGGGCGGAACGCTGAAGGTATACGCCCGCAGCCCCGGCGCGAACCTGCTCGCGTTCACCGTTGGAACACCGTGGAGTCACGCAAACGTCGGCGGCGGCATCACCGGCTCACTCACGCCCGTTCCGACCGGACCGCTCGTCCGCGGGATGAGCGGCGGGCTGTGGTTCTACAACGGAACGTCGTTCGTCTCGATGGGAGGTTGGTTCGACTAGATGCGCGGCGTTCCTACGGTTTCACGGCCTCGCTCACCTCGGACGGCCACATCATCGACGGCGCCGGGCTGTCCGGGAAGAGCTGAACCGTCCACGCCTGCGCCCACGCGCTGATCCACTTGCCGCGCAGATCGCCCTCGAATTCCTCTGTGAAAGTGCCTCCCGGTCCCGCGTTGAATGCTCGCTCGCCGAGGAACGTGTCGAGGTGCGCGGTGCCGAAGCGGGTGCGACCCTCGCTCGCGTAGAACCGCAGGCGCAGTGAGCCTCCGCGGATCGGCTCGATCGTGTACGTGACGTGCGTCCGGTTGGTGTCCGGGTCGTAGGCGGCCGACACGATCCGCGGCGTGGGCGGCACGCGCGCATCGCCCGCCGGCGATGGGCCGTCGAGATTCCAGTCGATGTCGAGCGTGCGGTTGCCGGTGATCCGAACGTCGGGGCCAATGTTGATGACGCCGCGCGTCGACGCCAGCGCGAGTCCGAAGTCGACGTTGTTCGCGATCACGCTGTCCGCCACGTTGAGCGAGCCGACGTTGGGCGCGACGAAGATGCCGCTCGTACCGTTCGCCATCGCTGTGCCGTCCGCGGCGACTCCGATCATCGTGCCGCCGACATACGTGGTGAGCGCGCTCCAGAGCGCGATGCCACTCCGCGCGTTCCCGCTGATCTGCGACGCGAGCGCGGTCGTGATCGCGCCCGGGTCGGTGACCGCGAGTCCGCGCAATCCGTTCGGCACGGCTTGCATCCCGCTTGCGTCCGTGCCCAGCCTGCAGCCCCAGATGCGATAGAAGCCACCGCCTCGAATGGCGACGCCGTCCTCCGGAAAGCCGCCCACGGCGAGCCCGACGACGTACGCGTCGTCGTTCCCGCAGGTCGTGCGCAATACGAGTCCGGAGCCCGTCCCCGCGTGCGTGCCGCGCAACTCCACCTGCAGCGGCGGCTGCGCGCGGATGTCGGTCGGCAGATCGCCGATGACTGTGCCGCACGCGGTGATCTCCGGCAGCGGCGACAGCGGCTCGATGACCGGCACCGTGACCGACGGGATGACGAAGCGGATGTCGCAAGGACGCGCGCGGCCGCACGACGCGTTGAGCTGCTCGATGGCGGCGCGCAGCGAGCCTTCGCCGGAGTCGTTCGTGTTCGTGACCAGCATCCGCTGGATCACGTACAGCACGGTCTCGGCGTGATTGTTTGCGGGGTTGGTGTCGTTGTCCGCGGTGAGATCCGCGGTAAAGCGGAACTCCCCGCCGCGCGGCGCGGCCGGCGTGCGCAGCTGCAGCATGATCTGTCCGTCCG
Source organism: Thermoanaerobaculia bacterium (assembly GCA_035536275.1). GTDB lineage: Bacteria > Acidobacteriota > Thermoanaerobaculia > Gp7-AA8 > Gp7-AA8 > QHVT01. The sequence continues at coordinate 18,743 of DATLOL010000043.1, forward strand.
CGCCGAGCTTGAACTCGGGATTCGTGCAGATCACCTCACCCGGCGCGCTCGTGCACTCCCAGAGGAACGGCCAGTGCCGTACTTCGAGGATCTCGAACGAGGGATCGAACGCGATGCGGACGCGAATGTTCGAGCGCTCGATCGAGTCGCTGTCGACGATGGCGTTGATGTACGCCTCGTTCGCGGGGCGTCGCGGCTCCTGCTGCGCTCCGAAGAAACGGACGGAGACGTCGGCCGCCGAGGCCGAAAGAGAGAAAGAGAAAAGGAGAAAGCCGAGGAGCGCACGCATGCCGAATAACTATACGGCACGCGCGCGGCGGGCGTCGTCAGATGCGCGACATGAGCTGCTGCGCTTTCGGCAGCAGCATCGCACCGAGGGCGACCTTTACGACGTCCGCAAGGATGAACGGCGCGATTCCCGCGACGAACGCCGCGCGCGGGCCGCTGAGAATTGCCAGCCACGACCAGCCGCCGAGGTAGATCACGCCGAGGGCGAGGAGCATGCCGATCACGGCGCGCGTGACCGTCGAGCCCCAGCCGCGTTCGGAGACCCGGCCCGCAACCCACGCGGCGAACGGATACGAGTAGAGATAGCCGGCCGTCGCGCCGACGAGCCACGCCGGTCCGCCGTGACCCTGTGCGAACACCGGCAGCCCGCTGAACCCTTCGAGCAGATAGAGCGCCGCGGCGGCCGCGCCGCGCGTGGAGCCGAGCGTCACGCCGACGAGGAGCACGGCCAGCGGCTGCAGCGTGAGCGGAATGACGTAGATCCCGACCTGGATCGGAACCGCGACCTGCGCTGCGATGGCGATGAACAGGCTTGCACCCACGACCAGCAGCATGTTTGCGGCAGCACGGCCGCGCACCAGTCGGTCGATCACGACGGCGGGAATGGTCATCGCTTTTTCACTCATGCGCGGGAGAAGATACCATCGTGAAACCTATGTGGAAACCAATCGCGGCCGCGCTCGCTGTCGTGTTCGTCATCGCCTGCAGCAAGCCGGAGCCTCTCACGGAGCAGAAAGCGCAGGAGATCATCAGCGGCTGGTCGTTCCGGCGCGAGCCCGCGTACGCGGAGGTGCCGCAGAAGGTGTGGTGGTCTCCGAAAGCGCCGAAGGACGACTACGATGACAAGGCCCTGCGCACGCTGCGCAACCTCGAGCGCGCGGGCCTCATCACCGTGACGGAGAAGGTCGGCGGCGACTCAGCCGAGTACGTCGCGAAGGTCACCAAGAAAGGCTTCCCCATCCTCGGCACCGCGCCTTCCGCGCGCGGCCCGGTGTACCGCGCGCGCATCTGCGAGAAGCGCTACGACGGCATCCGCAACTTCGTCCGCCACCCGAGCGAGGAGACCGTCGGTCACGCGGAGCTGGTGTGGCACTACGAGAAACCGAACTGGCTCTACCCGCTGTTCGAGACGAAGATCGACAAACCAGTGAACCAGCCGTTCGTGTCACACGTGTCGTTCTGGTACGACAAGCACCAGTGGAAGTTCGAGGTGAACGTGCGGAAGGTGCGGGGGTAGGCGCCAAGAGATGTCATCCCCGAGCGTGAGTCGAGGGATGACACGAGAGCGGATTAGCGCGTCATTCTCCGGATTCCATCCGCGCCGGCGATGATCGCCTCGGTCGCCTCGGTCGGAAAGTAGCCCGTCTCCACGACGCCCGCGAGCGCGCGAATGCGTGTCACGACGTCCTCGATGTCTTCGTTCTCGGGCACGTGCACGTCGACGATGCGGTGGCCTTCGTCGGTGATCCGCACGTTCCCGTCGAGCATGCGCAGGGTCGGATGCAGGCCCATGTCCGTGAAACGGCGCGTGAGGACGTCGAGCGCGAACGGCGTCACTTCGACGGGCAGCGTTCCGGTGCCGAGACGCTCCACGATCTTCGACTCGTCGGCGATGACGATGAAGCGCGCGGCCTGCTGCTCGACGATCTTCTCGCGAAGGAGCGCACCGCCGCGGCCTTTGATCAGGCGCAGCCGCGCGTCGATCTCGTCCGCGCCGTCTACCGCGAGCTGCAGAGGCGCGACCTCGGCGAGCGGAAACGTGGGGATGTTCTCCTCGCAGGCCTGCTTCTCCGTCTTCTCGGAGGTGGTCGTGCAGCGGATGTCGCGCAGCGTGCCGTCGCGCAGCGCCTGGCCGAGGAGGCGGACGAACTCGAACGCGGTGGAGCCGGTGCCGAGTCCGAGGGTCATGCCGGAGCGCACTTCCTGCAGTGCGGTGCGCGCCGCTTCGATCTTCAGGTTCACGTCAGTAGCCTCCTGCGGCGCCGCCGCGCCGCGGGTCGGCGACGGCGACGAGACGGGCATTCTCGAACAGAATCGCGTGCACGTCACCGATGCCGTCGCGCAGCACGACGCCGTGTCCCATCGCGTTGAGCGCGTCGGTGGTCGGCTGCGGCGCGCGGACGCGTTCCGTCACCAGTTCGTCCGGAATGGCGGCGTGGTGATAGCGCGGCGCTGCGACGGCGACCGGCAGGGACTTGCCGTGCACGACGACGTTGAGGAAGACCTGCAGAATGGTGGTCGGAATGGCCGTCCCGCCGGAGGTGCCGAGGGCAAGGAACGGCCGGCCGTCGCGCAGGATGATCGTCGGCGCGAGCGACGACGCAGCACGCTTGCCGGGTCCGATGTCGTTGGGCCGCGTCGAGAAATCGGCGTTTGCGGAGTTGAGAAAGATCCCCAGCGACGGCGCGAGCACGCCGCTGCCGAAATCATCGCCGAGGGACGTCGTGAACGCGACGACGTTCCCGTGCGCGTCCGCGATCGTGAAGTGCGTCGTATGCGCGCCTTCGGCGATCAGTGCCCGCGGCTCCGCGAGGTTGCGCGTGGGCACGACGCGCTCGGCGATCGTGCCGCGCCACTGCTCGCCACGCGCACGCGAGAGGAGCTCGCGATACGGGATGCGCGCGCCGGCGGGGTCGGCGACGTAGCGATAACGGTCGATGTACGCGCGCCGATACGCCTCGAGCAGCAGATAGAGCGATCGCGGAGTCTGAAAGCCGGCGGCGCGGAGATCGTCCGCGGCGAGGATGTTCAGCGTCTCGCCGATGACCAGACCTCCGCCGGACGGCGGCGGCACGCTGTAGATCTCGAAGTCGCCGTAGTTGAGCTTGAGCGGTGCGCGCCACACGGCCTTGTAGTCGGCCAGGTCGCGATGGCCGATCACGCCGCCGGCGCCCTTCACGTCCTCGACGAGCTTTTTCGCCAGCTCGCCTTTGTAGAAGTCGCGCGCGCCATGCTCGGCGATGCGCTGCATGGTCGCCGCGAGCGCGGGTGGGGGGAGCTTCTCGGGCAGCTCGAGCTTGCGCGTGGCCTTCGCGCGCGCGACGTCGGCCGCAAGTTCCGCGTCGTCGCGGGGACCGTCTTGCGCGAGGAGCACCGCCGGCTGGACGAGCTCTTTCCAGGGACGCTTGCCGAAGCGCTCGTGCAGCGCTTGCAGTCCGGCCAGCGTCCCCGGAACGCCGGCCGCGGCGCCGCCGGTCTGCAGAGAGTCTTTCGTGGCCAGACGCGGCGCCGTTTCGCGGAAGTCGAGCGTCCACACGCCGCGCGATTCGGCATCGTAGTAGGTGAGGAATCCGCCGCCGCCGACGTTGCCGGACTGCGGCCGCACGACCGCGAGCGCGAGCGCGACGGTGACCGCCGCATCGGCCGCGGTGCCGCCGCGTTGCAACACTGCGAGACCTGCTTTCGTCGCCAGCGGATGCGCGGTCGAGAGCGCGGCTTTCTTTGCCGTCACCGTGCCGCCGGCGTGAACGCTCGCAGCAAGAAGGAGGACCGCCGCGGCCTGCGCGGCGCGCTTCACTTGCGCGTCCTCCGTGCCGTTCCTTTCGATACGCGGTTGCGGTCGTAGATGATCTTCAGCCCTTTGAGGGTGAGCTCCGTGTCCACCAGTTCGATGTGCTCACTGTCGTCCGCGAACTGCGCCGCCAGTCCGCCGGTGGCGATGACGTGCCTGAGGTCCGGCACTTCACGCTTGATGCGGGCGAGGATTCCGTCGACCAGCCCGAGGTAGCCGAAGTAGATGCCGGACTGCATGTTGACGACGGTGTTCGTGCCGATGACGTGGTCGGGACGTCGCACGTCCACACGTGGCAGTCGCGCCGCGCGCGCGAACAGCGCCTCGGCCGAAATGTTCAGTCCCGGCGCGATCACGCCTCCGATGAACTCCGCGTTGGCAGTGACGACGTCGAAGGTCGTGGCGGTGCCAAAGTCGACGATGACCGTCGGCCCCCCGAGGGCGTGATGCGCGGCCGCGCAGTTGACGATGCGGTCGGCCCCGACTTCGAGCGGGTTGTCGACGTGGATGGCGATGCCGGTCTTCACGCCCGGCTCTACGAACATCGGCTCGACGCCGAAGTACTTCTGGATCATCAACACCATCGCGCCGTTGAGCGGCGGAACGACCGAGGCGACGATCGCGCCTTCGAGGGGGGCATGCAGCGAGCCGCCGACGAGCTGCCGCGCGAGGATCCCGTATTCGTCGGCGGTGCGCTCACGCGCGGTCGCGAGACGCCACGAGTTGACCAGCTCTTCACCGCGATAGACGCCGAGGACAATGTTCGTGTTGCCGAGATCGACGACGAGCAGGTTGGACGACATCGGCTACAGTTTATCCTGCGCGAAGACGCAGGATCTCTGGTGCACCCTGCGCTGTCACGCGAGGAAGAGATCGCCCGCGCTGAGCGCCATCTCGCCGTCCGCGGTCGTCAGCACGGCGCGTCCGTGCTCGTCGATGCTCGACCAGTTGCCGTCGATGACGCGGTCCCCGATCACGCAGTGGATCGGGTCACCGGGCTTGTGTACACAGAGGGTATTCCAGTCGTTGCGCACCGTCGCCACGTCGAACGGCTGGGCGAGGAAGGCGTCAATCCCGAAGATGAACTCGCGAATCGACTCGTCGACGTTCCAGAAGCCGCGCTCCGCGACCTCGCTGATCGTCACGGCGTTCGGGCGGGTGTCGTCCTGCACCGGCTCGACGTTGATGCCGATGCCGATGAGCAGAAAGACGCGCTCGTCCTGGATGCGCGCCTCCATGAGAATGCCGGCGATCTTGCGACGGTCGACCAGCACGTCGTTCGGCCACTTGATGCGCGCGTCGATGCCGTAAGTCGCGCGGAGGTGGATGGCGACGAAGTTGGCCATGGCCAGCGGAACGAGGGGTAGCTCGCGCAGCGGGCGCGTGACCAGTGCCGTCGCGTAAATGCCTTTGCCGGCAGGCGAGGACCACCGCCGGTCGTTGCGTCCGCGCCCGGCGAACTGCTCGCGGGCGATGATCACTGCCTGCGGCAGCGACAGCTCGTTCTCGATGCACTCCGTGACGATCTTCCGCGCGACGAGGTTGGTCGAGGCCACACGCGGGATGACCGCGACGGATTCGATCGCCTTCAGGTTGCGGACGATGTGGGTGTCGATCATTGGTTCTGCCGAAGTTTCTCCAGCCGGTCGCGGAGCTCAGTCTGCCGCGTCTGCGCGCCGGCGACGATGTTCGGCGGCGCGTTCTTCACGAACCGCTCGTCGGCGAGCTTCGCATCCATCGACTCCAGCTCCTTGAGCGTCTTCTCGATCTCTCGGCGCACTTTGTCGAGCTGCTCCTGCGACACTTCCTTCACCGGGAACTCGACGGCGATGTGGAAGCCTTCGACCACGTCGTGATGCGCGCCGTCGGGCGCCGTGCCCTCGACCGACACCTCATCGAGCCGCGCCAGCTCCAGGAGGAGGTACGCGTTCTCGCGGAAGAAGTTCGCGTCGCGATCTCCGGCGACGCTGATGAACAGTTTGAAACGGTCCTTCGGCGTGAAGCCACGCTCCGCGCGCAGGTTGCGGATAGTGGTGATCATCGCCTTGACCGCGTTCACCAGCCGCTCAGCCTCCGGATCCTCGAGTACCTCCTCGGTGATCGGATACGGCGCGATCATGATCGACGGCTCCACGCCGCCGAGCTTCTGCCAGATCTCCTCGGTCACGAACGGCATGAACGGATGGAGGAGGCGCAGCGAGCGGTCGACCACTTCGAGCAGCACGCGTTTGGCCAGGCGGCGGTCGTTCTCGGTGCCGTGCTTGCCGAGCAGCACCGGCTTGGCCATCTCGATGTACCAGTCACAGAACTCGTGCCAGAAGACTTGATAGATCGCGCTCGAGGCCTCGTCGAAGCGGAACACCGAAAGCTGCTTGTTGACCTCGCGCGTGACGGTGTTGAGGCGGGAGAGGATCCAGCGCTCGACGGTGCGGAG
>DATLOL010000044.1:0-17733 GCA_035536275.1 Thermoanaerobaculia bacterium
GAGCTCAGATGGTGCGCGAGGTCGCTTCCAAGACCTCCGACACCGCCGGCGACGGAACCACCACCGCGACCGTTCTGGCCCAGGCAATTTACCGCGAGGGCATCAAGAACGTCACCGCTGGCGCCAATCCGATGGACCTGAAGAAGGGCATCGAGCTCGCCGTGAAGGCCGCTGTCGAAGCGATCGACAAGATGGCCAAGCCGGTGGAAGGCAAAGACATCGCCCATATCGGATCGATCTCCGCGAACAACGATGAAGAGATCGGTCAGATCATCGCCTCCGCCATGGAGAAGGTCGGCAAAGACGGCGTCATTACCGTTGAAGAGGCCCGCGGCCTGGAGACCGTCCTCGAAGTCGTCGAGGGCATGCAGTTCGATCGCGGCTACCTCAGCCCGTATTTCGTCACCGATCCGGAGCGCATGGAAGCGGTCCTCGAGAACGCGAAGATCCTCATCTATGAGAAGAAGATCTCCTCGATGAAGGACCTCCTGCCGATCCTCGAGCAGGTCGCCCGGCAGGGCAAGCCTCTCCTCATCATCGCCGAGGACGTCGAGGGCGAGGCCCTGGCCACGCTCGTCGTGAACAAGCTCCGCGGCACGCTCAACGTCGCCGCCGTCAAAGCGCCCGGCTTCGGCGATCGCCGCAAGGCCATGCTCGAAGACATCGCCATCCTCTCGGGCGGCAAGCTGATCTCCGAGGACATCGGCGTGAAGCTCGAGAGCGTGAAGTGGGAAGACCTCGGCGACGCCAAGCGCGTCTCCATCGACAAGGACAACACCACCCTCGTCACCGACACCGACGACAAGGCCCGCAAGGATGCTCTCGGCGGCCGCGTCAAGCAGATCCGCGCCGCGATCGAGGACACCACCTCTGATTACGACCGCGAGAAGCTGCAGGAGCGTCTGGCCAAGCTCGTCGGCGGCGTCGCCGTCATCAAGGTCGGTGCTGCCACCGAGACCGAGATGAAGGAGAAGAAGGCCCGCGTCGAGGACGCCATGCACGCCACCAAGGCTGCCGTCGAAGAGGGCATCGTCCCGGGCGGCGGCGTTGCACTGCTCCGCGCCATCGAGGCCGTCGACAAGATCAAGGCCGAGGGCGACATCCGCGTCGGCGTCAACGTCATCAAGCGCGCCCTCGAGGAGCCGTTCCGCCAGATCATCTTCAACGCCGGCCTCGAGCCGTCGGTGATCCTGAACGAAGTGCGCCAGAAGGGTGGCTCGTGGGGCTTCGACGCCCGCACCGAGAAGGCCGCCGACATGATCGAAGCCGGCATCATCGACCCGGCCAAGGTCACCAAGCAGGCCCTGCTCAACGCGTCGTCGATCGCCGGCCTGATGCTCACCACCGAGGCGCTCGTCTCCGAGATCAAGGAAGACGACAAGAAGTCCGATCCGTCCGCGGGTATGGGCGGTGGCATGGGCGGCATGTACTAAGACTCGATCATCGATCGATGGAAAGGCGAGCCGGCAACGGCTCGCCTTTTTGTTTTACCCTGCGCGGCGTGAGGAAAGGGTACGCGTGGGCCGCGGTGCTGTTCGGCCTCCTTCTCGGACTCGCCGACGCGGCGGTACTCCATTTCAACATCCTCTTCGCGCGGTGGGGAGTGCCCGAGATGCCGCCCACGATCTGGGCCGTCACGCCGCTGGTGTGGATCGCGCTGACGCTGGTCACGGCCATGATCGTGCGGCGGCTGCCGATCGCGTTCGGGCTCGCCGCGATGCTGCTGCTGCTGTTTCGCGTAGCCGTACCGCTGCGCCGCGCGTGGCTGGCGGAGGACCGTTTCACGAAGCTGTTCCCCTATGCAACGGAGCTGATTGCGCTCGCGGTCGTCGCACTGCTCATGCTCCCGCTGCTCTGGCTCGCGCACCGATACGGGCCGCGCCTGCAGGACGCCGCGCACCGTCTGCGCCTCGCTCTCGCGACCCTGGTGGTCGTCGCCGTCGTCGCGATCGTCGTCTCGCGCTGGCCTTCGTCGGTCGAGCGGCCGCGGCGGACGGCGAAGGCGGACGCACCGAACATCGTCCTGATCTTCCTGGACACGCAGCGCTACGACACGTCATCGCTGCGCAACCCGCAATCGCACCTCTCGCAACTCGCGCGCTCCGGCGTTTCGTATACGCGGGCCTTCGCGCCGCAGCCGTGGACCCTGCCATCGCATGTCGCTGTCGTCACCGGCCTGCCGGCGACGCGGCTGCCCATCGACTACGAACGAAGCCAGTACGCCGGCACCGCGCCGACGCTCGCCGAAACGCTCGGCCCGAGGGGCTACACGACGGCGGCCATCCTCGCCAACCCGATCCTCGGCGCACGGACGAACTTCGAGCGCGGGTACCAGATCGTGCAGGTCTCGAAAAACGACCATGACCTCTGCCGCACCGCGCCGTTCGAAGTGCTGGGACGGTTCATGAAGGTGCCCGGCTGCGGCGCGGCCGGCTGCAGTTGGACCGCGCCGGAGGTCACCGAGCGGGCCACGGCGCTGCTCGCTCGCCTGCCCCGCCCATACTTCCTGACCCTCAATTACATGGACGCGCACACGCCGTACTACGTGCCGCGCGAGTGCCGCCCCGCCGGTTTCCAGCCGTTCGATGCGGTGCGGGACGCGCAACCGCTGTATCGCGTCAATCGCACCGGCGAGGCGGTCCCCGAGAACACCCTGCAGCGAATCCTCCGCGCATACGCCGCTGCCACCGACTGCGTGGACCGCGCGATGGGAGATCTTTTCGCGGCCATCCGAGCGCGCGGCGAGAACACCATCATCGCCGTCGTCGGCGATCACGGCGAGCAGTTCGGCGAGCACGCCGTCTCCATGCACGGCAACTCCGTCTACCGCCAGGTGATGCAGGTCCCGCTGGTCGTGGCCGGTGCGGGAGTGACGCCGCGCGGAACCGATGCGACGCCGATCGACATAACGGCGCTGCATTCCATGCTCCTGTCCCGGACCGTCCCTACGGGACCGGTCATCGGGCGCTATCAGTCCCCGCGCGACAGGAGTCATCTCGCGCCGCGTTTCCATCGGAGCGTGTGGAGCGTGATTGCCGAGGATCATCATCTGCTCGCGTACGACGACGGGGGCGTCGAGCTGTACGCGCTCAGCGATATCGCGGAGCGTCACGATCTCGCGGCGACGAATGCACCCGTGCGAGAGCGTCTGATGGCCCTGGCAGCCCAGGCGCGGGCCGAGCACGCGCGTCACGCACAGGCCACGGGCGAGGAGAAGCTGCGCTCGCTCCCCTACCTGCGCTGAGCGTCCCCACGGAGAGACGACGAGGAGGCCTCCGGCGGGCCGGCGCGGCCGGCAGCGCTTGTTGGCCTAGCCAGACCGCACGCCTGACCCACTGAACGCCGCTCTCGGCAGCCGCACGTGTTGCGATCAGCGCTGCCGGCCGGGCCGGCCCGCGGAGGCCTCCCGGTCATCTCTCCGTGGGTCGACCGACACAGGCGTTGACGCACCCGTAACCGAAAGCGCGCCTCGCGCGGGGCGCGAGTTTCTATCATCGCGGCATGCGACATCTCGCCGCCGTGCTCCTTCTCGTCGCCGCCACCGGCTGCCTCGCGCAGTCCGACGCGGAGTTCGTCCGCATGTACGAGGATGCTCAGCGTGAGCGTCCCCGCACGATTGCCTCGACGGCGCGTATCGCGCCGAAGGGCGAGCCGGGAACGCCGATGATCATTCACGGACGCCTACTGCGCGCGGATGGCAGGCCTGCCCCGAACGTCATCGTCTTCGCCTATCAGACCGACGTGACGGGCGTGTACCACCGCAACGGCCAGCAGGGCTGGCGTTTGAAAGGGTGGGTGCGCACGGACGCCAACGGCCGCTTCGAGTTCCAGACGATCCGCCCCGGCTCCTATCCCGGAACGCGCAACCCCGCCCACGTGCATCTGCACGCCGAAGGTGCGAAGCTTCAGCGGCGCTGGCTGCCCGAGCTCCAGTTCGCGGACGATCCGTTAGTCCACAAAGGCGGCGCGGGCGTGCGGCCGGTGGTCACGCGCGGCGGCGTGCAGCACGTCGACCTCGCTCTCACGATCCGCGAAGAGGGGCGATTCTGATGACCAGTGTTTTCTCCAATCGATTCGGCGACGACAGCACCGCGATCAGCGAGTACGTCAAAAGCCTCACCGACCTCACCGGCGGTGAGGAGCCGCTGGCTGTCCTGAGCCGCATCGGCGCTAACGTGCGTGAGGCCGTTGCCGGCCTCACCGAAGCGCAGTTGCGGACGCCGGAAAAGCCGGGCAAGTGGTCGATGCGCGACGTCGTGCGCCATCTCGCCGATGCGGAACTCGTGCTCGCGTTCCGCTACCGGATGATCCTCGCCCACGACCGGCCGCCCATCGCCGCGTACGATCAGGACCTCTGGGTCGAGAAGCTCGAACGCGACGACGACACGGCGACCATCGTCGGCGACCTCGAGGCCGTGCGCGCGATCAACCTCCGCCTCCTGCGCGTGCAGAAGCCGGAGGCGTGGGAGCGCGTAGGCATCCACGCCGAGCGCGGCGAGGAGTCGCTGGCGCTGCTGGTGCGCATGGCGGCCGGCCACGACATCGTGCATACGCGGCAGTTGCAGCGTATCCGCGCGGTTGTCGCCTGACCGTTGCTGGTTGCTGGTTACTGGTTGCTTGCGGTGCCTGGGCTTCGGGCGCGAACCCGCAAGCAACATAGCAACACAGCAACCAGCAACAACGCGCGTCAGCGCGTCAACACATCATGCAGCGCGTTCACGCTCGCGCGTTGCGGCTTCTTCGGCAGCGGCAGCTCCACTTCCACCGGCTTCGACGAGCTTCCCATCAGCACGACCGCGCCGAGCTTCGCCTGCGACGTCTTGTCGAAGTGCACGTAGATCGGCACGATCGACACGAAGTCCTCCGGCACCTCGGACTGCGTGATCGTCCCGCTCAGCTTGTACTTGCCGTCCGCGCCGGGTGAGAAGTCGAGTTTCGAGGTGATCTTCGGAATGGCCGTGCCGTACACCCACTGGTCGAAGAACCAGCCCAGCGAGCCGTCCCTGGTGATCTTCATGTTCGGCGTCGCGTGTTTCTCGACCATGCGCTGGAAGTCGCGCGTCGAGGCGGTCTTGCCCGCGTACGTCGTGGCGAAGTCCTTCATCATCGTCGCGAAGGCCACGTCGCCGTTCTTCGCATCGGTCATGAGCATGCGCAGCATGTGCAGCACGTACGCGCCCTTCGAGTAGACGACGATTCCGTACGCCGACTCGTTGCGCCAGGTGCTGAGGCGGTAGCCCTGCGAGATCGGTCCGGCCTCGATGTTGTCGATCTGGGCCTGGAACGGGCGCTCCAGGATCTGCTTGCGGGCCCGCGCCCAGAACGCGTCGTACCTCGGCCAGCCGCCGGTCTGCTGCGCGACGAGGGCGGACGTGAACTCCGCGAACCCTTCCGAGATCCATTCGTCGTGGTATGTGCGCGGCGCCACCTGGTGTCCCCACCACTGGTGCGCGAGCTCGTGCGCGCCGACGTTGTCGACGAAGTCCTTCGCGCTGTTCAGTCCGAGGGTGTTGCGGACCGTGCCGTTGAAGAAGGCGATGTACGGCATGTAGATGAGCGTCGGCCAGGACTGGCCGGAGTACCACTGCGACTGCTGGGTGATGGCCACGCGCTTCGTGGCCAGGGGGCCGAAATAGTGATTGCCGGTGCGCGCGGTGTTGATGCCGTCGGCGAGCGCGTTCTGGGCGAGGTTGCCCGTGTCGACGCGCACGTGATCGGGACCGGACATGTACGGGCTGTCCCAATCGGCATTGCGGCTCATCGACGCCAGGGCCTGGTTGATGCGCTTGAGGACGTCCGGCTCGCCGGGATTCGTATAGACCTCGAAGCGCAGGCCGCTGTCCGCGTCGGTCTGCTCGAGCTTCTTGAACCGGCCGTAGTTGAAGCCGGCCACGCGCAGCGGGGCGCCGCTTTTCCAGGTGGCGAAGCGGCGCTCGCCTTCGACGCGGTTCTCCGTCTCGGCACCCACACCGACGATCGAGAACTTCTGTGGCGTGTCGAACCGCATCTCGTACGTGGCCATGTCCGTGAACATGCCGACGTTCGGATACCACCACATGCGCGCGCCGACGGTGAAGTTCCCGTCGCCCGCGTCGTTGAGCACGTCCGGACCGGCGTAGGCGATCTTCAACTGGTACGAATCCCCTGCCTTCAGCGCCGCGGGGAACACCACCGCGGCGTCGGCGTCCTGCTTGAACGGCTCCTGAATCCAGGGCACGGGCGTCCACGATGCTCCGTCGGTCGAGTACGACGCGTCGGAGATCCGCAGCCGCGGCATAAGGTCGATCGGCAGGACGCGGACCGGGCCGCTGGGGACGAAGGTCATGGTCGACGTGGCGGAAAGTTGCGCGCCGTCGATCTTCGCGTCGATCGCGTAGTGCGTGGCATCGGCCACCGGCAGTACGTATTTGCCCGTGCCTTTCTCGATCTCGCTGCGATAGCGGCTCGAATACCACACACCGCCCCTGGTGTCGTGCAGCACGATCATGCGGGTCTGCTCACCGCCGTCGTTCAGGTTCACGAGACGGACCGCGTCCGCGCCGCGCGGATCGACCACCAGCGCCGCGGGCGGATGCTTCTTCCCGTCGACGAACGCGAAGAAGAATGGATCGCCGCCGTCGACGATCTCCTGCAGCACGCGCACGTGCACGTTCGTCGAAAGCTTGCTCTTCTGCCGGTCGAAGTAGTTCTCCCAGCGGTCGATCGCCTTCGCGTCCGGAGAGGCGGCGGCGGGCGCGCCGGCAGCCTCCGCCGCGACCGGCAGAGCGGTGCCCAGGAAGACCGCGGCGTCGAAGGTGTCGGAGAGCGAGACCAGCTTGTCGTCGGCCGCGTAGACCGCGAGCTGGCGCTGCTCGTGCGGCGTCGCCGGCTTCAGGTCGTACGAGCCCGTGCCCGTGAACACGGCGCCGGGCGTCTTCCCGTTGACGGGCGCGAGCAGATGCAACGTCCCATTCAGCGTGAAGCGGAGCACGTCGCGATCGAAGACGAAGTTCTGCAGCGCGATCGTTCGTCCGTCCGGACGCGAGGCGCGCAGCGCGGTGTAAGTCGGGTCCGTGGCCGCGAATACTGACGAGCACACGAACGCCAGTACGGCGGCAGGGAGGAATGCCGGACGGCGCATGGGGATTTACCTTTCGGGATTGGTTTGGGTGCCGTCACGGTAGCACGTTCAATCCCCTCCACAATGCCCCGGCTCCTCGCACTCCTCCTTCTCGCCTTTCCTCTCTTCGCCTCCGACGTCAGCGTGGGCTGGATCTCACGCGCGCCGGAGCTCGAATACGTGTGGGGCAGCACGAACCCGCACGTCGACGGCTGGCCGCTCGCCGGATCGACGGTCACGTGGCGCGCGCACGTCCGCAACTTCGGCGCAAGCGCCGTGACGACGCCGTACACGTGGCGCGTCGATGGCGTCGAGGTCGCGAAGGGCAACGTCACTCTCGCGCCGAACGCGATCACCGTCGTCCAGCTGCCGCGCCTCTGGACCTTCGACCGCCAACGCATCGCCTTCACCGCCGGCGATCGCGTGCTCGAGACGTTCAGCGACGCATTGAGCGTCGGGTTCTGGGTCGAACAGGGCTTCTACGACGAGTTCCGCGCGAAGCAGGCGGAGCTCGGCATCGGCTCAACAGGATTCGAGGACTGGGCCCAGCGCACCATCGCCCTCTTCAACGACATGGCCGAGCTGGCCGGCGTGATTGATCGCCTCCGGCTGCAGAAGATCGTCGTCGTTCCCGACGACGCCCTCCCGCTGAGCGGACTCCCCTCCGACTCCTCGGTCGGCGCCAGCGGCTCGACCCATCCCGACCGCAACGACCGCACCGTCGATCTGATGTGGGGCTTCCGCACCGCGGTCCTCTCCGGCTACCTGCGCGGCAACAAGGTCGAGCCGCTGAACTGGTTCTATACCGGCGTCGGCGCGCTGCACGAGCTCGGGCACGCGCGCTATCTCGTCGATGTGTACGCGTGGGACGTGCGCCACCGCCCGCCCGAGTTCGTCATCGACGTACCCGGCGTGGTCACGGTCGAAGTCGGAGGCTTCGTGCATCGCACGCCCGAGCAGGGCCTGATGAACAAGCATTACTCGTTCATCGACAACTACAGCGCCATCGCCCTCAATCGCATCGCCGGCCGCCGCGCCGTCCTCGGGAACTACAACGAGCCGCGTAACTTCGCGGAGTTCCTGAACGACATGCCCGCGCAGAACCGGGTCACGATCCGCGACGAGAACGGCGTGGCCATTCCGAACGCAAACGTCGAGATCTACCAGGCCACCCGCACGGCGCCGACGCCGCTCTGGTACGGCGCGCACTTCGACGCGACGCCGGACCTCACCCTGCGCACCGACGATCGGGGCCGCGTCCTGGTCGGACGCTCACCCTTCGGCACGGTCGTGCACGCGCCCGATCTCAACACCGGCGTGGTCATCGTGCGTGTCGGCGATCGCGTCGGCTACCTCGAGTCGCGCCTGTTCAACCTCGCCTACTGGCGCGGCGAGACCGAGTTCGCCGATCACGAGCTGCTGGTCGGCCGCGAGTGCATTGCAGAAGGCACGCGCCTTCGCGGGCCGGACTGGGACGCCGTCACCTCCGGGCCGGTGACGCTGAAATGGGACCCGATGGTCGACGCCACACACTACCGCGTGTACGCGAACAACCGCCTCATCGCATCGACGACGAAGACCTCGGTCGAAGCGCGCCTCAACGGCAAGGTCTACTGGTGGGTCGAGTCCGACCTCGGCGTCTGCGGCACCCGCCGCTCGTACCCGGGACGGTTCTTCGCGAGCAACGGGACGGTCATGCGCCGCCGCACGGCGCGCCCATAGGTCCCATACGTCCCATAGGTCCTATACGTCCTAGTTGATCTTCTCAAGCCCGAGGTACATCACCCCCGGGTCCCGCCGCGAGAAGGCGATCGCGTTCACGCCGTCGTGGTCGTTGTGCGTCATCGTCAGGCCCTTCGCGAGATCGACGCGGAAGACGTCCGTGCCGTAGCCCTGAAAGTGCGTGCCGAAGATGAAGTACAGCACGTCGCGGTTCGTCGGATGCGCGGCCATGATCGGGCCGTTGATCAGCTTCAGGCCCGGGTGTTCGGTGACCACGATCCGCCATGAATCGCCACCGTCATCGGAGACGAAGATATGCCGGCCGCTGTTCGCCAGGTCGATGCCCATCGCCCAGGCGCGGTTCGAGTCGACGGGCGAGAAGACGATGTTGAACACGTTCGCCGAGGCCGTGCCGATGCCGGTCGCGCGCTTCCAGGTCTTACCGCCGTCGCGCGAGACGTGCGCGCCGTCGACCACCGTGCCGGCGATGATGTGATCGAGGTTCGCCGGATCGAACGTGAAGCGGTAGAAGCCCACCGGACCTTTGAGCCCGCCGATGTGTGTCCACGTCGCGCCGGCGTCGGTGCTCTCCCAGATCGTGCCGTCGCTGCCGCCGGCGCGGAGACGATCGCCGTTGTTGGGATCGACGCCGAGGCCCATGAAGTCGACGGGCTGATCCAGCTTCACGGCGCCGCGCGAGTCATAGCGATAGAGGAACGAGCGGTTCTCCGACCACGCGTACGCGCGGCCGCCCTTCGCAGCGCTGAGCGTCGGAGGGAAATCCCATCCTTCGATGTGCGCGGCCACGCGCCACGAGCAGCCGGCGTCGTTCGACAGCAGCAGGTCGCTCTTGTGCCACGCCAGGAGCGTGTCGGGCTCGTCGAGCGCGACCACGCCCCATGTGTACGCGATGGGGCTCATCGCCTCGGCCGTGGGAGCGAGCGATGCGCCTTCGTCGCGCGTGAACGTCACCGCACCCGTGCCGGTGATCATCGAGCACTGCGGGTAGAGGATCGGCGAGCGCGACGCACGGCGCCGGCCGGCCATGACCGGGAAAGCGAGAACGAGAACGAGGAAAGAGAGAGTCAGAGGGCGGGTCATACCGCGAGGATGATGCATCACGAACGGGCCGGAAACGTGGGGAAAATGCGGGGATGGCGGTCAGTAGCCGAGCTCGCGCGCGACCGTGATGATTTCGTCACGAATCGCTTTGCGTTGCGCCACCAGCCGCTCGTAGCCGTAGCGGCGGAACAGCCGATACGCGATCGCGCGCACGTCGCCGATGATGTCGTCGATGTCCTCGAACACGATCAGCGCGGCGTACGCGACCGGCGGCAGCAACAGCCCCGTCGTCACGCCGAAGATCCAGCCGAAGCGCATGCCCACCAGTACCGCGACCAGGATGTACGACAGCGGATAGAGCGCGAGGGCGCCGAGGAACTTGATCGTGGCCATCACCGCGCCCTCCCCTTTCGCGAATCGCTTCACCAGCATTCCGATGAGGAGATACGCGGGATAGCTGACCACCGCTCCGGCGATCGCGATCGGCAGCAGCACCAGCACGCGAAAGAGCCGCGCGACGCTGATGCGCGGCCGGAGCTCGTGCACGTCGATCTTCGCCCGCCGCAGCGCCGACTCGAACTGCGCCAGCGCGGACTCCAGTCGCTCCAGCCGCTGCGGATCGTGGGAGCGCAGGTAGTGGTATCCACCGATGAACCTTCGGCGCAGCTCCAGCTCCTCGGCCAGCGGCTGCTCGTCATTCCCCGTGAAGATGTCCTCCGCCCGCGCGATGAGATCGAGTGCGGCGTGCGAGTCCGCCTGCACCGTCACCGTGTCGATGCCCGCATCGATCGCCGCGGTGAGGAGGTCGACCTCTTCGGGCGGCGGATCATCCTGAACCACCGACTCGACACGCAGCGGCTCGCCGAGCATGAGCAGCGCCGAGCTGCGGAACACGTGCTTGGCGGTGTAGTAGATGCCGCTCGGGACGACGAGCATCCCGTCGACGCCGGCGCCGAGGGCGATGCGCGCGGCGCCGGTCTTGAGCTCCCGCAGTTGCGGATCGTCGTGCGTCGTCCCCTCGGGGAAGATCGCGATCGCGCCGCCGCGGCGCAGCACCGCCCGCGCACGTTCGAACGTCTCGTGATTCGAGCCCGTGGTGTTGTCCTGCTTGCGATAGACCGGGATGGACTCGAACAGACGTACGAACCATCCGATCACCGGGTAGCGGAACAGCGGAGCCTTGCCGAGGAACGAGACCGGACGGCCGGCGTAGCAGAGGATGAACAGCGGATCGACGAGGCCGTTCGGGTGATTGCAGGCGAAGATCACCGCGCTCGCGTCCGGCACGCGATCGAGTCCTACGATCTCGATGCGGCGGAAGAAGATCCGCAGGGCCATGCGGAAGAACGCCGTGATCGCGCCTCTCACGCGGTCCGCTCGCCCCGCCACGCCGCATAGCTCCAGATCAGGCCGGAGATCAGGATTGCGACGGGCACGATCAGCACCGCTTTCTCGAGCGAGCTGCGGTCGGAGAGCCAGCCGATGAGCGGCGGCGACGGAACGTCGCCGAGGAGGTGCATCAGGAACACGGAGAGGCCCACCGCCGTGGCGCGCTCCTTCGGCGAGACGGCGTTGACGATCGCCGAGTTCACCGGTCCGGTGCACATGAAGATGAGCACCTCCGCGAGCGCCAGCGCGGTGAAGTACAGCGGCTTCGACTTCGCGTACAGCCCGATGAACGCCAGTGGCGCGGCGAGGATCGTGGCGATCCCCGATACCCAGAGATACGACTGCCGCGTGCGCGAGAGGAACTTGTCGCCGAGCCAGCCGCCGATGAACGTGCCCAGGAATCCGGTCACGACCACGATTGCGCCGAAGACGGTCGTCGCCTCGCCGCGCGTCAGTCCGCGCTCGCGCTCGAGGAACGCGGGCATCCAGAATCCCAATCCGCCGAGGGCGAAGGTGTACGCGGCGTAACCGAGCACGGAGAGCAGGTACGGCTTGTTGGTGAGGAACGCGCCGTAGCGGCGCGGCGTTTTCTCGTGCGCGTCATGCTGGCCGCGCGGCGGGTCCATCACCGTCATCACCAGCACGGCGAGCAGGATGCCCGGAAAGCCGACCACCCAGAACGCGCCGCGCCAGCCGAAGAACTTCTCCGCGAGGCCTCCGAGGACGTACCCCGCGGCCGAGCCGATGGGGATGGCGGCGAAGAAGATGGACATGATCCGTCCGCGCCTCTCCAGCGGGAACGTGTCGGCGAGCAGCGCCGGCGCGATCGTGCCGTACGCGGCCTCACCGACGCCCACTGCCGCCCGCGTGATGAAGAGCGACCAGAAGCCGCGCGCGAAGCCGGCCAGGCCCGTGGCCAGACTCCAGATCGCGACGCCGATGGCAATCAGCGGAGGGCGCTTTCTGAAATCGCCGAGCACACCGAACACCGGCGAGGCGGCCATGTACACCACGATGAACGACGCCGCGACGAAGCCCATATGCGTGTCGGACAGGCCGAGGTCCCGCTTGATCGGTTCGACGACGACGGCCACCACCCAGCGGTCGATGTAGTTGAAAAGGTTGATGAACGTGAGCACCGCGAGGGTGTAGTTCGCGCGGCGATCGGTCATGCGGGCAGTCTACTGAAACGGAAGCGCCACATGTCCGTAAAAGAAGAAGTCGAACGAATCGGTATCATGACGGCCATCCAATGAAACGGTACTTTCCCCTGCTCGCGTGCGTCCTCGGACTCGCCGCTCTCTTCGCGCTGCTGCCGCTGTTCGACCCCCCGCAGCCGCGCAACGTGCGCATGACCCGGGAGCAGGCCCGGGCCGCGGCCGACGCCGCCGTGCGCAGCATCGGCGTGAAGGTGGAGGACACCTGGAGCGTCGTCTCGTGGGAGAACCACGGCCTGCTCGAGGATCAGTTCGATGGCAAGCCGGAGCTGCGCCGCCAGGCCGGACTCGACCCCATCGTCGGCCCACGCATGGTCGCGTACTTCATCCCCTACTTTTACAAAGGCAGAACGAAGCAACGGGCGGCCGACGTCTACCTGATGCCGGACACCGGCGCAATCATCGGCGTGCGCCGCTTCGTGCCGACCGAGGAAGCGGCGCCGGCGTTCACCGATGAAGAGGCCCGCCGCGCCGCCGATCGTTTTCTCGCCTCGGGGAAGCTGCCCGGTGTGGTTAACCCGCAGTTCGACGACGTGCGCCCGACGGTGTGGCGCAACCGCGTCGATCGCCTGGTCCGCTATCGCGTGCCGAACACCTTCCCCACCGGCAAGGTGGCGATGTACGTCGGCGTCTACTTCATCGGCAATCAGTTCGCGGGATGGATGCCCATCGAGGAGATGGCGGACGGCTCGCAGCCCACGGGCAGCAGCTTCGGCGTGATCGCGACGATCTTTCAGTACGGCGTCGTCTTCGCGTTGCTGCTGATCCTGCTCATCATCTTTCTGAAGAAGTACCACGCCGGCGAAGTGGGCGTGCGCACGGCCTCGTATCTGTTCGCGATGATGGCCGTGCTGTCGATCGGCTACAACTACCTGGCCGGCGGAGCGATCTCCATCGGTACGGGACTCGGTCCCGGCCTCGATGGGCGCGCGACGGCGATCGCCTTCAGCACGTTCAAATTCATTTTCTATGACCTCCCCGTGGCGGTGCTGGTGTTCTTCGCCTGGGCGGTGGGCGAGAGCTACGCGCGCGAGCGGTGGGGCGAGCGCCTGGCCTCGTACGACTCGATCCTGAACCGCGACTGGCGCAACGCGACGGTCGGACGGGCGACGTTGAACGGCCTTTTATTCGCGCCGCTCGTGGCGGCGTCGGTATTCGCCGCTGCAGCGATCCCGCTTCTGGCCGGCTGGGCGCGCCCCACACCCGGCGGCACGTTCGAGATCCTCGGCCGCGGCGGTCCCATCGCACCGATCTTCACGGCCGCCATCGACGGCGCGCGCGGCGCGGTCGTGCTGTTGCTGTTCATCATCGCGCTCTTCGCGCGCAAACGCCTGCTGCCCCTCGGCTTCATCATCGCCGCAGCCGTCGGCGCGATCTGGACCATTTTCGAAGTACCACTCGATCCGGGACACCACGCGCTGCTCTTCGGCTTCGGAGGCGTCGTCGCCGCGGCGGCGATCTTCCTCTGGTACGACCTGCTCGCGTCGGCGACGGCGCTGTTCTACGGATCGCTGATCGTCGCCTTCGTTCCGCTGCTGCGCTTCATCGACGGCCCGATGGCCATGATGACCTGGAGCTCGTTCGCAGTCCCGATCGCGCTCTGCCTCGTGCTGTCGGCGGCGGGCATCGTCACGGGACGGGAGATCGTCTACGAGTACGAGGATCTCGCGCCTCACGTGAAACGCATCATCGAGCGCGAGCGCGTGAAGGCGGAGATCGACGCGGCGAATCGCATTCAGGCCGCGCTGCTGCCGCAGAGCGCGCCCAAGCTCTCCGGCGCGACGGTGGCCTCTCACTATCGCGCGGCGACGGAGATCGGCGGCGACTACTTCGACTTCCTCGAACAGCCGGGCGGCGAGATCGGCATTGCCTTCGGTGACGTGGCCGGACACGGACTCACCAGCGGCATCGTCATGTCGATGGCCAAGTCCGCGCTGCTGGTGCAGGTGGACTACGACTCATCGCCGCGCGTGGTGCTGGAGGTGCTGAACGACATCGTCATCCGCACCGCGCCGAAGCGGATGATGATGACGTTCTTCTTCGGCCTGCTCGATGCCCGCGCCCAGACGCTGCGCTTCTCCTCGGCCGGCCATCTCGATCCGTACATCTATCGCGGCGGGACCGGCAAGCTCGAGGCGCTGTCCTCATGGGGCTTCCCCCTCGGCATCCGCCGCCGCGAGGGCGAGAGCTTCCGCGAGCACACGGTGACGTTCGACGCCGGCGATCGCCTCATCCTCTACAGCGACGGCCTGATCGAGGCGGTGGACGACGACGGCGAGCCGTTCGGCTTCGTGCGCTTCGAGCAAACCATCGTCGCGGCCGGCCGCCAGTCCGCCGACGACCTCAAGAAGGCTCTGCTCCACGCGGTGAAAAAGTTCACCCGCAACCGCCCGCCCGAGGACGATCAGACCCTGGTGGTGGTAGCGTTCGACGACCCGGTCGCGGACCACGTCCCCATCCGCACGAGCGAGCTCGCGGTGGCGGGAGCGAGTGAAACCGTCAACTGACGTTCGCGAATGCGAGAGATTCGCTGTCACGACTGCGGCTACACCGGCCGGCCGAAGCGGCGCTGGGGAGATCTCCTGCTCGGCCTTGCTTCTCTTCTAACCGGAGGCGGACCGGGCATCGTCGAACACTGGCGCGACGTGTTTGCTGGCAAGACCTGCCCACAATGCGGGAATCCCAAGCCCGAAGTCGTCAGCGGGGACGCATGAGCGGCCATATTGCGCGTTAATAGTTGCAGGCGGAACTCCGGTTCGGCAACCTCTGGCAGCCGGCGCGGTATTCCTCCGCGCCCGCTGTCGAGTAGAAAGAGATCTGCCGTTTCCTCGGGATCGTGATCATGATCAACTACAACGAGCACGATCCGCCCCATTTCCATGCGCGATACGGGCGCCAGAAGATATCTGTACGTATCGCGGACGGAGTTGTTACCGGCGATTTCCCAACGCGCGCGTTGGCGCATGTTCTCGAATGGTGGAACCTGCATCGCGCAGAGCTCGCCGAGGATTGGCAACTCGCTCGCCAGCGTATGCCGTTAAAACGTATCGAACCTCTGGAGTAGAAGATGCTACTTGACGTGATCGAAGCCAGATACGTTCGCGAATTTACCGTGTGGGTCAAATTCGAGGACGGCACTGAAGGCGAAATTGATTTATCCGGTGAGTTGTATGGGCCGGTGTTCGAGCCGCTGCAGGACGTGAGCTATTTCAAACAGGTCAGGGTTGATCCGGAGCTCGGCACAATCGTTTGGCCAAATGGCGCCGATCTAGCTCCTGAGTTTCTCTACGACAAGATTCACGTACACGCCTGAAAGCAGCGAGGATTGCTTTTCGGTCTTCTCCTTTGCAATCAGCCCCTTCTCACCTGACGGGACGAGCGCGTGTGCTTCTGGCGGCAGGAGCAGTCGTTCGCTTTGGACTCACCTTCCGTGTTCTCCAGCGAAAGCTTGCCTACAGCTGAGGGCGGCTCTGCATTAGCGGCCGATGTCACACCTATTGGTGCCGAACGGACTTGACGAAGATCAGCGCCTCGCGCGAGCCTAACGTGTGCGCGCGCCGGTCGTGGCTCTGGCCGCTGGTAGCGGGCTTCCCCTCAAGTCTAGTTCAGGAACTCGTGGCATCAGGTTCTTACCCGACGCGGTGATTCATGTCGCCGTCCTCCTGCTTGGAGCGATTGGTTTGGCGGCAGCTGCGTATGCCCTCGTCATCGTTCCCGGGTTGGCCGGCGAGACATCGGGCCGCCGGCCATAACTGGGCTCATACTCAATCTCTACTCATCGTCGGTGGGATCATTTGGCTCCTACAACGCGTGTTCTAACCGCCTAACGTCGGCGCTTGACGCGGAAGCGCTGCATGGTTCCACCGCGTGCGATTTCGCATGGCTCGGAAGCGTGTTGCTCTTCCAACGCATGCGTGCACGCATGGCTCGGAATCATGTCGCTCTTCCAGCGCATACGTGCACGCATACCTTTGAAGCCTGTCGCCTTCCAACGCATACGTGCACTCATACCTTGTAAGCATGTCGTCCTTCCAGCGCATGCGTGCACGCATAGCTCGGAAGCGTGTTGCTCTTCCATTGCATGCGTACACGCATAGCTTGCAAGCGCGCCGCACTTCCGTGGCATGCGTTTTCGGCTAGCTCGGAAGCGCGTCCGTGTTCCGCTGCATGCAATTCGTCTGCTCTTTCGAGCAGTTTTGGTGACTCTGCAACCATCGCGTCAGGTGCGCTTCGAGCAAACCATCGTCGCGGCCGGCCGCCAGTCCGCCGACGACCTCAAGAAGGCGCTGCTCCACGCGGGAAAAAGTTCCCTCGCAACCGCCCACCCGAGGACGACCAGACTTGGGTGGTGGTGGCGTTCGATTCGGTGGCGGACCGCGTCCCATCCACGCCAGCGAGCTGGCGGTGGCGGGGGCGAGCGAGACCGTAATTGACGTCGGGAATCCCAAGCCCGAAGTCGTCAGCGCACCATCTGCACGTGCTGCAGCGGGCGGTGAAGCGCGCTGCGCTGATCCGGGTCTCGACAAGAGGGTGACCTGTCACACGTTTCGCCACTCGTTCGCGACGCATCTGATCGAGAGCGGCTACGCCATCCGCACCGTGCAGGAACTGTTCGGACACCGGGATGCGACGAAGACCATGATCTATACGCACGTGCTGCGCTACGGCGCCCGCGGCGTCCGAAGCCCACTCGACGCGATGGAACAGCCCGCGCTACGCGCCAGGAATGAGGTGCCCGTCTCACACATGCTGGCCGAGGAGCGCGCACGCTCCGCGGTGCGGACGAAACATCAGCGTGAGGAAACTGCTACGTGGACCGGGCGAAGCAGGAGTTCGGTGGACGATCAAACTCCGCCAAATCTGCACATTCCGCCGACTCTCGTCATCCGATGTTGGCGGTGCCGACACCAGTTCACGGACCCGTCGCTGCAGGAGGGTCACCAACGGCAAGGGGTCTCTGATCGCAAGCCGTAAGGGGATCACGCAGAGTGCTTGACGACGACACAACTACTGCGTGTCGTTGAAAACTGTTCGAGAAGCGACGCCATGTGTCAAACTGCCATGCTTGCACGAGAAACGGTACCGATTTACTCAAACGCCAACCCCACTAGTGTAGTGTCTCACGCTGTTGTTGATTTATCAGCGCAGTCCTGGCGCGTCCCACCTTCTCCAGGATCTTGTCTGCCTCGGCCGTCCAGATGAAGGGTCGCGGATCCTCGTTGTGAGCATCGATGTAGTCGTGGA
>DATLOL010000045.1:0-15515 GCA_035536275.1 Thermoanaerobaculia bacterium
CGCGACGGCGCGCGAAGCGGTTCATGCGGCGCAGGCGCTCGACGTGCGGCAGCAGGTCTGCGTGCTCCTGCAGACGCACGAGCTGCTTGCTGACTTTGAACACCTGCAACGCCGCCTCGCCGAGGCGGTGACGGCGGACCAAGTTCGCCGCCGCGACACCGCCGAGGATCGACCGCATCTCGCTCTCGACGATCGTCCAGCGCGCGATCTCGTCCTCCGCGGCGTGCAGCTCTTCGCGCGAGCTCCCGACCACGCCCTGCACCACGTTGGATGCAGCGACGGCGTTGAACGACTCACGTGCGAATTCCAGATCCACGCTGGCGAGGCGACGCATCTCCAGCAGCTTGCGGTCTCGCGGCAACTGCACGAACTCGGGGATGTGCCCCCGCAGGACGCGCAACTGTTCGACGACCTGCTCGGGCGTCCAGAGCTCGACCGCCTCTGTGGCGGCGCTTTTCGTTTTGACACTTCCTTCAAGAATCGACATACCAATACTTCTCTTTCTGTCCCAGAGGGACGGTTCGTGAATCGACACCGCTGGCCGCGCGGCGGCGATCCGGTCAATCATCAGCCGAGGTTCCGGAGACCTCGGCGGTCCACAGGTTTTTGCAGGTGCTGGAGGAGCTCAGCTCCACTCCGCTCAGTGCGCGATGGGCAAGACACAGCCACTTTCGCGCGCCTCGCCCTGCGAGGGGTTGCGTACTCAGGACGCCGGACGTCTTCGGCGAAGCCTTTCCGCCCGCTCGTGATCCAGCAAAACACAGCCGGATGCGAACGGTCCCGCCACGTTAAGCCCGATTCCGAGGGGTGTCAACCGGACGTACGGAGTTCACGCCATTAAAACTTCAAATTAATCTTCGTGAATTGCGAATTCACGTTCGTAAACTGCAAATTTCGGAGCTTAATTGATGGATGTAAGCGCGTGAATTCGCGATTCACGCTCGAGAAGCGCAGACTTTTCCTGGTGAATCGCGAATCAACGCCAGTGAAGTCGTGATTTTGGGTCGTGAATCGGCAATTTTCGGTCGGAAACTCGAAATTTCTGTTGCCGAACAGCGAACAGCAATTTGTGAATCCGCCATCAACGATCGTGAATTCGAAGTTTTCGTCCGTCGATTCGTAGTTTTCGGTCGTGAATCGGGAGTCGTCGCGCGCGATCCGGCATTCGATGGGAACGACTTGCCCGGCGACAATGACGAGGTCGAGATCTTCAAAGGCGAACAGATCGGGGACGAGTTGCACACGATCGTCCTGGGTCGCGTGGTAGACGAATCGGCCGAAGAAGGGAAAGTCGGCAACGTACGTCCCGCCTCTCAGTATGCTTCGTCGATCGTGGTGGAGAAGAGGTCTTCGAGGGTTTGCGGTTGGTCGTCGCGGTCCTCGTAGACGCGGAGCCCTCGCGGAACTCCTTAGCTTCTCCTCCTTGAAATCCTCAGAGGGTTAGCCCTCCGGCCTGTCACGCCGAAGGGCGCGGGTTCGAGCCGGTTCGAGCCCGTCGGCCCCGCCAATCTAAAGCGCTTATGCGCCGCGACTTCGCGGCGTCGTGTTTTCAGAGGGTTGGTTAGAAAATTGGAGATTCGCAAAAGTCACTCGCAAGGTCGCCAATTCTCGAGCAGAATTTTGCGCAGACCCGCGACCAAAACGGCGAAATATTTCGCATTTCGGCATGAGTGTTCCACGGAAAAAACGCGTCACGACGGCACTTAAAAGCGAGCGCGGAGCGCGGGCGCGACCGGGGCGAGGGTGAGAGGTGCGGCGGGTCAGCACGGCGCGAACCTGAGCGCGAGTAGCGGCGCGAGAAGGTCACGCAAGATAGCGCGGCGGAAGTGCATCATCCTGCGCATCGAGCGCGCGCGATGCGTCTCGCGGCGAGGTGGGGCCGTCCGGCGCGGCTTCGTAGACGACTAGAACGAGTAACCCTTCCTCGACGCCGATCGCGGTGAACCTCGCCCCCTCTTTGAGGTCGTAGCGGAGCATGCGGCTGGCGATCACCATCGACTACGATCTCTATACCGCGCTGCTCGACGAGTACAAAGATATGAGCGCGCAGACCCGCCGCCACTACGCAACCACGCTGCTCGCGATCCTCAAGCGCGCGAAGGCCGAGCGGGTCATCAAGTCGCACCAACTCGCGAAATTTGCGAGCTGAAATCTGCGCGGACCCGCGACCCAAACCGGTGATTTGAACCGACGAGTAGATCGTGGGAGGTCGTCAGCGTCACAGCTGGAGTGAGATCGATGTAACGATCGGCGCCTTCCGCTCACTATCAGTGTGGGCCCGGATCCAACATCCGAGAACGAAGGAAAACAAATGTCACGAGTCGTATGTCTGTTCGCAGTCCGCTTTTTTCTGATCACCGTCATCGTGTGGACGCCTGTGGCTCCCGCCGCGGCGGAGCAACTTTCCACGAGCAGCATCGACTGGGATGACGATCGGCACTCCTACTGGCAACTGGAGGATGGCACGTTCACGTTGCATGTCTGCAAAGACCATTTCCCGCCCGGTTCGAAGGCGCGCGATGAGATCGACACGGCGGTGAAGTGGTACAACAGAGTCCAGGGCGCAGCGTTCGACATCTCCGTGGCGGGGACCGCACACAAGAGCATCAGTGAGTTGTACGAGAAGCGTCCGGACCGCAACTATTTCGATTACGTCGACAATGGCAGCGAGAAGACGGCCTGCAAGGATGCAGGCGCCACCGACTGGACCATGAGTTACTGCAACTATTTCGACACCTTTGGCTGGAGCGGACTCGGCGACATCAAGTTCTTCACGATCGCCGCCAATTCCCGTTCCAGAAGCCACGACACCAATCCATCGGCGGACGACTATCCGAAGGCATCTGAGATAGCTCAGACGCTCGCCTATGTCTTCGGAATCACCAGCACGATTCTCTGGCCGGATTCCGATCAGGGATACGTTTCAACGGTGCAGGGCAACCTCGATCTCCTCAGTACCTATGATCAGGCTCTTCTGCGCCACTTCTATCCTGGCCCGCCCCCTTACTCGCGGGACCTGGTGGTGAGTCCGCGCATCCGGAAGGGGAGCAGTACCATTTCCTGGGAAGAGGCGAACCCCGATCAGCTTTTTCCCGATGGCGAAGAGTTTTACGACTGCGCCACCGGTATCGCTCCCGTGTTCCGTGCAACCTGGTTCAATACCGGCACGTTGAGCACGGGAGGCAATTTCATGCGCATGCGTATCGGACCTAAAGGCGATGAATCCGCGCCCGACAAGGTCACGTTGTGGACCAAGATCGCCAGCGTTCCGGCGAGCTCGCAGGAATCGATGACGCTCACCGGCTTGCGTAAAGACGCGGTGGGAAGCCTCGAATTCGGTATGACGTACCGCCTGACGTTCAAACTCGACGTGACCGACATCGTGGCGGAGACCAGGGAATCCGACAACGTCCAGGGCAAGGACATCATCCTGCGGTCGAGCCGCGCCAACTGCCACTGACGGCTGCGGCAGAACATGCAGGGCGGTGATACCGCCCTGCATGTCGCGGTTCGTCTGACGTAGCCGGTCAGAGGCGGTAGCGTTCTCTTGGGTCTCCCTAAGCCCGCAGCTTCGCCGGTACGGGGTCTTAGTTCAGTTGGTTAGCCCTCCGGCCTGTCACGCCGGAGGTCGCGGGTTCGCGCATTCTTTGTCAACGGATTCCGTTGCGGCTCTTCCAGTAGTCGCGGAACGCCCGGAGACGCGGGAGCGACTCTCGATCCTTCACCCGGTTCGCCGCGACCTTGCTCCCGATGATGTCGTCGGGGTGGCATACCGGAAACCCTTCCACTTCGACACGACGGAGCCATGCGTCCTCGAAGCGTTCGATTCCATCCGGCGCAAAGACCAGATCGAGATCGAACGGGCCGTTCTTCAGTTGCACGAAATCTTTGCCTCGCCGGATCTCCTCGGCCTGTGTATCGGTGAGAGTGAATCCCAACTCGCGCAGCGCGGCGATCAAAGCGGTGCAGTTCTCCGGTGATTTGTCCACGAAGAGGTCTGCATCCTGCGTCGTGTCGGGAAAGCCGAGAAGGATGGCCCCCGATTTTCCGATGAAGAGATAGTCGACGCGGTGCCGTGCAAAAACGTCACGGATTTCTTCCGCCTGCCGATACTCGAACGTGCCCGCCATTCATCTCCCGTAGCCGAGCCACGCGGGAAGGTTCGCCTCGCACCACGCGCGATAGTCCGCCATCGTGTCGAATGCGCGGAACGGCGCGTCGTCGAGGACCGGCTTGTAGGTATGGATGAACGCGTAGCGCATGCGGAGCGGAAGAGGACGCCGCGCCGCGGCCTCGAACTCTTCGAGCCATTGGCGGCGCTCGGAAGGCGAGGGCGTGTCCATGCACCCGATTGTAGCGTTTGCGGAGAAGCTGCGAAATCCCGAACAGCTCCGACGAAGCGGCGGAAGCCGGCCGGAGATCGGCGTCGGCCGGCCGCTGCGAGATCTGCGCATGCGCCGCCGCGGCCACGAGGAGAACGAGGAGAACGAGGACGAGTCTCTTCACGTCTCCGCGTACGGGAATGTCAAATCTCTAATGAAGGCCGTCCGGTCATCGGCCCCACTCCATGCGTACCTCAATCATCGCCGCTCCGGTCCGAGCGCCTCCATCATCCCGATGAGCATGTTCACCCACACATCGTTCCAGATGTCGGAGTGGCCGTTCACGATCGACTTCGGCATCTGCATGATCCAGTAGTGCGTGTCGTTGAAGCGGCCCGCGCGCGGGGTCAGCTGGAACTGGTCGCTGCCGACGATGAAACAGATCTCCGCCGCGGTCTCGTCATCGCACGGCGCGGCGGGCTCCGTCGCCGCGTTGGTGCGCTCGGCCGCGAGCTTCGTGTACGACACGTCGTGGCTCCAGATCGGCGGCAGGTGTCCCATCGTCTTCGCGTAGACCGTGCGCTCGCTCGGGAACACGCCGTCCATCGGCGTTCCCTCCCAGCCGCGGAAAGCCTGGAACGCACCGCCGAGATATTCGGCGAGCGGGAAGGCGATGCCGGTCGCGGTGTCGGTCTCCGAGGTGAGGGAGACGATGAGTGGCGTTTTCGTGAGTGCGTCCGCGCGGCGGTTGAAGATCGTACGTCGCGGCGGAAGCAGCTCCGGCGACCCCTTGAGTGTCCAGACGTCGCCCAGCGCGCGGGTCGCGTTCGTGGCCGGATTCACGAGGATGACCAGATCGGGCGCATCGCGCAGCAGGCTCCCCACCAGCGTTCCCGTCCGCGCGCGCATGGCCTCGGTGATCAGCACCGGTCCGAGCGCGCGCTCCGTGATCAGTCCTCCGAACGAGTGCCCGATGACGATGATCTGCGACTTCGGATTCTCGCGCGTCTTCGCGATCAGTCCGCGCAGGGTCGCCGTGGCCTGGGTGTCGGCGACGCGGAGCGCGGCGTCGCGTCGATCGTAGAAGGAGAGGAAGAACAGCTTTCCTTTGAGCGTCAGGCCACGCCACGCGACATACACACCGACGACGTTCCGCGCGGCCGCCCCTCCCGCCGCGCCGCCTCGGTCTCGTGCTGCGACATCACCGCGAGCACGTCGCTCTTGAACTTGGTGATCTCCGGGTTGTTCGAGTCGGGGTGGCGGGCGTTGTTCATCCAGCCGTGGGTGAAGACCACGACGATCGCGCCGTTCGGCTCCGCCGCCGTCTCGATCATCTCCATCGACGCGGGCAGTTGTTTGTCGGTCCAGAACAAGCCGTGATCGTCGAGCTCCACGAAGCCGAGGTGAATCGGGTGCCCGTCCCTGTCCGGGAACGGCGGGTGCTCGATCGGCCCGTGCGGCGGATTGGTGCGGTAGCTGCGCAGTCCGACGCAGGCGGAGAGCGAGACGGCGACCAGCGCCGCGATGATGACGCGCTTCATGTGCGAGGGCTCCTCCCTGCTGAGGGAGTGACGGCGGCACCGCGTTCCCTACCACCGCGCATTCCTGACGCGTTGCCATCCATCCATACACGACCTATCTTGCGCAGATACGCTAGGAGGGCGAATGGCAACGAAGAAGACGAGCAAGAAGACGACTAAGAAAGCATCCGCGACGGCCGAGGCGGCCGCCGGACGCGTCACCACGATGGCTCTCGGCGAGGAGACGATCCTCACGACGCTGGCCCTCGGCGAGGAAGTGCCGATCACCACGCTCGTGGAGGGGGAGGAGAACGGCGGCACGGTCTTCACCACGCTCCGCCTCGGCGAGGAGAGTCCCGGCACGACCAGGCGCCTCGGCGAAGAAGATCCGACCACCAAGCGCCTGGGCGAGGAAGGCGGCCCGACCACGTTGCGCCTCGGCGAGGAAGGTCCGACCACGGACGCCCTCGGCGAAGAAGGCCCGACACCGAAGCGCGGCGAGCATCCGCCCATCACGACGCTCGCCATCGGCGAAGAGGACAAGCCGCAGGCCCTCAGCACCGCAGCGGCGCGCGGGGGAGCGAAGAAGAAGCCGCAGGATACGTTGACGACGCTGGTCGTCGGCGAGGAGGAAGGACGCGGCGGCGGCACGGAGAGCGGCGGAGGCGGAAATCCGTTCGGGTCGTTCTAGAACGATTCTCGTTGCCGGCGGCGACGCCGATCTGAATCTCCACTCGCTCCTGCAGGAGCTCGAGCGGCAACGCGTGCCGCACATCGGGCTGCTGGCCGGCAGCGAGACGCATCCGGTTCTGACCTGGGACCTCGCCACCGATGCGCTCACGATCGACGGCGAGACGGTTGCGCCGGACGCGGTCTTCGTCCGCCACGACGTCTTCAGCACGCCGTCGGCAGCACGTGCATTCGCGTGGTACACGACGGCGATGTCGTGGGCGATGGCGCATCCGGAGGTGCGGCTTCTCAACCGCCGGCATCCGGCGCACCTGCTCAAGCCGCAGCAACTCCTGCTGGCGCGCGAATGCGGCCTGGAGATTCCGTCGACGGTCATCACGAACGACGCGACCGCGCTCCAGTCGATGAGCGATCGCGTGGTGAAGCCCGTGGCGGGCGGCGAATACACACAGCCGTTGGACGCTGCACTCGCTTCCGCGCCCCGCCGCGGGAACGCTCTCGCCGCGCCGGCCATCGTGCAGGAGACGCTCGTCCCGCCGGAGCTGCGCATCTACCGGGCCGGCGATCGCTTCGTGTCGTTCCACGTCGTGGCGAGCACGCTCGACTACCGCACCGACCGCAACGCACGCGTCGAGCCGGTGCAGAACGACCGTCGCCTCGTCGCGGGGTTGCGCAAGCTCACCGACGCGCTGCACCTCGACTTCGCCGCCGCCGACTTCAAACAGTGTCCGGCGAGCGGGCGGATGCTCTTCCTCGAAGTGAACTCCGGCCCGATGTTCGCGGCCTTCGATGCGGTGTCGGATCGGGCCGTATCGCGCGCCATCGTGAGAGCGTTACGCGCTCACTTGCACATCAACTGATACACGCCGATCACGTCGTCGCGCACGTCGTCGAGGTCGGACTTGATTTTCGTCACGATGGCCTGGAACTCGGGGGCGCTCTGCAGCGGCTGCAGCCAGGGGTGCTTCACCAGCGCGTACCAGGAGTGATTGCCGAGGTCCGCGCAGCGTTTGAGCCAGGCCAGGGCTTCGGCGTTGTCGCCGAGCTTCGCGTAGACCAGCGCGACGCGCAGGGTGGCCCAGTGGTTGCGCATGGCGTCGGGCTCGAATGAGCGGACGTGCGCGAGTGCGGCAGCGCGATCGCCGCGCGCGGCCGCGATCATGGCCTTGAGACTCTTGCCGAGGTAGTGGCGCGGGACGAGATCCGATGCGGCGTTGGCTTCCTTCTCCGCTTCCGCGAGGTTGCCCTGGAGGATGAAGGCCATGCCGCGGATGTCGTGTCCGGCCAGCGCGGTCTCCTTGTTCGCCAGCGCGTGTTGCGCGTTCTGTATCGCGCCCTCGGCATCGACGGCGTTGATGTACCAGTAGCCGCGGATGAGGGCCTCGTTCGACAGCGGGTCGATCTTCACCAGGCGGTCTCCGATGCATTTCGCCATCTGCAGGTCGCCGGTGGAGACGAAGTACGTCGCCATCGAGTTGAGCGCGTGCGTGTCCGTCGCCTCCAGTCGCAGTGCGGCCAGGACTTCGCGCACCGATTCGCGGAAGCGCTCCGGGTCGCGCACGAAAACGCGTCCGAGGGCGAGATGCGCTTCGGGGAGATTGGGATCGAGACGCACGGCCTGGCGCGCATACCACTCCGCCCGGGCCATGTCCTCGGGCGTGCTGAGACTGCGCGAAGCGCCGAGGGAGATCGCGGCGGCGAGATCGGCGTAGGCGGCGGCAAAGCGCGGGTCCAGCGCGACGGCGCGCTTCAGCGCCGCGATCTGGGCGTTGAACTGGTCGGGATTGAAGCTGCCGCCGAGGGCGCGCGCGCGCAGGTACTGCTCGTACGCCTGCGGGTTCGTGGACCGCGCCTCGGACACCGTCGCCGTAACGGTCTCGACGCCGATCTCCTTGTTCAAACCTTCGACCGTGCGCTCCGACACCTCGTCGATGAGCTCGAGGAGATTCGTGCGCTTGCCGTCGATCGTGTCCGACCACACCGAGAAGCCGGTGCGCGCGTCGGTGAGCTGCAGCGTGACCCGCACGAGATCGCCCGCCGCGAGGAAGTGTCCTTCGAGGATCCCGTCGACCTTCAGCTTCTGGCTCGCGGCGCGCGTGTCGGTCTTCTGACCCTGGTACTCGAGCACCGCGGACGTCGGCCGGACCTGAAGCGACGGGATCTGCTGCAGCTTGGTCACGAGCGCGTCGGCCAGTCCGACCGAGAGAAACTCGTCGGACTTGTTGTCGGCGATGTTGCGCAGCGGCAGCACGGCCATCGAGCGGATCGGTGGGGGAGGCGCGGTCGACGTCACCTCGGGCGGCGTGTCGCTCGCGCGCTGGGCGACGAACACGGCGATGGCGACGAGCAGCGCGGCGGCGATCATGATGGCCACGTTCGTCCAGCGGGGACGGCGCATGGTGCGGCCGAGGGTCGTGCGCGTCGAGGTGGTCATGCGCATCGTCGGCGTGTCGATCTCCTCGAGATCGCCGAGCAGCTCGCGCGCGGTCTGATAGCGATCGTCCGGATCTTTCTGCAGCAGCCGGGAGATGATGCGCGTGGCCGTCGGCGGGAACGAGGGATCGAGCGGCACGAACGGCTCCGGCTCCCCGTCGCGGATCTTGTCGAGCACCATCAGCGGCGCCTCGGCGTTGAACGGCAGGTGGCCCGCCGCCATCTGGTAGAAGACGACGCCCGCGGAGAAGATATCGCTGCGGACGTCGGCGTTCGCGCCGCGCGCCTGCTCCGGCGCGATGTAGTGCAGCGTCCCGAAGAAGTGTCCGGTCGTGGAGTCGAACGACTTCTCGACGCCCGGGTCGGTGAGCGCGCGCGGGATCGCTTTGGCGAGACCGAAGTCGAGGATCTTCACCACGCCGCTCGGCTCGAGAATGATGTTCGCGCTCTTGATATCGCGGTGGATGATGCCCTTCTCGTGGGCGGCCGCGAGTCCGGCCGCGACCTGCCGGGCGATGGTGAGGAACTCGGCGCTCTCGATCGTCCGCCGCCGGATGCGCTGCGAGAGCGTCTCGCCTTCGCAATACTCCATCACGATGAACGGCAGCCCCTCGGCGGTCTCGCCGACTTCATGAATCGTGGCGATGTTCGGATGGCGGATGGACGCGGCTGAGCGTGCTTCCCGGAAGAACCGCGCGCGACGGTCGTCGTACGCCATCTCGCTTGCGTTCAATACTTTGACCGCAACGTAGCGCGCCAGTTTCTCGTCGCGGGCGAGGTAGACGGTCCCCATCCCGCCCTTGCCCAGGACACGGACGATCTCGAACCCGTCGAACGTAGGAAGTGCTTCTGCCATGCGGAGTTGGCTGACTGCGGCGCATTCTACACGCACGCTGTTATCACCAGTATTGGTCGCATTTCTGACCCGCTGGCCATGGCGTGGGTTATATTCTCACCCGTGACGACAATTGAAGGTGTCGCACCCGACATCGCGCTTCCCCCGCGCTATCAGCACGTCTCGACGCTCAAGCAGACCCACGAGACCTGCGTGTATCGGGTCTTCGACGCCGCTGCCGCGCACGACGAGGCGATCAAGATCCTTCGGCACGAAGTTACGGACGCGCAACAGATCCTCCGTTTCAAGACCGAGTTCCACACGCTGGCCTCGCTCGATCACGCGAGCGTGATCAAGGTCTTCGACTTCGGAGTGCTGCAGGAACGCTATCCGTACTTCACGATGGAGTACTTCGCGGGGAAGAAGATCACCGACTTCTTCGACGGCCAGAACTGGTCGGCGCTCTACGACGTGCTCCTGCAGATCGCGGGCGGCCTGCATCACATCCATCGCCTGGGCATCATCCATCTCGATCTGAAGCCATCGAACATCCTCGTCAGCGACGACGGCGTGGCGAAGATCATGGACTTCGGCCTGGCCATCGAGAGCCGGCAGGTGCTCGATCGCCAGATCCGCGGCACGCTGCACTACATGGCGCCCGAGGTGTTGAAGCAGGACCGCGTGGACTGGCGCGCGGACCTGTACGCGCTGGGCATGACCCTTTTCGAGACCGTGACCGGCGCGCTGCCCGGCTACGGGCGTGCGCCGATCGACGTGATCCGCATGCAGCTCGACGAGGAGATCCGCAAACCGTCGTCGATCAATCCGCGTGTGCCCGAGGCGCTCGAGCAGATCATTCTGAAACTGCTGGAGAAGGATCCGCGTCATCGCTTCGCCTCGGCCGCCGCATTGCTGCAGGCGGTCGCGGATGCGGCCGGACGGGAAGTGCCGCGCGCGGAGCTGATCTCCGGACGCGGTGAGCTTTACGCCGCGCCGCTGATCGGACGCCGGGCCGAAGTCGAGCAGCTCAACGTGCTGATCGCCGAGGCGCGCGAAGGTCGCGGCGGCGGCGTGATCCTCGCGGGCGCGGAGGGGATGGGCAAGAGCCGCATCATCCGCGACGCCACGCTGCGCGCGCAGCTCGACGGCGCACGCGTGTTCTGCGGACGCTGCCCCGTCAATCGGAAGACGATCTACGCGCCGTTCTTCGAGATCTTCCAGCAGATGGTGCTGGCGGTGAATCCCGACGTCGACGTCGCGGAAGAGATCCGCCGCATCCTCAAACCGGTGGTCGGGCCGTCGGGACCCGATCCCGCGCGCCCGCATCACGGCCAGAAGTACCGCCTCTTCAACCGCATCGTGCAGTCGATGCAGGACATCTACGGATTCCTCAGCGTCGGCTCGGAATCGGACGGCTCGCCGCTCATTTTCGTCATCGAAGACCTGCAGTGGGCCGATCCGTCGACCGCGGACCTGTTCTCGTTCCTGGTCGGCGAAGCGAAACAGAATCGCCTGCTCGTCATCGGCACGCTCACGCTGGAAACCGGCGGCGAGGCGGCAATCGAGTCGTCCTCGCCGAATCTCTCCTTCTGGGAGCAGCGCGCGCGCGACGGGAACTTCCCGATCGTCCGCGTGGACACGCTCACCGAGGGCCTCGTCGGCGAGCACCTCCACTCACTCCTCGGCGACGCAACCGTCCCCGACGAGCTGACGCGCTGGATGTTCTGGGAGTCCGCCGGCACGCCGCTGAATATCCGTCGCATCATCGACTACCTCATCGCGCATCAGTACCTGCAGTGGAAGCCGAGCGGGTGGACGGCGGACATGGACCGCATCCGCACGCTGCGCGTCCCGGGCGGCTTCGGCGCGATCCTCATGGACAAGGTGGAGACGCTCGGGCCGGAGCAGCGGAAGGTGCTCGAGATCGCGTCTGTGTACGGCGAGACGATGGACCTCGAGCTGCTGTCGCGCGTCTCGGACATGTCCGCGGAGACGACGTACGCCGCGGTGCGCGCGCTCGATCGCGAACGACTGGTCGACGAAGCCGCGGACGGCCGCACGATGACCTTCCCGCAGATCCATCTGCGCGAGGCGGTCTACAACGCCATGCCGGAGCGCCGCCGCAGCGAGCTGCATCTGCGCATCGCCGAGGCGCTGGAGCCGGCGGCGAACGACGGGTCGACTCATCTCATCGGGCAGATGGCCCATCACTTCGCGCGCGCGAACGACATCGAGCGCGGCACGCGCTACTCGATCACGGCCGGCGATCTGGCCACGCGCACGCTCGCGCACGAAGAAGCGACAGAGTTCTATCGCGTCGCCCTCGAGCTCATGGACCTGGGCGGCGTCGACGAGGCCCGCAAGGCCGAGGTCCGCGAGAAGCTCGCCGACGCGTACTACCGCCGCGACGACTATCGCAGCGCGATGCACGCGTTCCAGTTCCTGCTCAAGAGCATTCAGAGCAGACACCCCGACGACTCCGCGAACACGGACGTCGCGCGGGTGATGAAGAAGATCGGCAAGGTCCTGGCGCGGCGCGGCGACAACGACGCGGCGATGACCTACTTCCACAGCGCGCTGACCATCTACGAGAGCGTCGGCGACAAGTTGAGCGTCGCCGAGATGCTGAACCGCGTTGCTTGGCAGCACCGCATGCGCGATGACCTCGACAGCGCCCGCGACAGCGCCCAGCGCGCGCAGCAGATGCTCGCCGACACCGCGCCGACCGTCGTGCACGGCTACGTCAAGAACATGCTCGGGGTGATCGAGTTCGCGCGCGGCAACTGGCAGCGCTCGCGCGAGATCCTCGAGGAAGCGGT
Source organism: Thermoanaerobaculia bacterium (assembly GCA_035536275.1). Taxonomy (GTDB): domain Bacteria; phylum Acidobacteriota; class Thermoanaerobaculia; order Gp7-AA8; family Gp7-AA8; genus QHVT01. The sequence goes on from DATLOL010000045.1 coordinate 12,620, forward strand.
CGGAGTCGCCGACCAGTTGCAGTCCGAGCAGCTCCGCAAAGTCGCGTCGATGAACCTTGGCAACACGCTGTGGAAGCTCGGCGAGTGGGAGCCGGCGCTGCAGCACTATCGCCAGATCCTCGAGCGCTGCGAGGCCGAGGGCGACCTCTCTGATCTAGCCACCGCGTACAGCAACGTCGGCGTCGTCGAGTACGGCCGCGGCAACTTCCACGCGGCGGTGGAGCTGTTCGAGAAATCGGTGCGCATCGACGAGAAGATCGGCGCCCTCGAGCACGAGGCCCTGGTCCGCGAGAACCTCGGCGACGCGCTGGAGATGCTCGGCATGTGGGACGACGCGATGCTGCACTACCGGCGCTGCGTCGAGATCGAAGGGTTCGACGAGACCCGTGCGTCGCGGCTGTCGGTGTACGTGCCGATGTCGCGGCTGACGAAGAAGCGCGGCGACATCGCCCGCGCACTTGCATACGGACAAAAGGCGATGGCCGCGGGAGAGCGCGGTCGCGACGAGGACCTCATCGCCGAGGCAGCGTACGTGCTTGCGTCGATCGAGGACGAGCGCGGCAACGCCGAGGAGGCGGAGCGCTATCTCGAGCGCGCGATGCGTATCTTCGAGGCGAACCGCACCCTGCACGGAATGGCCCGCGCACACACCGCCGCGGCCGTGCTCGTGCTGCACAAGGGCGACCTGGAGCAGGCGACGCGGCACATCGAGGAAGGGGAGCGCTGGGCCCGGCAGCTCGGGGACCGCTACTCGCTGGCCAAGAACGACTGGGCGCGCGCGAAGATCCTCAGCGCGCAGGGCGAGCGCGAGGCCGCGGCCGCGATGTTCGAGTCGGTCCGCGCTGTGTTCGAGGAGCTCGACACGCCGTACGAGCTGGGCCGTCTGCTGTTCGACATCGGCGTGCTGCGCGAAGAACCGGACGAGGCGACGCACACGATCCGCAGCGCCATTCGCATCTTCGAGCGACTCGATGCGACGCACGATCTCGAGCGCGCGCGCGGCGCGCTGTTCCGCATCAAGCCGGCCGGCAAGGCGCCCGATGCGGGCGTGGTCGGTCTGTACGAGATCGTGAAGATCATCAACTCGACGCTCGACCTCCAGGAAGTGCTGACCCGCGTGCTCGACGTGGCCATCCGCCGCCTCCGCGCGGAGAGGGGCATGATCATCCTCCTCGATCCGATCACCGGCGCGCTGCGCACACGCGTGGCGCGGAACATCCGCGAGGGCGGCGAGCACGAGACGCGCCGCTCACCGCAGTCGGTCATCAAGGAAGTGATCCAGACCGGCCGGGCGGTGATGTCGGCCGACGCGCGCGCGGACGAGCGGTTCGTCGAGTCGGAATCGGTGATCGCGGAGAACATCGTCTCCATCCTCTGCGTGCCGCTGACCATCAAGGAGCGCATCTCCGGCGCGATCTACATCGATCACCGCCAGGCCCGGCATCTCTTCTCGCCGCGCGATCTCAGCTTCCTGGAGGCGTTCGGCGACCAGGCGGCGATCGCGATCGAGAACGCGCGTCTGTACGAGGAGCTCGAGGAAGCGCGCACGCGTCTGTCGCTGGAAAACGAGGGGCTGCGCAACGAGGTCCTCGTCGAGAAGCACCTCGACTCGGTCGTCGGAACGTCCGACGCGGTGTCGAAGATCCAGTTCGCGATCCGCAAGGCCTCGGCCGGACACTCGACCGTGCTCCTGCGCGGCGAGTCGGGCACCGGCAAGGGCCTCGTGGCCAGGATCATTCACAACATCGGACCGCGCCGTCATGGCCCGTTCATCAAGTTCAACTGCGCCGCGCTGCCGGAGTCGCTGGCGGAGTCGGAGCTGTTCGGACACGAGAAGGGCGCGTTCACGGGCGCCGACCGGCGCAAGCTCGGGCGCTTCGAGCTCGCCAACGGCGGGAGCATCTTCCTCGACGAGATGGGGAAGATGTCCCTGGCCATGCAGGCCAAGCTGCTGCGCGTGGTCGAGGACAAGGAGTTCGAGCGCGTGGGCGGCACGACGACGATCAAGACCGAGGTCAAGATCATCGCGGCGACGAACCTCGATCTGGAGAAGGCCATCGAGGACGGGACGTTCCGCGAGGACCTCTTCTACCGCCTGAACATCATCCCCATCGTCCTGCCGCCGCTGCGCGACCGGAAGGACGACATCCCCCTCCTCGCCGAGCATTTCATCCGCAAGATCTGCAAGGACCTCGGCATCGACAACAAGCGCCTCGAGCCGGGCGTGCTCGACCTGTTCGTGCGCTACGACTGGCCGGGCAACGTGCGCGAGCTGGAAGCGACGCTGCACCGCGCGATCGTGATGTCGAACGGCGACACGGTGACGAAGAACGAGTTCTACAACCTCTATCCCGCCGATCGCGCAGGCGCGGTCACCCCCGCAACTGCGACGGCACCTGGCTCGATCGTCGTCGGCACGATGGAGATCAACAGCGACGTGTACGAAGAGGTGATGAGCACCGTCGACAAACAGCTCATCATCCGCGCGCTGGAAAGCTCCAACGGCAAGATCCGCGAAGCGGCGCGCCGGCTGGGCCTCGCGCGGAACACGCTGAAGAGCAAGATCCAGAAATACAACATTGCCGTGCGCGAGTAGGAGCGTACCGCCTTACTTCCGGAGGTGTTATCCTAGGCCACTCCCAATTCAATTCGTCGTCGACCGCGGGTGCCCGGCCATGGACCTTTCCTCGTTCATTCCTCCTTCCGATCTCCTCGAAAACGTAAGTGGTGTCGAAGCAGGGCTGCGGCAACGGAAGAGGCTAGGAGACTGCGCGGCAGAAAAGCGGTAGTGCGTCGTAAAATGATGCATGCCGAGCAACTACCGAGCGTACCAACCGGAGCAGAGTTACCTGCTGCCGCCCGCGCCGAGCGATTGGCTGCCTGAAAAACACCTGGC
>DATLOL010000046.1:0-33174 GCA_035536275.1 Thermoanaerobaculia bacterium
GGGACTGGCTACGACGAGATTCGCGCACTGCGCAACGCGGTGGCCCGCGGGACATAATCGGCGTCGATGAAACGCGCACTGGCATTCACGCTTCTTCTCGTCGCCTGCTCAGGCGAGCCGACGGTCACCGAGACCGCCCCCGCGAAGCCCGCCGCCTCTCCCCCGCCCTCGGTCGCGCAGGCGCGCGAGCTGATCGCGAGCTCCGCCGACTTCGGCGAGTACGAGTTCACCAACGCCGGCTACACGCTGCCGACGAGCGGCGCCGCGATGAACGAGCCGCAGCGCGCGTCAGCGAAGGAGCTGGCGAAAGCGGGCTGGCTGAAGCTGGAGAACACGGGCGACATCGCCCTCTCCGACAAATCACGCGAGGACAAACGCTTCCTCCTCCGCCCCAACGGCCTCCTCGACATCGTGCCGCTGGCGAAGAAGGAGATGGGCGACGTGAGCGCGGTCCGCGCGAACCCCGACAACACCGTTACCGTCGATTTCACCTGGCGCTGGATCGCGAACGAAGTCGGCCAGGCCTTCCAGACCGGCCCCGTGCACGACCGCTTCGCCGCACAGCAGGATGGCCGCGCGACGCTGATGTGGGACGGCGCCAACTGGACGATCCTGAAGTTCGAGTGACACCGCGCGACCGCGCGGTGTCACAACTCGTCCACCACCGCCCACGTCGAGTCCCGCCACTCGTCCGCCATCAGCAGTCCGGCGGTGGCGAGATAGAGCTTCACGTCGGCAGGGTCGAACTGGGTGAGCTCTTTCGCCGCGGCACGCACCTCATCGGCGGAGGGGACCTTGTAGTCGTCCGACTCGATCGAGCCGTTCTCGTGCGGCACGCCCCAGCGGTCGAGGAACGCCGCGAGCATCTCGCCCTTCTGGGTCGTGTGATAGGTCATCAGCGCCATCTCGAGGTACTGGTCGAACTCCGGGACGCCGATGCGCGACGCCAGCAGATCCGCCTTCTTCTCCGGCGGCATCTTGCGGATGGTCTCCTCGCGGAAGTGCAGCGACTTCGCGAGCTGCATCTGCACGATCATCTTGTGCTGCAGATCGGCGTGCTTCCAGAACGAGGCGAGAATGGCGCGCCGGCGGTCGGTGTCGGCGAGCTCCTTGAGAATGCGTCGGGCGGTCCACATCGCGCGGCGTTGTAGCACAAAACGGCTACGCGCTGACGATGCGCGCCCGGCCGGCGCGCTTGGCCTCGTACAGCGCGGCGTCGGCGCGGCGGAAGCTCTCCTCGAAGGACTCGTGCAGCGCCGCGACGCCCGCGCTGAACGTCACGCCGTTCTCGATCTCCCCCAGCTCCGCCAGCAACCGCTCGCACAGCTCCTCGGCATCGCTCACCGTCGCGTCCTCGAGCAGCAGCGCGAACTCCTCGCCGCCGTAGCGGGCCACGATGTCGCTGTGGCGCAGGCGCCGCCGCAACAGCGTCCCCATCGATGCGAGCACGCGGTCGCCCGCGGCGTGGCCGTGCGTGTCGTTGATGGCCTTGAAGTGATCGAGGTCGATGAGCACCAGCGCGGCGGTCGCATCCTGTTCGCGCTGGCGCAGACGCGCGTCGAACGCGCCACGGGTCAGGACGCCGGTGAGTGAGTCGCGATCGGTGAGCTCGCGCACCACCGTCGCGCGCTCCAGCCGTGCCGCGATCTGCGCGAGCAGCAGATCCCAGTCCACGGGCTTCGTCACCAGCGTGTCCGCGCCGGCATTGGTCCCCTCGACCATCGCCCGCCGCTCGCTGTCGCTGGTCACGATGATCACCGGCAACGTCGAAAACCGTTCACTCTGGCGAACGTAGCGCACCAGATCGTGGCCGGTCACGTCGTGACTGAGCTGCACGTCCATCAGCAGCAGGTCGGGCTGGAACGCGACCAGCGTCTTCTCGAAGTCGCGCGGGTCGCGGCAGACCTCGACCTCGTAGCCGGACGCGCTGAGGATGCCGCGCATCAGCGCGATCGTCACCGCGTCGTCTTCGACCGCCAGGATGCGATGGGCCGGCCGCTCTTTGCGCTCGCGCAGCGCGGCCACGCGACGCACCAGCGCCACCATGTCGATCGGTGTCGTCACGAACGCCTCGGCGCCGCTGCGGATGGCGCGCACCCTCTCTTCGAAGGCGGCGTCGCCGATCACGATCACATCGACGTCGGCGCGCTCGCGAAACATCTCCAGGATCTCGACGGTGTCGACGATGGCGACGTCCGGCGTGCGGTCCGTGATGTGGGCGATCGCCTCGATGGGCGTGCATCGCCGCACGCGCATGTCCTCGCGCTCCAGCGCCTCGGTCACGCGCAACGCGGCGTCGTCGTCCGCGAGGACGATGAGCACGTCGAACGTGCGCGCCTTGGCCGTCACGCCGCGCAGGTCCTCGCCGCTTTTCTCGATCTCTCTCCCGATCGCGTCCACCAGTTGCCACCAGTGCGCGATCATCGTATCGCTCGCGGCGCCGCCGCGCTTCACCAGCGGGAGGATCTCCGCCTCGCCCCGGTCGCCGAGCTCCGAGACGCGCGGAAATCCGTACGTGCCGCCCATGCCCGCGAGCGCGTGGAAGTGCTTCGCCAGTTGCTGCAGCGCCGCGGGGTCGGCGTCATCGCGCTCGAGGCACCCGAGGAGCACACGCATCTCGACGAGCCTCGTGCGCGCGCCGTCCCGGAAACGGTCGCGCAGATCCGCCAGCAGCGAATCGCTCATGCCGCGAGGATCGCACGAATTTCGGCCGCGAGGGTCATCGGGTCGAAAGGCTTGAGCACGACGCCCTTCGCGCCGAGGTCCTTGAGCCGCTGGACTTCCGAGGCCATGGCCTTGGCGGTCAGGAACACGATCGGGATGTGCGCCGTCTCGGCAGTTTTGCGAAGCGCGCGGAACGTGGCCGCGCCGTCCATGCCCGGCATCATCATGTCCAGCAGGATGAAGTCGGGGTTCTCGGTGCGCGCGCGATCGACGCCTTCCGCGCCGCTGGTGGCCTCCAGGACGGTCATCCCGCCCACGCGGCCGAGGCTGAGCTGGGCGACGTAGCGGACGTCCTCCTCGTCGTCGATGACCAGCACCTTCACTCCGGCACCGCCACGCCCACGGCGGGAACGCGGAACCAGAACGTGCTGCCCATCCCCTCGCCGCTGGCTACGCCGATCGCGCCGCCATGCTGCTCGACGATGGCTTTGCAGATCGCCAGTCCGAGGCCGGTGCCGGGCTTGGTGCGCGCGTCGCTGGAGTCGGCACGCTCGAAGCGGCGGAAGAGCTTCTTCTGCAGATCGGCGGGAATGCCTCGGCCGCGATCGGCCACGCGCACCTCGACCATGCTCGGCGCTTCCGCCGAGTCCGACACGACGACGGTGTCTCCGCGATTCGAGTACTTCACGGCGTTCGACAAGAGGTTGACGGTCACCTGCATCAAGCGTTCCTCGTCGCCGAGGACGACCGCGCCATTGCATTGAAGCTCGATGTGCACGCCGTCCTGCAACGCCACGGCGCTGATGCTCTCCACGGAGCGCTCCAGCACGCGCAGCAGGGGCGTGGGCCGGAACTGCATGCGCATCTTGCCGCTCTCGAGGCGATCGAAGTCGAGGATGTCGTTGATCAGCGAGATGAGTCGGACGCTGTTTCGCTCGGCGACGGAGATCACCGGCTTGGCGTCCGGCGGCATCTCGCCCATCACACCCGAGGCGAGCAGTCCCAGCGAACCGCGGATGGAGGTCAGCGGTGTGCGCAGCTCGTGGCTGACGGTGGAGATGAAGTCGCGCTTCATGCGCTCGACGACGTGCCGCTCGGACACGTCCAGCAGGTTCGCGGCGAAGTGGCGCTGATCGTCGGCGGCGTAGAACTCGAAGACCGACACCTCGCAGGTGAAAGTCTCGCCGTTGCGGCGCCGCGCCTGCACCTCGATAACCCGGTCGCGCGCGGCGTGCAGGTCGAAGTTCGAGCCGATCAGGAGGTCGAGACGTCCGCCGATGATCTCGGTCGCGGCGTAACCGAAGATGCGCTCCGCGGCCGGATTCGCGCTCTCGATGATGCCCCGCGTGTCGGTGGCGATCAGACCGCCCGGCGCGTTGTCGATGATCGAGCGCGTCCGTCCCTCGCTCCGGCGAAGCTCGTGCTCGGCGATCTTCGCGCGGGTGATGTCGCGGCCCGCCGCGTAGATCAGGCCTTCCTCGGTCGCCGGCGACGCCGTCCAGGCGATCCAACGGGTCGTGCCGTCTTTGCGGAGATAGCGGTTCTCGAAGTACACCGTCGTCCGTCCTTCCTGAAGCTTCGCCGTCTCGGTGATGGTGACGGCGCGGTCGTCCGGGTGCACGAGCTCGATGAAGGGCAGCGCGCAGAGCTCGTCGCGGGTGTAGCCGAGGACGTCCTCGAACGCGGGGTTGAGCCGGCGGAAGTAGCCGTCCATGCCGGCGATGCAGAGCAGGTCGAGCGAGACGTCGAAGAAGCGATCGAGCTCGTGCGCCACCCGCGCCAGGCGCTCCTCGGCGATCGCCTTCTCCGCGATCTGCCGCCGCAGCTCGAGCTGCACGACGACCTGACGGGCCAGCGCGACCAGGGCCTGCTGCTGGGCGGGGTCGAGGACGCGCGGCTCGCGATCGATGACGCAGAGCGTGCCGAGGTTGAAGCCGTCGGGCGTGATGAGCGGTGCGCCGGCGTAGAAGCGGATGTGCGGATCGCCGGTGACGAGCGGGTTCTCCGCGAAAAGCGGATCGGCCTGCGCGTCGTGCACGACGAAGAGATCGTTCTGGCGGATGGCGTGCGTGCAGAACGAGATCTGCCGCGGCGTCTCCGGGGCCTCGAGTCCGACGCGGGCCTTGAACCACTGGCGCGTGGCGTCGACGAGGCTGATCAGGGCGATGGGCGTGGCGCAGATCGACGACGCCAGTTGCACCAGCTCATCGAACGCATCCTCGGCCGTCGTATCGAGGACGGCATACCGCGCCAGCGCTGCCAGCCGTTCGTTTTCGTGCACCATGCGCCCCTGCGCAAAAGATTACTGACGGCAGATTACGGAGAGGTTACGAACGCCGGCGTTACGCCACCCGGTAGCCGAAGCCGCGCACGGTCAAGAGGATCTCCGGCTCGTCCGGGTCCTTCTCGATCTTCTGGCGGATGCGGCGGATGTAGACGGCCACGTTCTTGTCCGATCCCAGTTCGTCCTCGGACCAGAGGTGATCCACGAGCGTCTCCCGGCTCACCGCCTTGCCGGCACGCGTCGCGAGGAAGTGCAGGAGCTGGAACTCCTTCTGCGTGAGGCCGGCCCGCTTTCCGTCGACCAGTGCGTCCTGCGTCGACGGGTCGATGGTCAGGTGTCCGGCGTGGATGATCTCGTTGCCGTCGGAGGAGCTGAGTTGTTGCGCGCGACGCAGTTGCGCGCGCACGCGGGCGATCATCTCGGCGGGCTCGAACGGCTTGACGATGTAGTCGTCCGCCCCGGTCTCCAGTCCCGCGACGCGGTCCTCGAGCTGCCGGCGCGTGGAGAGGATGACGATGGGCATGCGATGGCGCTCGCGGATGCGGCCGCACGCCTCCATGCCGTCGCCGTCGGGAAGAATGAGGTCGAGCAGGATGAGATCCCAGGCGCGGCGATTCACCTCGCCCAACGCTTCGGCGATCGACCCGACGGTGCTGACCGAGAATCCTTCACGCTGAAGGAGGTCCTGCAGCGTCCGGCGCATCATCAGCTCGTCTTCGACGACGAGAATGGCCGGCCCCATTTGGGCAACATTGTACGCGGGAGCTCACGCCGCGCCACGGGCAAGCGCTTTGAACCGCTCCGAATCCCCGACCCGCGGGATGTTGTTGAACATCACGTACGTATCCGGATGCGGGACGCGCGCGGCGAGGGACTGCAGCTCGCCGTCGGTGTACGGCCGGTAGTGACTGCCGATGCCGTGGAGGCGCCAGTATGTGAGCTCGGGCGTGACGGAGTCGCGGAGAAACGGATCGACGGTGTGCACGAGCTTCAGCTCACGGCAGACGTCGATCAGCAGGTCATCGGGCCATGCGCCGCGCGGCTCCCAGAGGTAGTCGACGTTCTTCATCCGCTCGATCTCGCCGAAGAAGCGGCGCATGTTGTCGACGTTTTCTTCGGTCGGCCGGAAGCTCGCCGGGCACTGAAAGAGGATCGCCTTCGCGCGGAGGATGCGTGCGCACTCGCGCGTCCGCTGCCACGCGCTCAGGACCGTGTCGTTGAGCTGGAACGCGCCGCACTCGTCGCGATTCACTTCCGTGCGAATACGCCGGTAGGTCGTGCTCGTGGAGCGATGGGTGATGACCTGCCACGCCTTGATCGTGAAGACGAAGCCGGCGGGCGCCTGCTCGCGCCAGCGATCCATGGTTACGCGCGAGGGAGGCTCGTAGAACGTCTGCTGCACTTCGAGCGTGTCGAAGAGGTCGAAGTACTTGTCGACGCTGATCGTCCAGCCGCACAGGCCTACGCGCATGATGGAGTCTCCCCAGTCCCCTCTCCCCCGCCCCGTCGGGGGTGAGGGTTAGGGTGAGGGGGACGTGCCCCGCTGCGAGGAATGCGCCCCTCACCCTGGCCCTCTCCCCGCGCGCGGGGAGAGGGGACATGACACGAACTACTTCACCGCCGCAGTGTCCGACGACTTCACGAGCGCATTCAGCGCCGGCAGATCTTTCTCCCACACCTCTTTCAACTTCGCCAGCTCCGCGTCGATCTGCGTCACCAGCTCCGCGTACACGGCGCGCTGCTGCGCCGTCGGCGGGAAGTCGCCCGCGGATGCCGAATCCGCGACCGAGGCCAGCTTGTCGTTGAGGCGGATCGGGAAGTTCAGCGGGTCCTGCGAGCTGCGGTTCTTCGTCTGATACAGAGCCTCCTCGACGGCGGTCATCTTCTTGTCGAGCGCCTTCGCCGCCTCGACGATCGGCTTGCTGCTCTCCTCTTTGCCGACGCGCGTGCGCAGGTCCTTGAGCTGCGTGCGCACCTCGCGGATGCGCTCGATCTGCTCGTGGATCTCGGAGAGCTTGCGGTTCGCGTCGAGGAGGAAGCGGAACTGCGCGTCGAGATCGGCCTGCGTCACCGACGCGCGCGGGTCCTGTTTCAGTTGCACAGGCGCTGTCGACGTCTCCTCGCCCACCGTCAGCCGAGCGGTGTACGCGCCGGGCGGCACCCGTGGCCCGTCCGTCCCCCCGCCCCACAGCACCAGCCCCTCGAACTTGGTCGCCTCGGGGTAGCGCAGGTTCCACGCGTAGCGGTTGAAGCCGGGCACGGAGTCCGGCAGCTTGTTCTTCTCCTTCTCTTTCTCCGCCTTCGGGTCCTCCTCTTCAGGCTCGGTCGCTTTCGCCTCCTGCTCGCCGCCCTCGCTCTTCACGCCGATCTTCTTGTCCGGCTGCGGGGGCGGGTCCTTCTGCTCCTTCGCCTCAACCGGCGGCGCGGGCGGCTTCACTTCGCCCTCGAGCTCGCGGATCACCGAGCCGTCCTGACTGAGGAACGCGAGCTTGACCTTCGTCCCCGACTTCACGGAAGGATTGATCCAGTAGTTGACCAAGACGCCCGACGCGAGATTGCGGCCCTGGTTACGAGCGCGATCGCTGACGAACCCGCCCGTGCGCCAGGTCGCGCGCGGCGCGAAGAGGTGCGCGTTCTTCCTGGTCACGTTCGCGTCGAGCTGCTGCAGCGGCGTGAGGTCGTCGAGGATCCAGAAGGAGCGGCCCTGCGTCGCGGCGACGAGATCGTCGTCGCGCACGGCCAGATCCGTGACCGGCACGATGGGCAGATTCAGTTGCAGCGATTGCCACGACGCGCCGTCATCGAACGAGACGTACATCAGACGCTCGGTGCCGGCGTAGAGCAGTCCCTTGCGGCGCTTGTCGCTGCGCACGACGCGGGTGAAGTGATCGGTCGCGATGCCGCTGGTGATCTTCGTCCAGGTCGCGCCGTAGTCGGTGGTCTTGTAGAGGTACGGGCGGAAGTCGTCGGACTTGTAGCTCGTCCCGGCGAGGTACATCGACGCCTTGTCGAACGGGCTCACGTCGATCGAGTTCCACATGATCCACTGCGGCGCGCCCTTCGGCGTGACGTTCGTCCACGACTTGCCGCCGTCGCGCGTGAGGTGCACCAGTCCGTCGTCGGATCCGGCCCACAGCACTCCCGCCTCGTGCGGCGATTCGGCGAGGGCGAAGACCGTTCCGTAGTACTCGACCGAGGTGTTGTCCTTCGTGATCGGGCCACCGGAGGGACCCATCTTCGACTTGTCGTTGCGGGTCAGATCCTGGCTGATGCGCTCCCACTTCGCGCCGCCGTCGTGCGAGCTCCAGACATGCTGCGACGCGGCGTACATCCGTTTCGCGTCGTGCGGCGAAAAGAGCAGCGGGAAGTTCCACTGGAAGCGCTCCGCCGCCCCTTCCGCGCCATGGCCCATCGGGTTGTTCGGCCACGGATTGACGTCGCGGAACTCGTCGGTGCGGTGGTTGACCATGGTCAGATAGCCGCCGTACGAGCCGCCGAAGACGATGTCCGGATCGTCCGGTTTGGCCACGATGTGACCGCTCTCGCCGCCGGCCGTCTCCTCCCAGTCGCGGAAGCCGATGCCGCCGCCGCTGGTCGAGCGATGGCGGATGCGCACGGCGCTGTTGTCCTGCTGCGCGCCGAGGATGCGGTAGGGAAAGGCGTTGTCGGTGGTGACGCGATAGAACTGCGCGGTGGGCTGGTTGTCCTGACCGGTCCAGCTCCGGCCGCCGTCGGTGGTGACGTTCGCGCCGCCGTCGTTCGCCTCGATCATGCGCTGCGAGTCGTTCGGATCGATCCAGAGGTCGTGGTTGTCGCCGTGCGGCGTGGCGATGGTGGTGAAGGTCTTGCCGCCGTCTTTCGATTTGTGGAAGCGGACGTTGAGGACGTAGACCGTGTCCTCGTCCTGCGGATCGGCGTTGATGCGCGTGTAGTACCAGGCGCGCTGGCGCAGGTCGCGCGACTCGCTGGTCTTCTCCCAGGTCTCGCCGCCGTCCCGCGAGCGGAACACGCCGCCGTCTTCGGCCTCGAGGATGGCGTAGACGTTCTGGGGGTTGGAGCGCGAGACGCTGACGCCGATGATGCCCAGGGCTTTCTTGGGGAGACCTTTGCTGCGGGAGATGTTCTTCCAGGTGTCGCCGCCGTCGGTCGACTTCCACAGCGCCGAGCCTTCGCCGCCGCTCTCGAGCGAGTACGGGGTGCGGCGCACGCGCCAGGTCGAGGCGTAAAGGATACGCGGGTTGGTCGGGTCCATGACCAGGTCGATCGCACCGGCGTTCTCGTTCGCGAAGAGGATGCGCTCCCAGCTTTTGCCGCCGTCCTTCGAGCGATAGACGCCGCGCTCCTGATTCGGTCCGAAGAGATGGCCGAGCGCCGCGGCGTAGACGAGGTCGGGATTGCGCGGATGGATGCGCACGCGCGGGATGTGCCGCGAGTCTTTGAGGCCGATGTGCGTCCAGGTCTTGCCGGCGTCGGTCGACTTCCACATGCCGTCGCCGTGCGACACGTTGCCGCGCACGGTCTTCTCGCCCGTACCGGCATAGACGACGTTCGGATCCCACTCGCTGACGGCCACGGCGCCGATCGAGCCGCCGAAGAACCCGTCGCTCACCGGCTTCCAGCTCTCCCCGCCGTCGACGGTCTTCCACACACCGCCGCCCACGGACCCGAAGTAGTAGACGTTCCGCTGCGACGGGATCCCCTCGACGGCGGCGCTGCGCCCGCCGCGGTACGGGCCGATGTCCCGCCACGCCAGGGCCTTGAACTGCGCCGGATCGAAGGTGGCCGCGGCGAGGGTGGTGGTGAGGAGCAGAGAGAGGAGACCGAGCAGTCTGCGCGTCATGGCGGGGAATTCTATCCCGTGCTATTATGTACATGTTTATGTACATGAGAGGAGCCGGCCACGAAGAAGAAATCGATTGCTGATGCGCGGAACAACCTCCCCCAGCTCATCCGTGACGCCGAGGCGGGAGAGGTGATCGAGTTGACACGCCATGGAGAGCCGGTCGCGATGATCGTGTCGTGCGGGACGTACGACCGGCTGGCCGCCGGGAGGCCGACGAACTTCTGGGAAGCCTACGAAGCATTCACCGCCCGGTATGACCTCGAAGAACTCGGTGTCGGCGACGACTTCCTGGAAGGCGTGCGCGACCGCGATCCCGGCAGGGACGTCAAGCTTTGAGTCTGAAGTTCGTGCTGGACACGAACGTCATCTCCGAAGCGGTGAAGGCGGAGCCGAACCCCGCGGTGATGCGGCGGCTCCGCCGTCACGAGGACGAAGTGGCCATCGCCGTGCTGGTGTGGCACGAGCTGTATTACGGCGTGGAGCGAATGCCGGAGTCGCGACGCAAGGATCACATCCGCGCGTTCCTCCGCGACGTGGTGCAGCGCACCATCCCGATCCTCCCCTACGACGAGCGGGCCGCGGAGTGGCACGCGCTCGAGCGTGTCCGCCTGAGCCAGAACGGCTACACGCCTCCCTTCGTCGACGGCCAGATCGCGGCGATCGCACGCGTGCGCGACCTCACTCTCGTGACCTTCAACGTCAAGGACTTCAAACGCTTCGACAGCCTGCGCGTCGTGAGTTGGGGCTAAGCAGCAGGACGACCGGCCCGCCGGAGGCCTCCCGGTCGTCTCTCTCTTCAGTCAAACCAGAAGTACTTCCAACCCGGCTGCCGCGCGTCGTGAAGGGCGTTGTGGCCGCGCTGGCGGTCGAGCGCCAGTTGCGCGGGGGTGAGCTGGAGGACGTCCATCGCGTGCGAGGTCATGCGCTGCTCGCCTTTCGGGTTGTACATCACGATCTCGCGGAGGCCGAGCTGGACGGTCGGGTTTTCGAACATGAGGTTGTACGAGTCTCCGTTCGGCTCGTACTCGAATCGTCTGATCCCGATGCTGCCGGGCCAGTAGTCCGGCCACATCGACACCACTGACTCCGGGTAGCGGCCGTTGGCGACGCGATAGCGCTCGATGTCGGCGATGATCGCGGCGCTGTTCCGGATCCCGCGGCTGCGGCTGGATTCAACAATCCGATCGGCGACGGCGAACTGGATGAGCGCAACCGCGATCGGGACGGCGATCAGATACAGAGGGACGCGCGCCTGCGTGCGGATCAGGCGCACCACGAGCGATGCGCCGAATGCGAACATGATCACGCCGAGAGCGATGCTCTCCATCGCGATGCCGAGGGAGAGGACGAGCGCGACGAGCGCGCAGGCGATGATCGCCACCACCCGTCCTGCCCTGGCGCTGAACATCCACACGATCCCCGCCGGCACGAGGAGCAACCCGACCTTCGCGAAGAGCTGCGCCAGCATCGAGATGGGAACAGCAAGCGCGTCGTAGCGGCCCGGCAGGAACGGCATCAGCGTGCACAGCACGATGCCGCCGGTGATGAGAATGATGCGTAGGAGCTGAGGCAGCATCGCGTTAAGCCCCGGCCGGCTGACGATTTACCGGATCAGACGCGCCATCTGAGGAGCCGGCGCGGCTTCCCCACGTTCCAACTCCGCGAGGGCCTCCGCGGCAACCCTGTCGAGGCGACCGTCCGCGGAGTCTCGCTCGATCTGGCGATCCCAGGCTTGCCAGTCGACTTCCCGTTCCAGTGCCTCGACTTTGGTCATCGTGCGAGAAGTTTACGGCATCTCGGTCTCCTGGAATTCGATCCTCCCCCCTTGGGTTGCCCATGACGCACATCAGTGGTTTGCCAGCTCGAGAGGACGAACGCCGTTTTGAATCTCCGAAGGCAGCTCAGAAAGGAGATTCACAGATGAATAGAACATCCGGCAACGTCAAGTGGTTCAACGACGCGAAGGGCTTTGGCTTCATCACCAGCGAGAACGGCGACGACGTGTTCGTCCACTTCTCCGCGATTCAGGGTGGTGGCTTTCGTTCGCTCGCAGAAGGCGCGGCGGTCGAGTTCGACGTGGTCAAGGGCCCGAAGGGTCTGCAGGCCTCCAACGTCGTTCCCGTGTAAACTGACACCACGACTCACGTCATCGATTTCGAAAGGGCAGGAGCGATCCTGTCCTTTTTGTTTGAAACCACTACTGGAGGCAGAATGCCAAAACCGCAGGTCTCGGTCATCAAGCGTCAGCGCGAGCAGGCCAAGCGAGAGAAGCAGCAGAACAAAGCGGACCGCCGCGCCCAGCGCAAAGCCGCCCGGGAAAATGGCACCCTCACCGACGACATCATCGCGGACGACATCGAGCCGATGCCGCAAGGCGCCGACTAGCCAACCCATCAGGAAGGCCGCACGATCGCGAGGAAACGCCGCCACAGCACCTCGCGGTCGATCGCCGCGCAAAGCGTGACCTCGCGCGAGCCGCGGCCGAAGCGCAGAAACGTATTCGCGCGCATCTCCGCGGTCGTGCGCTCCATCGTGAACCCCTCCCCTCCGACCGCGTAGAGCGCGGCCGCGAGGTCATAGACCGGAAAGTCGCGCGTGAAGCGTACGCGGCGCAGGTGCGCAAACCAGCGCCGCGACCCCTCGCGCAGAAAGTCCGGCATCCCGTCGTCGATGCGGCACGATAGTGTTGCTGGTTGCTGGTTCCTGGTTGCTTGCCATGGAGCGCAACAGCAACCAGCAACACAGCAACACAGCAACACAGCAACACAGCAACCAGTAACACAGCAACGACTAAATCAGCTCCTCGTAGAAGCGCTCGCGCACGCCTCCGCCGTTCACCTGACACATCGGCACCATCTCCCCTTTGACCGGAATGCGGAACACGCATGCGTCCAGACGCGCGCGCCCGTGGTCCGTCGCCAGCTCGGCGGGGCTCATGAAGTGATGGCTGGTGAGTGTCAGTCCGTCGATGCGGTGCCGCAGGAACGAGCGGACGGACATCCCGAGCTCAAACCGCAAACGGGACAGGAACCAGCGCCGCACCGTCCCGAGAAACCAGCGCGGCTCGCGCACGAGCATCCCCGCGCCGCGCGCCAGAGCTTCGAGCAGTGAGTCATCGCGGAACGCCACGCCGCCCAGCCCTTTCTCGAAGAACTCCTGCATCACCGCCACGTCCTCCGGTTCGTTGCGGATGCACTGGACGAGACGCGGCTCGCGCGCGTGGTGAGGCTGCACGGCCAGCAGCGGCACGAAGCGCGTGCATTCGGGATGGCCGAAGTGCATCGGCTCGGCGTCGTGGACCTCGAGGCCGTACTCGCGTGTCGCGCGCCCGATCGCGGTCCAGAGCTGTTGCGGCGTCACTCCTTCGAGGCCGCGCCGCGTGCGTCCCACCTGCGCCAGAGGCTGGAAGCTGATCAGGCTGAAGGCGTCGCGATTGCGGACCATCCAGTGCACGACGTCCGGAACGTCCCCGAGGTTCTCGGAGGTGACGGTCATCGTGTGCGCGACGCGCAACCGCCGCTTCGTCTTTCGCCGCGCGACACGGATCAGGTCTGCGAACTCGTCGCGCAGCGGCATCAGTTCCCGCTCGGACTTCGGCGCGCGGTGGCCATCGCGTCCGCGCTGCGTGACATCGATGTGGATCGAGATCTCCGTCAGCTCCCCCTCGGACATCAGGCGCTCGAGGAGCCCGGGCTGACGGCGGAGGTTGTCGCCGTGGGTCATCACCATGGGGATGATCCCGATCCCCCGCGCGTACCGCAGGATCTCGATCAGCTCCTCGGCTGGCCGCAGCGTGACTTCGCCGTCGGTGATCTGCACGTTGCTCTTCGGCCCGAGCCAGTGGCGCAATTCATCGAGCTGGCGGAGCACGGCGTCGACGGGCATGGCCGGGATGCGATTGGCGTCCGCGCCGAGGTAGCAGCCGGTGCAGGAGAAATCGCACTTCGGCTGGATGCCCATCGTGGCGCCACAGCCGGTGGCTTTCCGGCCGAGGCCCTGGCCGGGGAGGCGCAGAGCGGGATCAAGGGCGGACCAGCGCGACGCCATCAACGCGCGCTTCTCCGCCGTGACGGGATCGACAAACAGTGAGGCCGCCTTCGCGATCATGTGCCCTCCCCCAGAACGGTGAGATTGCGCAGATAAGCAATGTAGGTCCACCACGGGATGAACGTCAGGCAGTGAAGCAGTTGAGCCGTCATCGCGGCGTGCGCAGCGAGGCCGCGTGCGACGCCCATCTTGCGCAGCTTCGAGCGATGGCGCGCGCCAGCGAGGACGCGGATGGCGGACGGCATGCGTCCGCGGGCGACGACCTCATTGATCAGGATCTCGATCTGGAAGCCGCGCCGGGTCTCGGCGGAGACGGCGTCGAAGACTTCGCGCCGCACCGCGCGCAGTCCCGTGATCGGCGGGAGGCGCATGTAGAACGCGGCGGCGCGGCCATAGTCGATCAGGCCGCAGCACATGGCAAAGCCCTCGGCGAGTGGCGCCGCCAGCAACTCGAAGTGCTCGGGCCGCGCGTCGAGGATGTCGGCGTCGAAGAAGACCAGGACCGGTGCGGAGCTGGCCGCCACTCCGGTCGCCAGCGCCGCCGCCTTGTTGCCGCGCCCGCGCGACGTCACGACCTCGGCGCCCGCCTCCGCGGCGATGCGTGCGGTGGCGTCTGTCGAGTGATCGTCGATGACGATGACCCGACTGGCCCGCGAGCAACGGGCGGCGCGCACGACCGCCGCGACGGTCGCGGCCTCATCCCGCGCCGGGATGATCACGTCGAACGTAAAACCGGGTGCGCCGTTCGCAACGTAAGTCATGCAGATGCTCCGACGTCTCGTCCCGCTGCTGCTGCTCGCCGTCTCCGTGCACGCCGCGGAGCCGGATTATTCGGTCTGGAGCGGAATCCTCCAGAAACACTACGACGAAACGCGCGGAATGGATTACCGCGCGCTGAAAGGGGCCAGCCTCCCTGCCCTGCAGAATCTGCGCACACGCCTGGGCGCGGTCGATCCGGGTTCGCTGACACGCGACCAGCAGCTCGCCTACTGGATCAACGTCTACAACATCAACGTGGTGGCGCTGGTCGCCGAGAACTACCCGACCGATTCCATCCGCGCGCTCTCGACCGATCCCATCCTGCGCCTCAACGTGTTCAAGAAGAAGATCGTGCCTTTCCGGGGCGGCAAGCTGTCGCTGAACGACGTCGAGAACGAGAAGGTCCGCGCCCCGTTCCGCGATCCGCGCATCCACTTCGCCATCAACTGCGCGGCCCGGAGCTGCCCGCCCATCCGCCCAACGCCGTACACCGGCTCGACCCTCAGCGCCCAGCTCGACGATCAGGTCCGCAAGTTCATCGCCCGCGGCGGCGTGCGCGTGGAGAAGCGGGGCGGCAAGACCGTCGTGCACACGACGAAGATCATGGACTGGTTCGAGAAAGACTTCCCCGGCGGACCGCTCCCCTTCCTGCGGCGCTACATGACCATCGATGGCGACAGGATCTCGATTTCGTACGACGACTACGACTGGGATCTCAACGACCGGCGTTAGTATCAACGGGTCAACGAGGAGGACAACTTGGCGGACCACTATTACATGCCGGACCACCTGAAGGGTTTCGGCAACATCGCCGAAGGCGCGCCCGAGCTGGCGAAGAAGTTCTTCGACTACTACGGCGCGGTCTTCGCCCCCGGCGCGTTGACGGAGCGGGAGAAGGCACTGATCGCGCTGGCGGTCGCGCACACGGTGCAGTGCCCGTACTGCATCGACGCGTACACGACCGAGTCGCTGCAGAAAGGCGCGGACCTCGAGCAAATGACCGAGGCCGTGCACGTGGCCTGCGCGATCCGCGGGGGGGCGTCGCTCGTCCACGGCATGCAGATGAAAGGACACGTGGAAAAGGCGGGGATGTGACCGAGTCGCTCCAGGCGCGGCGGATGCCTCTGGCGCATCCGGCCCGGCAGCTCGAGCTGCTGGACGGAGTGCCGATGAACGGCACGGGCGACTTCGACGCCGCGCTCGCGGGCGCAGGCTGGCCCACCCTCACCCCCACCCCGCTGGAGATCTTCCAGATCAACCTCGGCAAGTTGTGCAACATGACCTGCCGCCACTGCCACGTCGACGCGGGTCCGGACCGGACCGACGCGATGATGTCGCGGGAGACCCTCAACGCCTGCCTGCGCGCGCTCGATCAGACGACGGCGCACACGGTCGACCTCACCGGCGGCGCGCCGGAAATCCATCCGCTTTTTCGCCACGCCGTCGACGAGGCGGTGAAGCGCGGCAAGCACGTCATCGATCGCTGCAACCTGTCCGTGCTCCTGCTGCAGCGCAACGCGGGACTCGTGGAGTGGCTCGGCGAGCGCGGCGTGGAGATCGTGGCCTCACTCCCCCACTACCGGAAGCGGAACACCGACGCGCAGCGCGGCGACGGCGCGTTCGAGAAGTCGGTCGAGGCCCTGCGCCTGCTCAACGCGCACGGTTACGGCAAAGGCGATCCGCGCCGGGTCCTCTCGCTGATGACCAATCCCGCGGGCGCGTTCCTGGCGCCGTCGCAGGCCTCGATCGAGAAGGAGTGGCACGTCTCGCTGGAGCGCGACTTCGGGATCACCTTCGACCGCCTGCTGGCGCTGAACAACATGCCCATCTCGCGCTTCCTCGAGTGGCTCGTGGAGTCGGGCAACCTCGAGTCGTACATGGCCCGCCTCACCTCCGGCTTCAATGCGAACGCGATCGCGGGGCTCATGTGCCGCAACACCATTTCGATCTCGTGGGACGGGCGCCTGTTCGACTGCGACTTCAATCAGATGCTCGACCTGGACGCGCTGCCGGAGTCGCCAATGAGCGTGCACACGTTCGACGTCGCGCGCTGGCAGAGCCGGCAGGTGGTCACGCGTCGGCACTGCTTTGGGTGTACGGCGGGGGCGGGGAGCTCGTGCGGCGGGGCGACTACGTAGCGGACCCCGCCGCCAGCTTCATGCGGACCGCCGGCGTCCCCGCCGGCTGACCGGGCGGCGTCCCGCCGCCCGGTTCGGAGGATGGTCCAGGAAGATGACCACGATCACGCGGTAGGGATCGATGAGTTTGCCGACGGCGTCTTTCAACTCCGTCTCCTTCCCGGGAACGATCTCGATATTCGGGATGGGGTCGGGACCGGGATGCGGTTGCGTGAGCTCGTGCATGAGATAAGCGGAGACAGCCTGCCCGATGATCAGCCGTCGATCGCCGGCGACGGTATCCGCCCACGGAAAGGGGATGACTCCGTCCACCACCAGCGAGGCAGCCAACCCGAGGCTGTCGAGAAGCGGCGCATCGCCGGCGATGTCGATCTTCGTGAACAGCGGGCTGACGCTCGCCGGCGTGAAGTTGAAGCGGAGATGCCCGTCCGAGGTCTGTGTGACCGTCGCGTTCGTCGTCGTGCCGTGCGCGGCGACGAAGGCCGCCGCGTCGTTGAATGTCTTCGCTCCGAAAGTTCCAGACGAAATCCTCGGTGCCTCCGGTGCCGGTCACGCTGAGAGTCACCTTCTGGCCGGAGGCCGTCACAACCGGAAACTCCTCGCCGCGCGATTCGAGGCGCGGCGCCGTGAGATCCTGGATTGGCGCATCGATGCCGAGCGCGTCGACGACCGCCGGATCGCTAGCCGGATCGACCTGGACGAACGTGCCCTGCGAGACGAACTGCGGGAACACCGCGAACGTGTTGCCGCTCCGAATCGGTCAACGGTCAGGTGTTCGGCCGCGGCAAACGATATCTATACCTCGGCGGAACGCCAGCCTGCTGTCTCGTGTCCGATTGCGTCAAGAAGGACTGCGAGGAACAGTTTGGCGGAGCGAAGATCGCGCTCGACAAGCTCGAAGCGGAGTTCCAAAAGCTCACCAACGTCCCGTTCACCATCAAGGGCGCAACCGCTGCCGAACGCGTGCAGAATCTAGTCCGCAATTGGGAAGCTGAACAGCGGCCAGAAGAAGGCATTGCTCAAGGCCCTCACCGAGTAAAGCCGCCGACCGGGTGGCGGGATCGAGTGGTTTCAGTCATCGTCCCACGCAAGCCAACCACTTCTCACCGCCGCGGCGATCGCGCCCGCGCTTCGCGTTCTCTTAACTGCGCTTTCACACGTTCCGTGGAACATTCGCTCCAAAGCCGGGGAACGCTTCGCAGTTTTGCTCGCGCGTCTGTGCCGATTCTCGCTCGCCAATTTGCGACTTTGCGAGTGACTTGCGAGTCTCCAATTTTCTAAGCGACCGTCTGAAAGCACGAAGCCGCCGAAGTGGCGGCTGGTGAATCACTTAGTTTGGTGGGGCCGACGGGGCTCGAACCGCGACCTCCGGCGTGACAGGCCGGCGGGCTGATATGGAGTGACCCGTCAAGTTTGCGCTGCCGGTGATTCGTTCGTCGATGAGATGGCAGTCAGGCGGCAGACCGAGTTCGGCGGCGGCGACGACGATCATCCTGATATGCGCGGGTTCGGTACCCCATGACGATGATGCGTCGGGAGCTGCCTCTGTGCTAACGGCGTGGATCGCGAGCGTGAGCTCGCGCCAGAATAACCGCTCGAGGGTTCTCCTTGCGAAGCCTGGAACCTTCGGTCCGCCCCCGGTTCGCTTCGTCTCCATCAGCGTTGATAAGCGCTCCTGCGCAGCTCGAAGTTCGCCGTCGCTACGACGGAGCCGGTCAGGGTGAGATCGGTGGCGGACATTGTATCTGACCATCCTCACCTCGCACACGATCCTCGCGGTGACCATCGTGCCGCTGGGTCATTCTCAGCGTCTGGAACAGCCTGAAGTTGCGCGTACCGCAGTACCGTCGTGGCAGTGCGGACGTTTCCGCTGTGGATGTACGTTTCGGTCACGGGCGCGCTGGTTTACTTCTTCCTCGATCAATGGTTCCCGTTGCAGTGCGCCGATGGATTGACAAACCAACACGCGTGGAGAAGAATCAGCAAAACTACATGGCCATAAATCCATCGCGCGGAAACGGAGGCGACCATGAACATGATGACAATGCAGAGTGGCAAGGCGACGCTCGACGTTCAGTTCGACCGGGCCGTTGTTCCGAAACCGGATCGGAAAGTGCTGGCCGATCCCGTGCAGGCGCAACTCGAGGCGTATAACGCTCATGATCTCGGCCGGTTCATCTCCTGCTTTACGAAGGATGCGGTGTTCGAGGGGAGCGACGGCGAAGTCCTGATCAAAGGCCACAAACAGATCTACCAAGTCTATAGCGGAGTTTTCTCCGCGAAGAAAGTCAGCGCAAAAGTGGTCAACCGGTTCGCCGTGGGAAACTGGGTGGCCGATCATCAGGTCGTCTCCGGACTCTCCGGCAAGAAAAAGAACGAAGTGATCGCGGCGTACCGTGTCGAAAAGGGATTGATCAGCCGGGTAAAGCTGTTGCGTTGACGCTTCCCCTCCGCAGATGTTGTGGCTACCGACATCGCAGACGCCGGAAGAAGTGTCGGCCGAGTTCTATGATCTTTTTTATGGCGACCGGAAGGATGTCGATTTCTTCGTTTCGGTCGCGCAACAGATCGGCGGGCCTGTTCTCGAATTGGGATGCGGTACCGGGCGAATCCTGGTTCCGATTGCCGCTGCCGGTGTCGACATTGCGGGCATCGATCTCTCGCCCGCGAACCTGGATATCTGCCGCACGCGACTCGAGGCCGTGATCCCGCGAGCCGCCGCCTCGCGTGTGATCGAGGCCGACATGCGCCGCTTCGAGCTGGACCGGACATTCCGGCTGGCGATCTTTCCGTTTCGCACGCTTCAGGAGATCCTCACCGTGGACGACAAGGTGGAATGCCTGCGTTGCACCCGGCGCCACCTGCAGGATGGAGGCTTCGTCCTGATCGACAACTACAATCCCTCCATCCCTTATTTGGCGGAGCCTCTCGGCGCGGAGTCCAGTTCGCCGCTGATAACGCTCGCGGACGGCCGTCGCGTGCGCCGGACCGACCGGGTCGTCGGCCGCGACCTGTTCGCGCAGACCCAGGAATGCGAGATCGTCTATGACGTGACCCAACCCGGTGGGACTCGAGAACGCACGGTGATATCCTATCGGACGTCATATATGTTCCGCTACGAGCTCGAGCACCTGCTCGCGCGAACCGGCTTCGACGTCGTCGAGGTCTATGGGGCCTATGATCGCTCGCCCTTCGGCACAGCGTATCCGGGTGAATTGATCATGCTCGGCCGCGTGCGATGATGAAGCGGCGGCTTTTGTTAGTGCATGACGATACTGCTGCAGTATCGACAGCTATCCGCAGCATCGTCCGCAAAGATGTCGATCTCTACTTGGTCTCCGGCATGGATGGAGCCGTAGAGCTGCCCCCGGACCGCAGGATGGTCGTGGATACATCCGATCGGTCCGCGCTTGCCTCGGCTGTTCGTGAGTTCGGCGTCGGCTTTCAAGCAATCGGCACGTTTACAGAGTCGTGCGTCATCCGGACGGCGGAGCTCGCGTCGGATCTCGGCTTGCCGGGGCCTTCGGTCGAAGCGATGGCACGTACTTCGGCGGACAAATTCGCCATGCGCACGGCCCTTGCGGCCGGGGGACTCTCAAGGCCGCGCTTCCGGATTCTCGATCAGTTGAGCGAAAAGACGCTCGGAGCAGCGGTGGACGAGCTCGGTACGGTCGTTCTCAAGCCCGCGGCCGGAGAGAGCAGTATCGGTGTGCGGAAGGTGCTTCCCGGTGACGATCTGGGCGGAGTGGTGATGCCCGCTGTGCGCGCCGCCGTCGCTGCTGCCCGACACGCAATGGTTCACATCGACGCCACCCGCTGGGTCGCCGAGGAGTACGTGCCGGGCCCCATGGTCAGTGTCGATGGTTTCGTGGTGGATCATGCTCCAACCATCGTGGGCATCGTAGAGAATGAGTTGAGCGCCGAGCCGTATTTCACCCCGCAGGCCAATTGGTTGCCGACGCGTTTGTCGCGCGATCGAGAGAATGCCTGCCGGACTGTTGCGCTGGAAGCATTGCGCGTCCTGGGACTGGACCGCTGTGCGTTCCATTGTGAGCTGCGCTTCGGCCCGGACGGTCCGGTCCTGATCGAAGTCGCCGGCCGACTACCGGGAGGCCAGCTTCCGGCTGCCTATGAGCGGTCGCTGGGAATCGATCTCATAGCCGCGCAGGTGGATTTGTGGATCGGCGACAAACCGGATCTCATGCCACAATCCCGCATCCAGATCTATCAGAAAGGTGTGTTCCCGAAACGCGCGGGGATTATCCGGTCCGTCTCCGGCTTCGAGGAAGCGTGCGTCATGCCGGGAGTATGGCAATTCATCGGCATTGCGCGCGCCGGCGAGCCTGTGGTCACACATCCGGCCATCCCTGTGCCTTACTTTTATTACGCCGTCGAAGCGTTACACGCGGACGAAGTGATGCATTTGGCGGAGCGCCTCGAGTCGCTCGTCGAGGTGCAACTTGCCTGAAGCGATCCTGGAGGGAGGGACGCGGATCGAATGGGCAGACGTGCCCTCAGTAGTCCGTCGCAGCATCGAGGAACGTTTTCGCTCGCAAGTCGTTCAGGCTCGTACGCAGAAGGGTGGTTTTTCGCCAGGTCTCGCGGCACGTGTACTTCTCAAAGACGGACGACGAGCATTTGTGAAAGCAGTTGGCCCAGAGCCCAATGCCGACAGTCCTGCCCTGCACCGCCGGGAAGCTGTCATCGCGGCGGCGCTGCCGGCGACGCTCCCCGTGCCTCGATTCCTGTGGTCCTGCGAAGCATCTGACTGGGTAGCGCTCGCTTTCGAGGACATTGAAGGCAGCTCGCCCGGTTCGCCCTGGCGTCCTCACGATCTCGCTCGCGTCCTGGACATGTTGACGAATTTCACTCGCATACTGTCCCCTGCTCCTTTCGCTGCCGAACCGATCGCGACTCGATTTTCCGAGTGGTTTTCGGGGTGGAGAAAGCTCGCTCGGCGGTCGACGGCGCAGCAACTCGATTCGTGGTCGCGGTGCCACCTTGCGGAGCTCGTCGATCTGGAGGTCGAGTGGGAGTTGGCCACGCAGGGAACGACCCTGTTGCATGCGGACCTTCGCGCAGACAACATCCTGCTCACACCCACGGACGTCTTCGTGGTCGACTGGCCGTGGGCATGTGTCGGCGCGGCGTGGTTCGATTTGCTCGTCCTTCTGGTGAATGTTGCGGCACAGGGTCAGGCCGTGCCGGGTCCGACGTTCGAGAAACATCCCGTCGGTGCCCTGGCGGAGCCCGCGGCCGTGAATGCATCCCTTTCCGCGCTCGCAGGTTTTTTCACGGAGCGCTCGCTGGCGCCGCCGGAGCCCGGCCTTCCCAGGCTGCGCGAATTTCAGCGCGCGCACGGAGCGGCGGCGCGGGAATGGCTGGCCCACCGCATGGGATGGGAGCTCTAATCCATGCAGAGCGAGGACATTCAATCGGCGTTCGTCGCGTTTGCAGCGCGTCAGGGGTATGCCCTCGCTCCTCCAGATCCGCTGCTCAGTCGTGATCCGACGCTTCTCTTTACCAATTCGACCATCGTGCCGCACAAGGCGGCTATTCTGCGCGGCGACCGTATCCGGCCGTGCGCACAGGTTCAGTCTTGTTTTCGCGCGAATGCTCCTGAAGATCTGCCATACGCGTTCACAATGTTGGGACTACTGGCCGAGGCGGCGCACCTGCCGCGCGTGCTCCGCGACACCGCGCGCTTTCTCGAGAGCCACGCTTTTCCGGCGGACGGAAGGCTGCTCGCGATCATGTGTGCGGAAGACGCCGATCTGATGGATGCCTGGAACGACCTTGTGGATGATCCGTTGATGTCGGTCCGGTTCGTTCCGTCCGTTCAGGGCATCACACGTTGGCGCTACGGCGAAGGCGACCGCCTGTTCGGCCGTGGCTTGTCGATGTTCTGGAGCGCTCCCCGCGCGTCGACTCACATAGGCTGCGACGTTGGTTGCGGCTGCGGCAGGTTTCAAGTGCTGGGAACCGTCATTGTGGTCGGAAACGAGGCGCAGGGGTCATCCTACGTCGAAGCGGCTTTCGGCTTGGAAGGACTCAGGGCCACGCGTTGCCGCGGCGAGTATTTCGCCTTGCCCGAATACGATCAGATCACCCGGACGCTCGTTGCCCTGGGACGCGACCGGGCAGGCGCTCAGTCATTCGCGAGAAATGTCCTCGCGGCGAGCCAGTTGGTCGCGGCCGGCTGCGTACCCGCGTCGCGCGGCGCAGGGCATGTCCTTCGTCGGATCATCCGACGGATGGACGCCACCGGGATAGCAGCGCTGGAAGGCCGTGGATTGCTCGACCCCGCGACGGCGGCCCGGATTAAGGAAGATCTTGCCGCCGAAAACAATTCTCGCGAACGCAGAATCTCCGCCGCGAGGCGGTTCGTCAGCGCGCGCGACGGAACCGTTACACCTGACGATCTCCGGGGCACCTTTGGCTTGACCGACGAAGCTGTTCGCTCTTTGCTCGAAGCAGTCGAATCGACGGTAGGCAGGTGATGCGCGTTCTCCTCGTATCCGGGCTGGGCGCCTCGTTCAAAAACAACGAGTATCTCCGGCACAGTCTGTTCGACAAAAACGCCGTCGAGAGATTGAAGAGGACCTACTTCGACGGCTTCGACCTAGGCCAGCTCTGCTTCGATCTTCGTGGCACCAGTTATCCGATGCTCAGGCCTCGACGCGACGCGGTTCCGCACCTGACCACGTTCACCCTCGAAGCGATGCTGCAGAAATGCGACGTCGAGTATGACGTCCTTCGGACGGAGCGCATCTGGGCTGGTGGGTCCATTTCTCTACCGCGCCACTATGGTGTGATTCTGGTCTCCACCACATACGTATGGGACCGTAGAACGCTGGCACGGCTGCTGGACCGTCTCACGGATCTCTGCCCCGATACGCGCATTGTCGTCGGCGGACAGTACAGCAACCTCAAGTACGCACGAATCCTGAACGAGCACCCGGAAGTGGATATCGTCGTGCGCGGCGACGGCGAGCACGTGCTGCCCCTTCTGTTGCGTGCCTTGGAAAAGGGGCTGCCGCTGAGCGACGTTCCGAATCTCGTCCTGCGCGACGGCGATGCATTGCGCTTGACTCCGCACGAAATGATCGATCTTGAGACGCACCCTTCACCATCCTTCGTTGGCGCGTTTCCGGTGGTGCCGTACGAATCGATGCGCGGATGTCCGTTCGCATGCAAGTTCTGCTCGTTCCCGATGGCGAGTCCCGTGTGGCGTTACAAGTCCGCCAGAAAAATTCGCGATGACTGGGCGCGCTACGCCGCGGAGAACGGCGCCCGGTTCATCAAGGCCATGGACTCGATCTTCACTATTCCCCACGAGCGGATGCGGGAACTGCTGCGGCTGCTTCCGTCTGTTGCAGTGGAGTGGGAGGGCTACAGCCGTGCAAATGCCATCAAGGAGGAATCGTTCCTCGAAGGTCTGGCCGCTGCGCACTGCCGGTTCCTCTCGATCGGTTTTGAATCGATGAGTCCGCGCACCCTCGCGTTCATGGACAAGCGCGTCAGCGTGACGGAGAACCGTCACGCGTTCGAGCTTCTCTCTGATGGTCCCATCGGATACCGCTGCTCGTTCATGGTCGGATATCCGGGAGAGACGCCGAACGACTACCGTCTCACACATGATTTCCTGACACGGGAGTATGCCGGGCATTTCATGCTGAGTGTGTTTTCTCTGCAGGACGAGCAGATGCCTGTATGGGCGGACGCGGAGAGGTTCGAGATCATCATCCACGATCCCGATGATCCCGATTATTCGTGGGAGCACACGGGCATGGACGTGGCTATGGCGCGAAGTCTCAATCGGAACACGCTCGATGTCGTGCGAAGGTCCAACGACGACGCCGTGCTGATGCTGTGGCAGGCCGACTATCACCATTGGCTCCTGCCCCATCTGTCGGCGGAGGCGAACCTTGCCGCCGAAAAAGCCGTGGAAAGGATTGCAATGTTGCCCGTCGATCATCCGGATCCGGCCGAGGGTCGCGCTCACTTCCGTCGTCAGCTCGACATCCTGGCGCGCTATGACGTGTCCGTCGCCGAGGGCGCGGTCTTGTCGGCTGAGCCACTGCTGGAGGCATGATGCCAGGCGATCAGTAGATCGCGCTCCCGTTCGCGGCTCAACACCGGTGTCCGCGGCGCTATGGCCAGGTGGGGGTGTTCTCGCGCCCAGACTCGTACTGCTTCGACTGTTTCCCCGAGGGATCGATAACGGAGGCCGGATTCTGTCGCTGGCGTTGCCGGAACGCGCAGCAATGCCTCGTTCAAAGCTCCGGGCAGTGTCCAGAGCGGGAGCTCGACAAACGGGTACACACCATGCCGCAGGAGGAACGAATCATCCACCCACTCACACTCTGCTTCGCGGTTCTGGCAGGTCTTCATCAGTGCTGACATGGTCGTGATGGGTCCCGTCGCGTTGAACGTGCCCCATCGCCTCTGCTCGATCATCGTCACGATCCATTCCGCCACGTCGCGTACGTCGATGACCTGTACCGGTGCGGCAGGGCGGCCCGGCAGGAGTACGCATCCTCCGGCCTCGAAACGTTGCACCCAATATGGAAATCGCGGTGAGAACGAGTCATAGTCGAGCGGCCCGACATTCCGACGCTTCGCATCGACGCGTGCCCTGCTTGCGATGTCGTCCGGCCCGACGATCAGCCCTGGCCTCACGATCAGGGCCCGACCGGGAAAGTATTTGATCAGCGCGTGTTCGCATGCAGCCTTCAATGGACCAAGTGTCGTGGGTGAGAGGGTGAGCGAGCCCACGGTTGGGTGCAGCGGCGCGTCCTCGCTAGTGCCGTCGAACAGGTCGCGGTAGACCGCGACGCTGGAGATGAAGACATAGCATTGCGATGCTGCCAGAGCCGCGGACGAAGCGGCGACATCCTCGGGCAGATAGCCGCAGGTATCGACGACGACGTCGAACCTGCGCCCGCGGAGCTTGGCCAGATCGCTCCGGCGATCTCCAGTGATCCGTTCTGCTTCCGGAAAAAGCTCGGGATTCTCGACTCCGCGGTTGAAAAGCGTGACCGTATGGCCCCGGCTCAGCATCTCGCGAACGATATGACGGCCGAGAAAGGCGGTTCCACCGATTACGAGGATCTTCATCGGAAGGAGGATTCTACAATCGTCCCACGGGGAAGAAAAAGCTCGGGCTGTTCCTCGAAGGGATTGCGGCGAAGAAGGGCGAGCAGATAGCCGAGGTAGCGATGATTTTCGTTGAATGCCGTCATGGCTTCGAGCCACCGCCCGTGAAGCGCCGCTCTCGCCTCGGCGCACAATCCGTTGAGGTGAGGCTGCATGAGCATGTAGCGCACATACGCATCGATTACCTCGGGGGGCCGTGCGTCCAGCTCATGTCGCTCACAGTGATACAGCTCCAAGCCGGTGCTGGTAAAGAGGTCCAGCCAATCGGGCGCAAGTTTTACGTCGATTCTCGTACCGATGATGTTGCCCACTCGCTGAACGATGTCCTGCGGTGGCTCCGATCTGTAGAACAGCGTCGTGACGGAGAGAAAACCGTATGGGCGGAGCAGCAACTGGTACGCCTGCACCGCGTCCTGCTTTCGCTGCATGAAGGTCGTAGCGCCCCCCACCACGACAAGATCCACCGGTTCGATTCGTCCCAGAAGGTCGAACAAGTCCGCCACACGAAACTCGATGCGCTCGGCCATCGACGCGGGCAGGGCACGACGGCGGCGCTCGGCCTCCGCGACAGCCGCGGGGATCACGTCGACGCCCAAAATGCGAGCGCGCGAGATGGCCGCCAGCTCGATCGAAGTGAAGCCGGTCGTGCAGCCGACCTCCAGAACGCGAGACTCGCGATCGAGGAGCGTCAGGCGTGCGATCCGGTTGATGGTGCGCTTGCCGCCCGGACAACGATTGGTCTCCCGCACGAGTGCGACGAGCTCAGGATAGGAAAGGCGATCGACGTCGTCAGCGGTCAGACGGTCGAGGTTAGGGGATGAGGCGTTGTCCGTTTGCACGTGGAATCACTTGCATGTCGCGAATGTCGGTATGACCGGTGAGCCAGAGCAGGAACCGTTCGACGCCAAGGCCGAACCCCGAGGTCTGGAGTGGTGCTGCATACTTCATTTCTAGGTACCAAGCGTAATCGACGGGGTCGATGCCTTGCTCAGCCAGCGCTGCCGCCGTTGCGTCGCCGGTCGCATGCCTCTCGCCGGCGCCCACCGTTTCGCCAATGCCCATCAACAAGTCGGCGCTGCGAGTTCTGCGCGGATCGCCGGCCGTACGAGCCTGGTAGAACGGCATCGCGGCGGCGTCGTGGCCGACGAGCCACAGAGGTCCGCCGCCGAGCTCGCGCAACAGGAAACGCTCTCCGGCAGCGGAGATCACCAATGCGCCATTGCGCTTCTCGACGGTCTGCGGAACGTCTGCAAGGATCTCGAGTGCATCGTCGACCGCTAATCGTCGAAAGCTCGGGCCGTCAGCGGCGCGCGCGAGGTAGTTCAGGTTGGCCAGTACGCCTTCCTCCGTCTCCTCGAGGAACGCGGAAACGAGCGACCGCACATACGCCTCGACGAGCTCCATGACGTCTTCCAAGCTACCGGCGATCTCAGCTTCGGCGTGGAAGAATTGGCTGAGATGGCGTGCGTCCGGCGCTTCCCCTCGGAACGACGGCATGACATAGAACACGCCCTTGGGCTGGAAGCGGCAGACATACTCGAGGAGAAACTGCATGGAGTCGGCGAGGTAAGTCCGGATTCCGCAAAGCTCGACTTCGACCGGTAGTGAATCGCTGCCCGGGGCCGCCGGACTGGAGACAGAGTGCGTCGTTAACGGCAGGTAGGCAGCCCGCAATCCCCGCTGTCGGAAAAAGCGCGTCGACGCGTGATTGAACACGTCGCATAGGTCGATGAGCTGCGACAGCCACGGATTCGAGAACTGATCCGTTATGCTGGCCGATGACTCGCGCCAAGCACCGCGGATCAAATCCGGATGTAGCGACATCATTGCGTTGTTCGACATCGCATCGTTCCCTGTCGTGGTGATGATGAGATTATCGCAGAAGGTACGTATATGTGGACAGCGGTGTTAACCTCGTGAAGGGTGTATAGATGTTGGCGCCGCGATTGAAAAAAGGCGATACGGTAGGCATCGTCAGTCCATCGTGGGGCGGGGCAGGTCTCTTCCCTGATCGTTTGCAACACGGCGTGCAGTGCCTCCGCGAGCTCGGCTACGGCGTCAGGATAGCCCCCCACGCACTCAATGTCCGTGGGATTGTTTCGGACACGGCGCCAGATCGGGCACGGGATATCCACAAAATGTTCGCGGACTCCACCGTCCAGGCGATCATCTCGGCGATCGGCGGGGACCACTCATGTCATTTGCTGCCGTACATCGACTTTGAGCTGATCGGGCGCAATCCGAAGATCTTCGTGGGGTCTTCGGATATCACCGTCCTCAATGTGGCGATCTGGAAGAAAACAGGCCTGACCACGTTCAACGGCCCGGCGCTCCTGCCGGACTTTGCGGAATGGCCACGAATGTTCAATTACACGAAGGAATCCTTCCTTCGTGCGGTGGGACAGGCCACGCCGATCGGCGTGGTTGCGCCCTCGACGGAGTTTACCGACGAATACCTCGATTGGGGCCGAGGGCTGGATCGGGAACGTGCGCGCATTCTGCGCCCGAATCCCGGTTGGACGTGGCTCCGGGAAGGACGCGGAGAAGGACCGTTGATTGGGGGCTGTCTGGAGTCCCTTCAGCATCTCCGCGGAACACCGTACTGGCCGAAATGGGATGGAGCAGTCTTCTTCTTCGAGTCATCAGGAGAACCGCCCGAGACTCTGGACGCCATCCTGATGGACTACGAGAACATGGGCGTCTGGGAAGAGGTGTCCGGCGTGATTGCGGGTCGTCCCTATCGTTACACGGACGAACAGACGCGGCGCTTCCACGACGTCTTGTCGGAACGTACGCGAAAGTATCGTTTCCCGGTCATCGCTGATATGGATTTCGGCCACACCGCGCCGCAGTTCACGATCCCCATCGGCTCGAGAGCGAGGATTGACTCCGCCAGTTGTGGCTTCGAGATCCTGGAGGCCGCGGTGCGCGAAGGTTGACGTTCTCGCGCGGTCATTTCGTTCCCGGCCAATTCACCGTGAGCTGCTACATCGTCGACAGCGAGGGGGCGGCTGCTCCTGCACCACCATCTCCGCATGGACCGCTGGCTGCAGATGGGCGGTCACGTCGAAGGCGAGGAACTCCCCGAGGCTGCGGCGCTTCGCGAAGGCGCGGAAGAGTCGGGTCTGGACGATCGCGAGCTCGCGCCGCACGCCGTCTTCGATCTCGACATCCACGGCATCCCCGCCGCGAAAGGGGAGCCGGACCACGAACATTCGAAGTGCGATACGTTGCCATCGATCGCGCGGAATCGAACGAACTCGCATGGGCTCACACTCGAACGCACGGCTGGGAGGGAGATTTCGGGCCGCTGAAAACATGAAAGCCGCCGAAGTGGCGGTTGGTGAGCGCTTTGATTGGCGGGGCCGATGGGGGCTCGAACCTGGCTCGAACCCGCGACCTCCGGCGTGACAGGCCGGATCAGCTTCATGCGGACCGGCGGCGCAGCAGCGCGAAGACGGCGATGCCCAGCAGCGTCGCGAACGTGATCGCGCGTCCGATGACGAACGACTCCGGCCAGTACACCAGCCGCACGGTGTGCTTGCCCTTCGGAACATGGACGCCGAGGAAGGCGACGTTGGCGCGCTGGATGGCGACGCGTTGGCCGTCGACGTAGGCGCGCCAGCCTTTCCAGGCGGAGTTGGACACGACGACCCAGCCGTCGCTCTCCATCGTCACGTCGAGCGTGTCACCGCGCTGCGTCATCACGCCGGGGCCGTTCACGCGCTCGTACGGGATCACGTCCGCGGTGATCCAGCCCTTCTCCCGGAAGTCCGTGACGCCGGCCATCTGGTCGACGGCCACCTCGCTCTGCATGCCGACGGTCACGTAGCGGGGGACGAACGCGCGCGGGAGGACGTGGTCGTTCTCGATCAGCACGGCATTGCCTTCGCGGGCGACTTCGCGCCAGCCGGGAGGCACCGGCCGGTCGGCGTGGAGGAACGCGAAGCGCACGTTCATCATCGACAGGAACGGCTTCGACAGGTCGTCGGTGCGGTTGAAGAACACTGGCTGGTGCGTCGACCACAGCTCCCACGTCTTCACGTACGGGTGAAAGGTCATGGCCTCGTAGCCGCGCACGTCTTCGAGGCCGTAGAGCGCGTTCGTCGCGGGCAGCAGAGCCCAGTGTGTGCCCGCGATGCGGAACGGCTCGCGCACGTTGCGCATCGGCTCGAAGATCTTCATCGGCGGATACGCGGCCGCGCGCGGGAATGAAGCGTGGACGTTGTACTCGGTGATCCCGCGCTGGGCGATCAGACATCCGAGGAGCACCCAGGCGTGGCCGCGTGGGAGCAGCAGCGCGAGCGCAGCGATGCCGAGGAACAGCAGCTCGGCGAGAGACGTGTACGCGCCCCAATCGCGCGGGCCGCGCTCGATGACGAAGTTCTTCGCGATGAACCAGGTCCCGAAGGCGAGCAATGCGAAGACGATCGTAAAAGTCACCGCCGCGCCGCGCCGCCGCAACTGCTCGACGCCGATCGCCGCGAGCACGGACAGCATGCACGCGACGCCGAACGCCAGGCGCTCGTTGAGAGTGATGTCGAACAGCGGCAGGGCGTGGATGACCGTCGCCACCGGCTTCCAGTTGGCGTGCGCCGCGAGCATGATCAATGACGCGATGGTGAAGAACCAGGTTGTGCGCGAGCGCACCCGCCAGGCCGCGTAGAGCGCCAGTGCGAGGATGATGCTTCCCACCGCCGCGCTCTCGCCGGCGAGGCCCCCGATGTCCGGCTTCGTCCACTTGCGCAGATGGAGGTCGGGGAAGACGTCCGACGCCAGTGTGAGCAGCACCTGCGGCGTCTTCGCCGAGCGGTCGCTGCCTCGCCAGAGCTGGCGGAAAAAGTACTCGCCCGTCTGCGGCAGCGCTTCAAAGTACGGCAGCAGAAAAATCGCCGAGACGAGCAGCGCCACGATGCCCGCCGCGACCGCGATCCCGATCGCGCGCAGGTTTCTCTTCCCGAGCCACTCCACCGCTCCGTAGGCGGCACCGATCACGACGATGTGCAGCACCGACTCCGGATGCCCGGCGTTGATGAGCAGCACGAAGGCCGTGGTCAGCAGCGCCCACGACCGCACGCCCGGCTCGTGCACCACACGGCGCGCGCCGAGGAGCACGAGCGGGAACAGCGCCCAGGAGAGGCCGAGCGGCCAGAGGACGTACAGCGTCGTCCCGGACGCGCACATGAACCCCGCCGCGGCGATGCTCGCGGAGAGCTCGCGGCAGCCCAGGTCGCGGGCGAGCAGGAAGGCGCCGAGGGCAGCGAGGAGGAAGGTGATGGCAGCGGTGAAGGTGAAGCTGATCGGCGCCGGCATCAGCAGCGCCAGCCAGGTGAAGGGGCTGTACACGGCGGGCTGCGCGGCGGCGGCCAGGATGTCGCCGGAGAGGATGTACGGATTCCAGAGCGGCCATTCGCCGCGCGCGACCGACTCCCGCACCGCGTGCCGCCACGGAATCATCTGCGCGAAGATGTCCGCCGTCGCGGGATTGTGCGGATCGCCGATCCCGTAGCGCTCCTTCACCACCGACAGCGGGATGTCGAGATAGGTCTTGTCGATGGGCGCGTAGACCCGGTTCGTGACCAGCGCGTGCCCGACGAAAAGAAACGGAAGAGCGAAGAGGAACGCGCGCGCGCCGCGCGAGAGCGGCGTCACCAGCCGGTGCGCGAGAAAGAGGATCAGCAGCGCTGCGAGGGTATAAACGAGGAGCGGCAAGGCGAGTTGGAGAGTATCAGCTTGCCAATGCCCGAGGATCGGGGTAGTTTTTTATTCGTCATGTCCAATTCGGTTCGCAGTGCTCTCCTGTGCCTGACGTGTCTTTTGTTTCTGGTCGCCGCCAGACAGGTGCCGATCCACGCCAGGCCCGAGCCGGGCTTCCAACCCACCGCCGCCTACCGCTGGCTCGAGGTCGTCCTCGAAGCCTCGGCACGTGAAGTCGATCGCATCGGCGCGCGCCCGACCATCCTCTCGCGACAGATGGCCATCCCCCTGACGGCGATGTACGACGCGTGGGCGGCGTACGACGACAAGGCCCTGGGGACGCGACTCGCAGGCACGCTCCGGCGGCCGCCGGCGGAGCGAACGCAGAAGAATCGCGAGACCGCGATGGCGTTTGCCACCTATCGCGCGCTGATCGACGTCCTGCCCGACGAGAAACCGTGGATCGACGGGCAGATGCGGGCCATGGGCTTCGACCCCGACGACGCGACCACCGACGTGTCGAAGCCGCAGGGCGTCGGCAACGTCGTGGCGAAAGCCGTTTGCGACTACCGGCATCAGGACGGCGCGAACCAGTTCGGCGACGAGGTCGGATCGAACGGCAAGCCGTACTCGGACTTCACCTTCTACTCGCCGTTCAACACGACCGAGAAAGTGCACAACGCCGACCGCTGGCAGCAGCTCCCCTTCCTCAACGCGAAGGGCGAGACGTTCTATCCAAACTTCCTCACGCCGCACTGGTACCGGGTCAAGCCGTTCGCGCTCGATCGCAGCGACCAGTTCCGCCCGCCGGCGCCGCCGAAGTTCGGCAGCGAGCAGATGAAGAAGGAAGTCGATGAGGTGGTGCGCTTCAACGCCACGCTGACGGACGAGCAGAAGGCGATCGTCGAGTTCATGCGCGACGGTCCCCGCTCGACGGGCCAGTCCGGACACTGGCTCCGGTTCGCGCAGGATGTGTCGCGGCGCGACAAACACACGCTCGATCAGGACGTGAAGCTGTTCTTCGCCGTGTCGAACGCGGCCATGGACGCGTTCATCGCCGCGTGGGAGTCCAAACGGTATTACGACTCGTCGCGTCCATGGACCCTCGTGCGCCAGCAATACACCGACGCGGAGATCGAAGGCTGGACCGGACCGGGCAAAGGCGTGAAGAAGATCGCCGCGAACCAGTGGCATCCGTACTCGCCGGACTCGTTCCTCACCCCGCCGTTCCCAGGATACGTGTCGGGACACAGCACGGTCAGCGCCGCATGCGCGAAGGTCCTGGAGCTCTTCACCGGCAGCGATCACTACGGATTCGTCGAGCGCCGGAACCCGGGCATCCTCACCGAGCCGGACGCGGACTTTGCGAAGACCGAGGTCGAATTGCCTCTCCCGACCTTCACGGCGACCGCGGAAATGGCCGGCATCTCCCGCGTGATGGGCGGCTATCACATCCAGGCCGACAACGTGGCCGGGCTCGATCTGGGACGCAAGGTCGCTCAGTTCATCTGGCCGCGGATGAAGGCCTATTGGGAGGGGACGAAGTAGACCCGTGTCATCCCGAGCGTGAGTCGAGGGACCTG